>JANOJR010000621.1:0-8440 GCA_031418855.1 Rubrivivax sp.
CGCGCCATGCAGCGCGCCAGCGACGCCGTGGTGGGCGTGCAGGTCAAGGCCGTGGAGGACGCGCGCTCGGCCGCCACATTGGGCCGCGCCCGCCAGGGCTCGGGCGTGGTCATCAGCGACGACGGCCTGGTGCTGACCATCGGCTACCTGATCTTGGAGGCCGAGCAGGTGCAGCTCGTCACCGACGACGCACGCATCGTGCCCGCGCGTGTGGTGGCCTACGACCTCGCCACGGGCTTTGGCCTGGTGCGCGCCCTGGTGCCGCTGAAGCTCGCACCTGCGCCGCTGGGCGCGGCTGCCGGTGTGGCCAGCGCCGAGATGTTGATGGTCGCCAGTGGCGGCGAGTCGGGCACGGTCAGTGCAGCTCGCTTGTTATCACGCCGGCCTTTCTCGGGCTACTGGGAGTACCACATCGACGGCGCGCTCTTCACCGGGCCGCCGCGTCGCGACCACAGCGGCGCCGGGCTTTTCAACGACCGCGGTGAGCTCGTGGGCATCGGCTCACTCTTCGTCGCCGACGCCATGGGCACGGATGCACCGCGCGCACCGGGCAACATGTTTGTGCCCATTGATCTGCTGCCGCCGATCCTGGCCGAGCTCATCGCGCAAGGCAGCTCGCGCATGAGCACCCGCGCATGGATGGGGGTGAACTGCGTGGAAGTCGACGGCACGATTCGCGTCATGCGCGTCAACGATGACAGCCCGGCCGACGTGGCGGGCCTGGAGGTCGGCGACCGCATCCTGCGCATCGACGGCGTGGCGGTTGCGCGGCTGGACCAGTTGTGGAAAACGCTGTGGGCCGGCAACGCCGCCGAGCGCGCGGTGCGGCTGGACATTCAACGCGGCACGCAAGAGCAGACCATCACCGTGCAGGCGGTTGACCGCGCCAAGGCGCTGCGCCGGCCTCAGGGTATTTGACTTGCTCCTTCCCCCTTTGAGGGGGAAGGCTGGGATGGGGGTGCAATGCCGGGACGTTCGACGCATTCCACCCCCACCCCAACCCTCCCCCTGCCTGGGGGAGGGAGCAAACCCTCACGCACCGTCGGATAGCGCAGCACCACGCGCAACTCGCGCGTTAGGCGCTGATTCACCAGCCGCCGCGATTCGCTCATGAAGCTCAGCGGCATCGCGCCGATCTGCGTGCGCGCTTCCTCGCGCGTGATGCGCGGCGGCCGCGACAGGCCGCAGAGGTCCGCCGCCAGGTCGAAGTAGTCGCCCATCCTCAGCTCGGTGTCATCGCTGGCGTGATACACGCGCTGCGGCGCGCCGCGACACAAGGCTGCGACGCAGATGCGCGCCAGGTCGTCGGCGTGAATGTGATTGGTGTAGACGTCGTCCCCGGGCACCAGCACCGGCGTGCCGCGCAGCAGGCGTTCACGCGGGTGGCCGCCGGGGCGGTCCGCGGCGTAAATGCCCGGCACCCGCAAGATCGACACACGCGCACCGCTGTGCTGCCCGAAGTGGCGGCACAGCGCTTCAGCATGCACACGCCGCCGCCCGCGCGCGGTGGAGGGGTTGACGCCACGCGTCTCGTCAAAGCGCGCGCCGGCGCAGTCGCCATACACGCCGCTGGTGCTCATGTAGACCAGCCGCGAGACACGGCCACCGCGAGCTAACGCGGCAAGTAAGCACTGCGTGCGCGGGTCACGGTTGCCTGCACTGGGCGGCGGCGCCAGGTGCAGCACGGCGTCGGCCAGACCACCCAGCCGCCCGAGTGTGGCCGGCACGTCCAGATTGCCCAGCAGTGGCACCGCGCCGGCCGCGCGCAACTCGGCGCAGCGGGTGGGCGTGGAGGTCAGCGCGAAGGCACGCCAGCGTGGCGCTAACAAGCGTAAGACGCGCATGCCGACATCGCCGCAGCCAACGATGAGCAAGGTCGGCCGGCGTGGGCTGGGGTGCGGCATGAGCATCAGGGTTGGGCAGAGGCAGGCAAGGGACAATGCGAATCGAGTTTACGCACCACTTCTTGGTTATCAACACCCCATGAGCTTCACCGTCACTGTCGTCCCCGCTAACCGCAGCTTCACCGTCGAACGCGACGAGCCCATCCTGGTCGCTGCCATCCGCCAAGGCGTGGGCCTGCCCTATGGCTGCCGCGACGGCGCCTGTGGCTCCTGCAAAAGCCGGCTGCTCGAAGGCCGCGTCATCCACGGCGCGCACCAGCACAAGGCGCTGTCCATCGCTGAGGAAGAAAGCGGCTTGATCCTGGCGTGTTGTGCCACGCCGCAGTCCGACTGCGTGGTTGAAGCGCGCAGCGTGCCGGGCGCCGGTGAATTCCCCATCCTCAAGCTGCCCAGTCGCGTCATCAGCATCGAGCGCGTCGCGCCCGACGTCGCGGTGATCAAGCTGCAACTGCCGGCGAATCAAAACCTGCAGTACCGCGCAGGCCAGTACGTCGAATTCATCCTGCGTGACGGCGCGCGGCGCAGCTACAGCATGGCCAACGCGCCGCACTTGCTGGGCACGCCACCGGCGATCGAGCTGCACCTGCGCCACATGCCCGGCGGCAAGTTCACCGACCATGTCTTCAGCGCGATGAAAGAAAAAGACATCCTGCGCATGGAAGGCCCCTTCGGCAGCTTTTTCCTGCGTGAGGACAGCAGCACGCCCAGCGTGCTGCTGGCCAGCGGCACGGGCTTCGCGCCCATCAAGGCGGTGATCGAGCGCATGCGGCACAAAGGCCTCACGCGGCCAACCACGCTGTACTGGGGTGGCCGGCGCCCGCAAGACCTGTACATGCACCGCTGGTGCGAAACGGCGGCGGCCGAGACGCCCCACTTGCGCTACGTGCCCGTCGTCTCCGACGCCACGTCTGACGACGCCTGGGCCGGCCGCGCCGGCTTTGTGCACCGCGCGGTGATGGACGACTTGCCCGACCTCAGCGGCCACCAGGTCTACGCCTGCGGCGCGCCCATCGTCATCGACTCGGCGCAGCGCGATTTCATCACTCAGTGCGGCCTGCCCGCCGACGAGTTCTACGCCGACTCCTTCACCTCCGAGGCCGACAAACATGGCGACTAATGCTCAAAGTAAGCGTCGGGATGTACTGACAGCGGCTTTGCTTGCGGCCCTTACGGGCGGCAGCGCGCGGGCGCAGGGCAAGACCACGCGCCTCGTCGTGCCCTACCCACCCGGCGGCCCACTGGACATCGTCGCGCGTGCCTTGGCCGAGCGTGTGAAAGACAGCCTGGGCGTGGTGGTCGTGGAGAACCGCCCCGGCGCGGGTGGCAACCTCGGTGCCGACCTCGTGGCCAAAGCCGCGCCCGATGGCCAGACGATCGTGATGGGCGCGGTGGCCACGCACGCCATCAACCCCTGGCTCTACCGCAGCATGACCTATGACGCGCTGCGCGACTTCACGCCCATCACGCTGGTGGCGCAGGTGCCCAACGTGGTGGTGATGAACGCCGAGGCAGCGGCGCGCCTAAAGATCAACACCCTGGCTGACCTCGTGCGCCACGCCCGCGCCCACCCCGGCCAGTTGAACTACGGCTCAGGCGGCAACGGCAGCGCCGGGCACCTGGCTGGCGAGATGTTCAAGCGCCAAGCCGGGCTCTTCATCGTGCACATCCCCTACGCTGGCGGCCCACCGGCGCAGCTGGCACTGGTCTCGGGCCAGGTCGACTTCAACATCGACAACCTGGCTGCGGCCTCGGCCAACATCAAGAGCGGCAGGCTCAAGGCCTTGGCGGTGACGACCGCCAAACGCTCCAACGCCATGCCCGAGCTGCCGACGATGGCCGAAGCGGGCGCGGCTTTGGGCCTGGCGAACTTCGACGTGAGCACATGGTTCGGGCTCTTCGGGCCCGCCAAGCTAACGCCCGACATGACGGTACGGTTGAACAAGGCCTTTGTCGACGCGTTGGGCAGCACGGACCTCAAGACCCGCATGGCCACGCTGATGGCCGAGCCAGCGCCGACGACGCCTGATCAGTTTGCTGCGTTCGTGCGTGCTGAGTTGGCGAAGTACGAGGGCGTGGTGAAGGCCTCAGGCGCGCGCGCCGACTGACGGCACGCCACAACGACAAACCGCGGCGAAGCGCGGTTTGTGAGCAAGGCAAGTCGCTAGACATCAGCCGCCCTTGGTCGGCGCCGACGCCGCCTTGGCGGGTGGCTTCGCAGCAGCTGGTTTGGCCGCCGGCCGGGCGGTGGTCGCCGCCGTGGGCTTCGCTGACGTCGTGGTCGCAGTCGCGGCCGGCGCCGCAGCTGCCGCCGCCGCCGGGCTCAGCGCCTGCGACGCCGGCGTGGTGCCGCCGTCCACGCCCAGCCGCCCCCCCGTGCCCAGGCCACCCTTGACCGTCTGCGCCTTGTAGCTGCGCAGCGCCTTGACCATCTGGTTGTACGAGTCGGCAAAGGCCGTGACGATGACCTTGCCTTGCGGCGTGCTGGCGTAGCCACCACCCGCCGCGCCCAGTCCGCCGAGGCCCGCAAACATACCGAAGTCAAAGTTCTTGCCGGTGCCTTCGGCCGCCGAGATCTGCACGCCCGAGCGGTTGTCGATGAGCAAGAGTGTGGTCGAGGCTTCATTGCGGCTGATGCTGCCGGCCACGATGCCGGCCACGCCTGGCAGCAACGCACCCAAGCCGGCGCGCCCGGTGTTACCCGAGAACTGAATCGCCGGGCTCATGGTGTAGTCGGCCGCCACCATCTGCCCGCGGCCCATGTTGCTGCCCGCGCGGGCTTCGCCACTTTGCGCCAGGGCCCGCTCCTGCATCATGTTATTCATGGCGCCACCGCGCTCGACGATGATGAAGCAGTTGCTCTGCTGAATCATCAGCCGCAGCACCGGCACGGTGGAGCCCAGGTTGTGGCCGCGCAGCTGGCTGTACCAGGGTGCATTGACGTCTTCTTGCACCGCCAGCGTGCCCAGTGTTTCGCCGCATTTCTCGAGCGCGGTGTTCTGGTTCTCGGTGGTCTGGCCACCGGCGGCGCCGGAGACGGTGCCTTTGTTTTCGCCCATGGTGGGCGCGGTGGCCACGCAGCCCGCCAGGGCCAGGGTGGCAGCAAGCGCGGCAGCGCTCAGGACGTGGGGCCGAGACGGGCCGTTGAGCATGAGGTCATTGGTCATAGATAGCCTCCGTGAAGGATGTGCCGCGACGCCACGCGGCGATCAAGTTGAGCGTTAGTTTGCCGGGGCAGTCCCGCATCCTCGCTAACCCGGTATCGGGAAGAAGGCCGGGTCCAATGCGAGCGTGCTGCCGACGATGCCAACGATCTCGACGGTGTTGAGCTCGTAGGTCGAGACGAACTCCAGCAGCGAGGCCTGCGTGAAGCTGCATTGGCCACCAGGCCGACGTAGGTCGACAGCGCATCCAGCGGAATCGGTGTCTCGACGATGGTGCCCCACAGATGGGCCACCAGCACTTCATCGGGCACGCCCGGCGCGTAGTAATTGATCATCGCCTGAGCCAGCGCTTGCGCACTGCCCAGCCGGTCGAGCTGCGCCGTCCACATGCTCAGCTCGGCCGTCGATGGCGCGCGGTCGAAGCCTGCGTTGAACATCGCATAGGCGGCCCAGACGTTGCCGCCCGGCGCGGTGTCAGTGGCCCGGATGGTGTCGCTGAACTGCAGCCGCTCCACCGCAAAGAGCGTGTCGTTGCCGTCAGTCACGCTGGCCACCGTGCGCGTGGCCACGCTGCCGCTGAGGGTGTAGTTGGCGAGCGGCCCGCTGAAGATCACCGTGTCGACACCTTCCTTGCCGTCGAAGGTGTTGGCCGCGGCCGTGCCTTTGAAGATGTTGTTGCTGGTATTGCCCAGCAGGTTCAGCGCATTGCCCGTGAGCACGCCGTTCTCGACGTTCTCGGGCAGCGTGTAGCTGATGCTCGTGCGCACCGTGTCGATACCGCCAGCGGGGCTTTCAATCACGCGGTCGAGGACGCTGCTGACGCTGTAGACATCGTGGCTCATGCCGTAGCTGAAGACGTTACCCGCGCCGTCGTTGTCGTGGATCGTGGCCACCGTGTAGCGCTGTGGCACCGTGGCGTTGACCGGGCCCGTGAGGTCGAGCGAAAAGGCCTCGGCCGATTCGACCAGGGTGTCGTTCAAGATGGGCACGGGCAGCAGCTTCACCGTCTCGCCCGGTGCGAAATACAGCGTGCCGCTGTAGTAGCTGTAGTCGCTGCCGTTGACGGCGGTGCCGTTGTCAAAGCTGAAGTTCACGCTCACCGGGTTGGATGACGGCGCGCTGAGCTGGATCACGAAGTTGGCAACGATGTCGCCCTCGCTCACCTGCAACGGCGTGGCCAGCACCTGCGGCCGGGCCACGGTGGCGGTGTCGCTGCGCGAGATCAAGGCCGCGCCGATGGCGTCGGCTAGGGTCGCACCCACAGGGTTGGACAAGAGCAGCTTGAAGCGTTCGTCGGTCTCGGCCAGGCTGTCGTTGAGGATGGTCACGCTCACAGTCTTCACCACTTCACCCGGCGCGAAGCTCAGGCTGCCGGCGACTGCGGTGTAGTCGGATGCCGCGCGCGCGCTGTCGTCGGCACTGGCGTAAGTCACCGTCACGGTCGAGGTCGACGGAGCGCTCAGCCAGATGGTGAAGTTCGCCGTCTGCGCGCTCTCATCGACCACGACGTCGCTGACCGAGACCGCCGGCGTGCCGGTGGTGCCGTCGTTGTCGAAGATCAGCACCGGCGTGTAGCGCTGCGCGACGATGGCGTTGACCGGCCCGCTCAGGTCGAGCCAGAAGAGTTCAGTGGCCTCGGCCGTGGTGTTGTCGAGCACCGGCACGGGCAAGGTGCGCAGCGTCTCGCCCGGCGCGAACACCAGCGTGCCGGTGTAGTAGCTGTAGTCGCTGCCGTTGGCGGCCGTGCCGTTGTCGTGACTGAAATTGACGCGCACCTCGTTCAGCGACGGCGCACTGAGCTGCACCACAAAGCTGGCCAGGGTGTCGCCTTCGTTGGCTGCCGCTACACGCGCGGTGATGTAGGGCGTGCTCGTCGGCGCGGTGTCGTTGCGGCCTATCAGTGCCACGCCGATGCTGTCGGCCAGCGTCGCGTTGGTGGGGTCGGAGAGCTGCAGCTGGAAGTACTCGTCGGTCTCGGGCGTGGTGTCGTCGAAGAGGTCGAAGGACACCGTCTTCACCATCTCGCCCGGGGCGAAGCTCAGCGTGCCGCTGCCGGCGCGGTAGTCCTGCCCGGCGCGGGCGGTGTCGTCGGCGCTGCTGTAAGCCACTGTCACGGTGCTGGTGGTGGGCCGGTTCAACGACACGAAGAAGCTCGCCGTCAGGGCCGCCTCGTCGATGCTCAGGTCGCTGACGCTAATGGCCGGCGTGCCAGTATTTCCGTCGTTATCCAAGATCAGCGCCGGTGTGTAGCGCTGTGCCACCGTGGCGTTGACCGCGCCGCTCAAGTCCAGCCAGAAGAGTTCGGTGGCCTCGGCCGTGGTGTTGTCCAGCACCGGAACCGGCAAGGTCTTCAGCGTCTCGCCCGGCGCAAACACCAGCGTGCCCGCGTAGTAGCTGTAGTCGCTGCCGTTGAGCGCGGTGCCGTTGTCTTGCGAGTAGTTGACGCGCACCTCGTTCAGCGAAGGCGCGCTGAGCTGGATCACGAACGTGGCGAAGGTGTCGCCTTCGCTTGCGGCCAGCGGCCAGGCGAAGAGCTGCGGCGCGGCCACCGGTGCGGCGTCGTTGCGAGCGATGGTGGCCACGGCCACGCCGTCGGCCACGGTGGCGCCCACCACGTTGCTGAGCACCAGTTGAAAGCGCTCGTCGGCTTCGGCTGTGGTGTCGTCGCCGAGGTTGATGCTCACCGTCTTCACCATCTCGCCCGGCGCGAAGCTCAAGACCCCGGCGCCTGCGGCGTAGTCCTGGCCGGCCAGCGCGGTGTCGTCGGCGGTGCTGAAGTTCAGGCTCACCACGCTTGCCGAAGGTCGGCTCAGCGAGACGAAGAAGCTGGCCGTGCGCGCCATCTCGTCGACCACCACGTCGCCCACCGTGATGGCCGGCGTGCCGACACCGGCGTCGTTGTCGAAGATCAGGGCGGGCGTATAGCGCTGAATGACGACCGCGCCGACAGCGCTGCTGAGGTCGAGCCAGAAGAACTCGGTGGCCTCGGCCAGGACGTTGTTGACGATGGGCACCTGCAGCGTCTTACTCGTCTCTCCCGGGGCGAAGATGAGCGTGCCGGCGCCGTAGTTGTAGTCACTGCCGTTCAAGGCCGTGCCGTTGTCCTGGGAGTAGGTGAGCCTGATCTCGCTGAGCGAGGGCGCATCCAGGCGGATGACGAAGGAAGCCGTGGCAGCGCCTTCGCTGACGGCGATGCGGTCGACGTAGATGTATGGCATGGTGCTGCTCCAGCCGCTGTGGGACGGCTGAACGCAGGCTACGGCGAGCCCGTTACCAAGCGGTTACTGCAAACGCGCCGGTCGTGTTGCGCGCGCCCTATTCGCCCAGGTACGCCGCCCGCACCTTCGGATCATTCAGCAGCGCATTGGCCTCGCC
>JANOJR010000622.1:0-13013 GCA_031418855.1 Rubrivivax sp.
CGTTTTTCGATGCGCCGCGACAACGACGTGATGCGCCTCGAATTGCGCCGCTAGGCGCCTTACGCCGGCCGCTTCGCCAACGCAAACGCCACCGCCGACACCACCCCCAACACCGCCAAGCTCAGCATCACCTCGCGGTAGCCGCCCAAGGCCGCCAACAAAGCCGCCGCCGCCAACGGCCCCGCCGCCCGCGCCAGCAAGGCCACACCACCCATCGCGCCACTGATGCGCCCAATCTGGCTGCGCCCAAAGTATTCCGGCACGATGCCGCCGCGCACGATGGTCACCAACCCGTTGGCCACGCCAAAGAGCAGCGCGAAACACAGCAGCGCCACACTGCCTTCGGCCACCGCGAACAAGGCCAGCGACGCCGGCATGGCCAGCATCACAAAGAGCCCCACGACCCGCAGCGACAAGCGACGGCTGGCAGCCACGTAAATCAGCCGGCCCAGCACCTGCGCCGGGCCTATCCACACGATGACGGCGAGCGCCTGCGCCGAGCTCCAGCCTTTGGCTTCAAAAGCCGGCATGAGATGCGCCCACAGCGCCGCCGACGCAAAGGCATAACAAGTGAAGCACAGGGTGAGCAGCCAAAACGCGCGTTGGCGCACGGCCTGGTGCAGGGTGGCGTCTAGCGACTGCAAGCTGCCCGGCGCGCGCGGCGCCAGCGCCGGCCCTTGCAACGCCCAGGCTTGCAGCGGTGCCACCACCAGCATCTGCACCAGGCCAATCACCACCAGGGCGCCGCGCCAACCCCAGGCCTGGATCAGCAGCTCGCAGGCCGGGAACGACAAGGTGCTGGCGAAGCCGCCCACCAGCGTGACGGCGGTGATGCCCTCGCGGTAGCGCTCGGGGTAGCGCTGCGTCAGCACGTTGAAGGCGGGGTCGTACAGGCTCATGGCCATGGTCGCTCCCAAGACCGCCCACACGGCATACAAAGCCCATGGCTCATGCACCTGCGACCAGGCCAGGAAGCCCAGCCCCGAGAGCAGCGCGCCGGCGGTGAGCACCACGCGGCCATGGCCTTTGTCGATGGCCGCACCCACGGCATAGGTGGCCGCGCCCCAGCCCGCCAGGCCCAGCGTGAAGGCGCCCATCAGGGTTGTCTTGTCCCATTGCAGCGCACGCATCATGGGCAGCACGAAGGATGAAAAGGCGTAGTACAGCGCGGCCCAGCTCAAGATCTGGCCCACCGCCAGGGCCGCGACCGTGGCGCGAAAGCCAGGCGCGTTGGCGGCGTGTGCGTTCATGTCGAGGATTATGTGGAGGCAGGGGCTGTCACCGCAGCGACAGCGAAAAAGCGAACGATCGTGCGGATAATGGCTGCTGGACACCCAGCACGAGCACATCACCATGGACTTGAACTTCACGGCCGAAGAACTCGAATTCCGAGCCGGCATCAGACAGTGGGTCGCGGACAACCTGCCCAAAGACATCAGCACCAAAGTGCACGGCGCGTTGCCCCTGACGCGCGACGACATGCAGCGCTGGGCCAAGATTCTGGGCAAACAGGGCTGGCTCGGTTTCAACTGGCCCAAACAGTTTGGCGGCCCGGGCTGGAACGCGGTGCAAAAGCACCTCTTCGAAGAAGAAAACGCGCTGGCCGGCGCGCCGCGCGTGGTGCCCTTCGGCCCAGTGATGGTGGCCCCCGTGATCATGGCCTTCGGCAACGCCGAGCAGCAGCAGCGCTTCTTGCCCGGCATCGCCAGCGGTGACGTTTGGTGGAGCCAGGGCTACAGCGAGCCGGGCGCCGGGTCGGATCTGGCCTCGCTGAAGTGCAAGGCAGAGCGTGTCGGTGACAGCTACATCGTCAACGGCCAAAAAACCTGGACCACGCTGGGCCAGTATGGCGAATGGATCTTCTGCCTGGTGCGCACCAGCAGCGAGGGTAAGCCGCAAACCGGCATCAGCTTCCTGCTCATCGACATGGGTAGCCCCGGCGTTACCGTGCGGCCAATCATCATGCTCGACGGCGAGCATGAGGTGAACGAGGTCTGGTTCGACAACGTCAAGGTGCCGGCCGCGAACTTGATCGGCGAAGAGAACAAAGGCTGGACCTACGCCAAGCACTTGCTGGCCCACGAGCGCACCAACATCGCTGACGTGAACCGCGCCAAGCGCGAGTTGGAGCGCGTCAAGCGCATCGCCAAGCTCGAAGGCGTGTGGGACGACCAGCGCTACCGCGACCAGGTGGCGCAGCTTGAAGTCGACATCGTGGCGCTGGAGATGATGGTGCTGCGTGTGCTGTCGGCCGAAAAGAGCGGCAAACAGAGCCTGGACGTGGCCGGCCTTTTGAAGATACGCGGTAGCGAAATTCAGCAGCGCTACACCGAGCTCTTGATGCTCGCCGCCGGGCCCTACAGCCAGGCTTATGTGCGCGAGGCCATGGCCGCAGGCTGGCAGGGCGACCATGTCGGCGCGGCCCACATCGCGCCGCTGGCCGGGCAGTATTTCAACTTCCGCAAGACGACGATTTACGGTGGGTCCAACGAGGTCCAACGCAACATCGTGGCCGCCACCGTGATGGGGAGCTGAGCATGGACTTCGAATTCACCGACGACCAACTTTCGCTGCGCGACGCCGTGGCGCGCTGGGTCGACAAGGGCTTCACTTTCGAGCGCCGCCACGCGCTGGCCAAGGCCGGTGGCAAGACGCGCGAGGTCTATGGCGAACTGGCCGAACTCGGCTTGACGGGGCTGGTGGTGCCCGAAGCGCAGGGCGGCATGGGTTTCGGCGCGGTCGAGGCCATGGTGGTGTGTGAAGAACTCGGCCGCGGCCTCGTCAATGCGCCCTTCGTGCATGGCGCTCTGGTGGCACCCGTGTTGCTGAGCGCTGCCCCCGCTGCGCTGCAAGCGGCGTGGTTGCCGAAGATGGCTGCGGGCGAGGCGCTGGTCGTGCTGGCCCACCAAGAGCGCGCGGCGCGCTACCGCTGGCAACACGTCAGCACCAAGGCCGAGCAGTCAGCTTCGGGCTGGGCGCTAACGGGCCACAAGAGCGTGGTGCCGGCGGGTGACGAGGCGGATGCCTTCATCGTGCCTGCGCGCATCAGCGGTGCCGTCGATAGCGCGACCGGCATCGGCCTCTTCCTCGTCGATCGCAGTGCGGTAGCAATCAAGCCCTACGCCACGCAAGATGGCGGCCGCGCCGCCGAGCTGGCCCTGGCTAACACGCAAGCGACGCTGATCACCGCCGACGGTTTTGAGGTGCTGGAGCGCGCCATCGACGTCGCCATCGCCGCGCAATGCGCCGAAGCCGTGGGCCTTATGGACAAGCTGGTGGCGCTGACCGTCGAGTACATGAACACGCGCAAGCAGTTCGGCGTGGCGATCGCCAGCTTCCAAGCCCTGCGCCACCGCATGGCCGACGTGAAGATGCAGCTCGAGCTCGGTCGCTCGATGAGCTACTACGCGAGCTTGAAGCTCGGTGAGCCCGCGCCGCAACGCCGCCGCGCCATCTCCCAAGCGCGTGTGCAACTCGGCCAGTCCATGCGCTTCGTCGGCCAGCAGTGCATCCAACTGCACGGCGGCATCGGCGTCACCGATGAATACGTCGGCAGCCATTACTTCAAGCGCCTGACCATGCTGGAACTGGGCTTTGGTGATACGCAGCATCACCTCGGCGAGGTCAGCGCGCGCATGTTGGATTCGGCGGGTGTGTTTGCCTGAGCACGCCGCATTGACGTGAGCAGCTTGCACCCTGGCAGCCTGACCGAAGTCGCCGGCCTCAGCGTCGGCCACTTCACTGACCCACGCCGCCCCACCGGCTGCACCGTCGTGCTCTGCCCGCAAGGGGTGGTGTGCGGTGTCGACGTGCGCGGCGGCGCGCCAGGCACACGCGAGACCGATCTGCTGAAGAGCGAAAACACCGTGCAGCAGGTGCACGCCGTGCTGCTGACCGGTGGCAGCGCCTTCGGGCTGGACGCCGCCAGCGGTGTCATGCGCTGGCTCGAAGAGCATGGCCACGGCTTGCAAGTCGGCCCGGCGCGTGTGCCCATCGTGCCCGCGGCGGTGCTCTTCGATCTCTGGGTCGGCGATGCCGGCATCCGGCCTGATGCCAACGCTGGCCACGCCGCCTGCGTTGCGGCGAGCATGCACGCGTTGGCGCAGGGAAATGTCGGTGCGGGCGCAGGGGCCACGGTGGGCAAACTCTTTGGCATCGAGCGCGCGATGAAGGGCGGCATCGGCATGGCCAGCGTGCGCGTGGGCGCGGTGACGGTGGCCGCGCTGGTGGCGGTGAACGCCATCGGCGACATCGTCGATGCCGACGGCAGCATCCTGGCCGGCGCGCGCAGCGAAGACGGCACATCGTTCGCGCGCAGCACCGCGTCCTTGCTCGCCGGCACGGGCCCCGCGCGCTGGCTGGCGGGGATGTCGACGACGATCGGCGTGGTCGCCACCGACGCCTTGCTGACCAAGACGCAGGCCAACAAACTCGCCGCGCTGGCGCACCACGGCCTGTCGCGCGCGATCGACCCGCTGACGATGCACGACGGCGACGCGCTCTTCGCGCTGGCCACCGGCGCCAGCGGCGTGGCGCCCGACCTCACCGCCTTGGGCGTGCTTGCCGCCGAGGTCACCGCGCGCGCGATACGCAACGCCGTGCGTGCGGCGACGGGGCTGGCGCTGCCTTTGATTCCCGCCGCCCGCGACCTTGCTGCGTAGTTTTCACGGGCATCGATTCACCGCGCGGCGCGGCGACCGTCAGCGCGGCGCGCTGGGTCGACGAGTTCTTGGTCGCGCACCCGATGGTCGCCGCCGAGGTCGAGTACACCTCGCGCGTGCTTGACCTGGTGCATGAAGGTTTTGATCTGTCCATCCGCGTCGGCGCCGTTCAAGCGTCGCGCCTGGTGGCCCGGCACTTGGGCCAGATTGAGTACGGCCTCTTTGCATGTCCTCGTTACCTGGAGCGCCAGGGCCGACCAGATCAGCCCGAGCAGCTGAACGCGCACAGCCTGGTGATGCTCAGCGGTGGTACGCATCGCAAGGGCTGGCAGTTGCTGCCGCAGGGTGGCAGCGAGCGCGACGCCGTGAAGATCGACGGGCCGGCCCGTCTGCGCGTGAACAACTGCTTTGTCGTACGCGACGCGTTGCTGCGCGGCCTGGGCATCGGGCAGCTGCCCCGGCTCGTCGCGGCCGAGGCCTTGAGCGCCGGGCAGCTGGTGCAGGTGTTGCCTGAATGGAAGCCACCGTCAGCGCCGGTGCACGCGGTGTACCCGAGCAACCGCTACCTGAGCCCGAAGGTGCGTGCCTTTATCGACCTGGCTATCGCGCGTTTTCCGTTGGAGGGCGACGCGTCGCTGGGGGCTGCGCGCGTTGGTGCGCGAAAGCGCAGTCGCGGCGACTCGATCGCAGGGAAAGGGACGGCGACACCCCTTGCCGCGAAGCGCCGGCAGAGGTGAATTTCCGACGGTGAAGTGCGCTTGGTCCCCGGCCCGGCTTCAACCGGTGGTGAATGCCGCTGGCGTTGCCTGCATTGCTGGAGCCGGCCCAAGCCGGTTGCCGAAAGGGCAGGCCACTGCCGCCCCTTGGGTGGCAGCGGGTACATTTTCGCCAGCCTGGGCCTGGCATCCTGCCGTGGGGGCCGCTCAGCTCTAACGTTAGGAACCGCGATGTCCGCGCCCTTTCCGACACCTGCATCTGTACTCGCACCTGACACCGGCACCGCCTACGGCCGCAAGCCCGGGCTGCACATCGCCGAGCTCACTGAAGTGGCGAGCGGCACGCCCATGGGCGAGCTGATGCGGCGCTATTGGCAGCCCATCGGTTTGTCGTCCTGGGCCACCGTGCTACCTCGCCAAGTACGCGCATTGGGCGAAGACCTGATCCTCTTTCGCGACCGCAGCGGGCAGCCCGGCCTGGTGCACCCACGCTGCGCGCATCGCGGCGCCTCGCTGCTCTATGGTCGCGTCGACGAACACGGCCTGCGCTGCTGCTATCACGGCTGGGCGTTCGACGTGCAGGGGCGCTGCACCGATCAGCCCTGTGAGCCTGACAACGGCGCCAGAGAGGGCGGCCCACGCGAGCGCATCCGCCAGCCCTGGTACCCGGTGCAAGAGCGCTACGGCATGGTCTGGGCCTACATGGGCCCGCCGGAAAAGAAGCCGCTCTTACCACGCTTTGATGTCTTCGAAAACTTGAGCGAAGGCGAGCAACTCTTCGTCGACGACTGCAACATAGGCAGCGGCCGCTACATCGACGCCGACGTGCCGATGAACTGGCTGCAGCACTATGAAAACATCCTGGACTACGGCCACTTCATGTGGCTGCATTACTTTCACAGCGGTCCGCAATTCGGCTCACGCTACGGTGAGCTCGACAAGCTCGACTTCCAGCCCTGGCAGCGCATGGCGCACGTGAGCTGGCGCACCACGGCGCGTGGCGTGACGAGCGAGCGTGTGCAAGTCATCCCCGACGGCCGCACCCTGCGCACGCTGGTCGAAACCGTGCTGCCTGGCGTGCGCGGCGTGCCCAACCCCTTTGGTGTGCCCGGGCGCATCGACAACCTCGGCTTCGTGCTGCCGGTGGACGACACACACCTGCGCATCTTCAACGTACTGCGTGGCAAGAGCGACGGCTTCTTCCAGCAGCTGCGCGCCTCGCGTGGTGAACGTGAGAAGCGCGCTAGCGCCGACCCGCTGTACTTTCAGACCCACCCCGGCGACTGGGAAGCGCAGGGCAGCCAGGGCGCCATCACGCTGCATTCCGAAGAACACCTGGCCACGAGTGACCGCGGCGTGGCCATGCTGCGCCGGCTGCTCAAGCAACAGCTCGACGCCGTGGCAGCAGGGCGTGACCCGCTGGGCGTGGCCTTCACGCCCGGGACCGAGTTGGTTGAATTCGAAGCCGGGCAATTCTTGAGCGACACCGTAGTGAACCCCTCTGGAGACAGCGCATGATGAACGTTAGCCACTTCAACCGCCGCCATGCTTTGCTAGCCGGCGCGTCGCTGGCGCTGGTCGGCCGCAGCCAGGCGCAAGGCAGCGCCGGCGCGTTTCCAAGCAAGCCGATTCGCATCATCACGCCCTTCGCGGCCGGTGGCGCCATCGACGTACTGTGCCGCGTCATCGCCGAGCGCTTGTCGAGCCAACTGGGCCAGCAGGTGCTGGTCGACCCCAAGCCCGGTGCCAGCACCATCGTCGGCGCCGACATCGTGGCCAAAGCACCGGCCGACGGCTACACGCTGCTCATCACCACCAGTGGCACGCTCATCAGCAACGTGGTGTTTTTCAACAAGCTGCCCTACGCGCCCAAAGACTTTGTGCCCATCACGCGAATCTCGCTCGGCAGCGTGATCCTGGTGGCGCCGGGCACGGCGCCCTACAGCAACCTCAAAGAGTTCTCCGCCTGGGCCAAAGCGCAGGGCCGGCCGGTCAGTTTTGCCAGTTGGGGCATCGGTACTTCGGGCCATATGTTCGGCGAGCTCTTGAAGAAGAACTACGGCATCGAGCTCAACCACGTGCCCTACCGTGGCGACGTGCAGGCCTATGCCGATGTGCGGGGTGGCACGCTCGACGTTGCCTTTGGCAGCCCCGTGAGCGCGCGGCCGATGATCGCCGCTGGCCACCTCAAAGCCATTGGCATGACCGGCCCACGCCGGCCCGCCGCGATGTCGAACCTGGCGCTCTTCTCCGAGCAAGGCTTCAACGGTTTCGAGCTCGCCGGCTTCGTGGCGGCCTACGCGCCAGCGGGCACACCGCGCGCCATCGTCGACAAACTCTCCGCCGAGTTCGTCAAAGCTATTCGTCATCCGGAGGTGACAGCGCGCATGCTCGAACAAGGCCAGGAGCCCATTGCCAACACGCCCGACGAGGCCGAGCGCGCCTATGCGCAAGAGTTCCCGAAGTGGGAAGCGATGATCAAGTCCACGGGTGTGACGGTGACGCAGCAGTAGCGCCCGCGCAATGCGCCGGCGCAGCAGCAGCCATGCCCACGTAGACCCGCGTTAACCCGAACTTTCTGTTTCGCAGATAGCTCGGGCCCGATGGATTGAATTTCACTTCGAGTGCGCCGGTGCCTATGGTCGCAAGCTGCTCTTGTCCGATGGGTTGAAACCCGACCGGCACTTGGCAGCCAAAGCGTCTACCCACCGAACACCCGGAGGCTCGATCCATGAACCGTTTCGCACCCACACTGGCCGGCACCGCCGCCTTCGTTTTTCTCAGCACGCTGCCGGCCCTGGCGCAAAAGGCGCCGCTGCAAAAGATCGGCAAAGGCGAAGGCCAGGTCGACATCGTGGCCTGGCCGGGCTACATCGAGCGCGGCGCCACCGACAAGAATTTCGACTGGGTCACTGATTTTGAGAAGAAGAGCGGCTGCAAGGTCAATGTGAAAACGGCAGGCACCTCCGACGAGATGGTGGCGCTGATGAACGAAGGCGGTTTTGATCTCGTCACCGCCTCGGGCGACGCCAGCACGCGGCTCATTCGTGGCAAGAAGGTGCAGGCCATCAACATCGGCCTGGTGCCGAGCTACAAGCACATTGACGCGCGTCTGCAAAAAGCGCCATGGCACACCGAGGGCGGCAAGCATTACGGCGTGCCCTACCAGTGGGGCTGGAACGTGCTCATGTACAACACGACGGTCTTCAAGGACAAGCCGCCCACCAGCTGGTCTGTTGTGTTTGAGGAGCAGACCCTGCCCGACGGCAAGAGTAACAAGGGCCGCGTGCAGGCCTTCGACGGCCCCATCTACATCGCCGACGCCGCCCTGTACTTGATGAAGAAGAACCCGGCGCTGGGCATCAAAGACCCCTACGAGTTGAACGAAGCACAGTACAAGGCCGCGCTCGAGCTCTTGCGTGGCCAGCGCAAGATCGTGGGCAAGTACTGGCACGATGCGTTTGTGCAGATCGACGACTTCACCAACGAAGGCGTGGTGGCGTCGTCGAGCTGGCAATTCCAGGCCAACATCCTGAAGTCCAAGAACCGCCCGGTGGCGACCGTGGTGCCGGTGGAAGGCGCCACCGGCTGGGCCGACACCACGATGATGCATGCCGAGGCCAAGCACCCGAACTGCGCCTACATGTGGCTGGAGCATTCGATCAACCCCAAGCTGCAAGGCGACCTGGCGGCCTGGTTCGGCTCGGTGCCTTCGGTGCCCGCCGCCTGCAAGGGCAACAAGCTCTTGACCGACGATGGCTGCAAGCGCCAGGGCTTCGAGTCGTTCGACAAGATCTCGTTCTGGCGCACGCCGGTGGCGCAGTGCGCCAGCCAGCCGGGGCTGTGCGTGCCGTACCACAAATGGGTTAGCGACTACATCGCTGTGCTGGGCGGGCGCTGAACCTGGGGTCCTGCGGCGGGCCTGGGCGGCCCGCCGCGTCGCCATGAGCGCCGCCGTCACACTGCAAGACCTTTGCTGCACGTTCGGTTCGGGCGTTAGCGAGGTGCGCGCCGTGGCCGGCGTCAACCTGCACATCGAGGCGGGTGAGTTCTTCACCTTGCTTGGGCCATCGGGTTCGGGCAAGACGAGCTGCCTGCGCATGATCGGTGGCTTCACGCTACCCAGCAGCGGGCGCGTGCTCATCGGCGGCCAGGATGTCTCGATGCAGCCGCCCTACGCCCGGCCGGTGAACACGGTATTCCAGGACTACGCGCTGTTCCCGCACATGAGCATCCGTGACAACGTCGCCTACGGGCTGATGGTGCGCGGTGTCGCAAGGCCCGAGCGTGAGCGCCGCGCCGACGAGCTGCTGGCGCTGGTGCAACTGCCGGGTGTCGGCGCGCGCCGCCCGGCGCAACTCTCGGGCGGGCAGCGCCAGCGTGTAGCGCTGGCGCGCGCGCTCATCAACCAGCCGCAGGTGTTGCTGCTGGACGAGCCGCTGGGCGCGCTGGACCTGAAGCTGCGTGAGCAGATGCAAAGTGAGCTCAAGGCCTTGCAACGCCAGCTTGGCATCACCTTCATTTTCATCACGCACGACCAGCATGAAGCGTTGTCGATGAGCGACCGCATCGGCGTCTTCAACCAAGGCCGGCTTGAGCAGGTGGGCACACCGCGCGCCGTGTACGACGCGCCGGCGACACGCTTTGTGGCGCAGTTCGTGGGTGCCGCCAATGTGCTCGACGGCGACGTGGCGCAGGGCCTTGCCGGCTGCGCAGCGGCGATGCTGCGCCCCGAGCGCCTGCGCCTTGGGCCAGCCGCTGGTGCACGCGCCAGCGGCACGGTGAGCGAGGTGCAGTACTTCGGCGCCTTCACGCGGCTGCGTGTCGAACTTGGCGGCGCGAGCTTGCAGGCCGATGTCGCCGAGGCATCGCTGCCCGAGCCCGGCGCCACCGTGCACCTGCACTGGGACGACAGCGCCGTGCACGCCTTGAGTGAGAAGGCGCTGGCGTGAGCGCAGCTGCAGCCGCCAACCCACCCTGGGACCTGGGCCGGCGCGCATCAGACCTGCTCTACGCCCGCCGCAGCGTCTTGCTCGTGCTGCTGCTTGCGCCGCCTATGTTGTGGTTTGGCGTGATCTACCTCGGCAGCCTGTTTGCGCTGCTGGCCAATGCGTTCTTCGGGCTTGATGACTTCACCGGCCAGGTGGTGCGCGAGTTCACGCTGAAGAACTTCGTCGAGCTGGCCGCGCCGGCGAATGTGGATGTCGCGATTCGCACCATCACCATGTCCGTGTGCGTCACGCTGGCCTGCATCGTGCTCGGTTTCCCGCTGGCCTATTACATGGCGCGACATGCCCGTGGTGCTGGCAAAGCCGCGCTGTATGTGGCGGTGATGTTGCCGCTGTGGAGCAGCTACCTCGTGCGCTTGTACGCCTGGAAGCTGCTGCTGGCCAAAGAAGGTGCCATCGCCTGGCTGGCCACGCAAACCCAGCTGAGCTGGCTGCTTGAGGCCGTGCTGGCGCTGCCTGCGGTGGGCGGCCCGAGCCTGAGCTTTTCGACGCTCGGGACCTTCATCGTCTTCGTCTACATGTGGCTGCCCTTCATGGTGCTGCCGATCATGGCGGCGGTGGAGCGCATCCCGTCGTCGACGCTCGAAGCTTCAAGCGACCTGGGCGCGCGCCCGGGCACGACCTTTCGCCGTGTCATCCTGCCGTTAGCCATGCCGGGCGTGGCGGCGGGTTCGATCTTCACGTTCTCGCTGACGCTGGGCGACTACATCATTCCGCAGGTCATCGGCGACTCCACGCTGTACATCGGCCAGGTCGTCTACCGCCAGCAGGGCGTGGCCGGCAACGTGCCTTTTGCGGCAGCGTTTTCTCTGGTGCCCATCGTCGTGATTGGCGTCTACCTGTGGTGGGCCAAGCGCCAGGGGGCGTTTGATGCGCTCTAGTGCGGTGGGCACCAGCCCGTGGCTTTTGCGCGTTAGCGCCTGGGGCGTGGTGGCCTTCTTGCATGTGCCGCTGGCGCTCATCGTGCTGTATGCCTTCAGCGCCGAAGACCAGAGCTACATGTTCCCGCCGCCGGCCTTGACGACGCGCTGGTTTGCCGTGGCTTGGGAGCGAGACGACGTCTGGGCCGCGATACGCCTGAGCTTTGAAGTGGCGGCCTGGTCCACCGCCATCGCACTGGTGCTGGGCAGCCTGGCTGCGGCCGCGCTGGCGCGGGCCAGCTTTTTTGGCCGCGATGTCATCTCCATGCTCTTCATCCTGCCGATTGCCCTGCCCGGCATCATCAGCGGCATCTCGTTGCGCAGTGCCCTGCACACGCTGGAGATTCCGTTTTCGTTCTGGACCATCGTCATCGGCCACGCCACCTTTTGTGTCGTGGTGGTCTACAACAACGCCGTGGCGCGGCTGCGCCGGCTCAACCCCAACCTCATCGAAGCGTCGATGGACCTGGGCGCCGACAGCTTCCAGACACTGCGCTACATCGTGCTGCCGCAGATGGCCTCGGCCTTGCTCGCGGGCGCCTTGCTCGCTTTCGCGCTGAGCTTTGACGAAGTCATCGTCACGACGTTCACCGCCGGGCAGCAAACCACGCTGCCGATTTGGATGCTGCAAGAGCTCATCCGTCCGCGCCAGCGACCGGTCACCAACGTGGTGGCGGTGATCATCATTGCGCTGACTTTTGTGCCGATCTTGCTGGCCTATTCGCTGACGCGTGCCGACGAGCCGGCGCCGCGTTGAACCGCTTGAACACCCTGACCCGAGACGACCCAAGGAGCCCCACCATGAACCCCGCCACCGAACTCTTGATCGACGGCGCCTTCGTCAGCGGCGAAGGCGAAGCCGAACGTGTGCTCAACCCTGCTACCGGCGAGCTCATCGTGCTCGTGCCCGAGGCCTCGGTCGAGCAGGTGCACCGGGCCGTCTCGGCCGCGCACCGCGCGTTCGACAGCTGGAGCGAAAGCACGCCGTCCGAGCGTTCACGTCTGCTGCTGAAGTTGGCCGACGCCATCGAGTCGCGCGCTGAAGAATTTGCGCGCCTGGAAAGCCTGAACTGCGGCAAGCCTTATGCGCGCGCGTTGGCCGACGAGATGCCGGCGGTGGCCGATTGTTTTCGCTACTTCGCGGGTGCGGCGCGCTGCATGAGCGGCACGGTGGCCAACGAATACCTGGCCGGCCACACCAGCATGATCCGCCGTGATGCGATCGGCGTGGTGGGCTCCATCGCGCCCTGGAACTACCCGCTGATGATGGCCGCGTGGAAGATCGCGCCGGCCCTGGCTGCGGGCAACACGGTCGTGATCAAGCCGAGTGAGCAAACGCCGCTCACAACGCTGTTACTGGCACGCGTGGCCGTGGAGATTTTGCCAAAAGGTGTGCTTAATGTCATCACCGGCCGTGGCGCCAGTGTGGGCCAGCCCTTGGTGGAGCACCCCAAGGTAGCCATGGTCAGCTTGACGGGCGACGTGTCCACGGGCCGCAAGATCCTGCAAGCCGCCACCGGCACCCTGAAGCGCACGCACCTCGAACTCGGCGGCAAGGCACCCGTGATCGTCTTCGACGACGCCGACATCGCCGCAGTGGTTGAAGGCTTGCGCACCTTCGGCTACTACAACGCCGGACAGGACTGCACCGCGGCCTGCCGCGTCTACGCCGGCGCCAAGGTCTACGACCGCCTGGTGGCCGACCTC
>JANOJR010000623.1:0-8076 GCA_031418855.1 Rubrivivax sp.
AACCAGACCCGACTGCACTCGACGCTGGCCTACGTCAGCCCTGTGCGGTTCGAGCAAGACCGGCTTGCGGCTCAGGCCAAGCAAGTCAATTCGTGACTCGGCTATGGGGTACGGATTCCGGGGGCAAGGTCAAATGGTGCCGGCTGGCGAGGGCGTTGGGTATGGGGTGGAGCGAAGTAAAGGGGGAGAAAGCGGCCGTTCAGGCCGGCTTCGGAGGACATGAGCGCAACCCCATACCCAACGTCCTTGCCAGCGCGTACGGTACGGGCCTAACGGTCTTCGACAACCAGCGCGCATCAACCCACCAACGCCTTGAACCCCGGCAACACGGCCCCCACGCGCCGCCCCATTTCTTCACCCAGCGCCATCAAGCCGCTCATCGGGCGCACCATGACTTCGAACTCGCAGATTAGGCCCGCCTCGTTAAAGCGAATGAGGTCGACGCCTTTGAGCTGCTTGCCGCCCACCTCAGCGCTGAACTCCAGCACGATGTTCAAACCGTCGGGGCTTGCTAACTCCCGGTGGTAGCGGAAGTTCTGGAACACGCCCGACACCGTGCGCAGAATCAACACCACGGCCTCGGCACTCTCATACGGCTTGAAGGCCATGGGCGAGCGAAAGCAGGCCTCGGGGTGGACCAGGTGGTGCAGCTCGCGCAGGTCGCCGCTGGCGATCATGTGGTGCCAGCGTGCCAGGCTGGTGGCGACATGGGGGTTGTGGCTGAGCGTCATGGTGTGTCCTTGAGGGTGTGCCGAAGATGGGTAGGCGAGTGTGACGGGTCGTGCTTGCCTCGGGGTTTGCAGCGGCGTTTGCGGCAACTTTCATCGGGCACACTCGTGGCCATTCGACCGGAGCCCCCACCATGCCCATCGCGAACCCAGCGCGCCTGATCCTGGACCATGTCTACGACCAGGTCGCCGCCCACCCCGATCAGGTCTTCCTGACGCAGCCCATAGGCGGCGGTGAGGTGGTCGACTACACCTGGGGCCAGATGCTGAGCGAGTCGCGGCGCATGGCCACGCACCTGCAGAGCCTGAACTTCGCGCCGGGCTCGCGCATCGCGATGCTGGCCAAGAACAGCGCCCACTTCATCATGGCCGAGCTGGCCATCTGGATGGCCGGGCACACCACGGTGGCCATCTTCCCGACCGAGCGTGCCGCCAACGTGCGCTTCGTGCTTGAGCACAGTGAAGCCAGTCTGCTCTTCGTGGGCAAGCTCGACACCTGGGCGCAGCAGCAAAGTGCGGTGCCGGCGGGCATGCCATGCATCGCCTTGCCGCTGTCGCCCGCCGTCGAGTTGGAAAGCTGGGACAGCATCGTGGCGCGCTGCGCGCCCCTACCTGGGCGAGCGCAACGAAAGCACAGCGACATCGCCATGCTGCTCTACACCTCGGGCAGCACGGGCCAGCCCAAAGGCGTGATGCAGAACTTCGGCAGCATCACGGCGGCCACACAGGCGCTGCTGGACGGCGTGTTGCGCGACCCCGCCGGCCTCGTACCCTTGCGTGCGCTGTCCTACCTGCCGCTGGCGCATGCTTACGAGCGCGCCTGCGTGCAATGTTTTGCCTTGATGCACAAGGCGCCCACACACTTGTACTTCACCGAGTCGCTGGCCAGCTTCATGGATGACCTCAAGCGCGCGCGGCCGACCATGTTTTGTTCGGTACCGCGCTTGTGGACCAAGTTCCAGCAAGGCGTGCTGGCAGCCATGCCCGCCGCCCAACTCGACGCCATGCTCGACAACCCGGCGATGGCCAGCGCCGTGCGCCAGAAGGTGCTGGCCAGCATCGGCCTGGACCAATGCACGCAAGCGCGCAGCGGCTCGGCGCCGATCCCCGTGGAGGTCTTGCACTGGTACCGCAAGCTCGGGCTGAACCTGCTTGAAGGCTACGGCATGACGGAAGACTTCTGCGTCTCGCACCGCTGCACGACCGAGGTCAACGCGCCGGGGTATGTCGGTGTGGCCTACCCCGAAGTGCAGGCGCGTTTGGATGTCGATGGTGAGATCCTTGTCAAGTCACCTGGCAAGTTAGCCGGCTACTACAAGCGCCCCGATCTCGACGCCGAAGCCTTCACCGACGACGGCTACTTTCGCACCGGTGACCTCGGCGTCTACGCCAGTGACGGCATGCTCAAGATCACCGGGCGCAAGAAGGAACTCTTCAAGACCGCCAAGGGCAAGTTCGTCGCACCCGCGCCGATTGAGAACCAGTTGAACGCCCACCCGATGGTCGAGCTGTGCATGGTCTCGGGCGTGGGCCAAGTGGCGGCCTATGCCATGGTGGTGCTCGACGAAACCCTGCGCCCCAAACTGGGCGATCCGCAAGAACGAGCTCGTGTTCAGGAGGCGCTAACGGCCTTGTTACACGGCGTGAACGAAGGCCTGGCCAGCTATGAGAAGTTGCAGATGCTGGTGGTGGCCAGCGAGCCCTGGAGCATCGACAACGGCTGCCTCACGCCGACGATGAAGATCAAGCGCAGCCGCATCGAAGCCAGCGTGGCGGCGCAGGTCGACGGCTGGTACGCACAAGCCACGCCGGTGCTGTGGCAATAACGTCCATCATGAACATAGCCACTCTTCGCCACTACGACGATCTACCTGGCCCGCGCGGCCTGCCGATCTTCGGCAACGCCTTGCAGATCAAGGTGCCGAGCATGCACCAGCAGCTCTATGCCTGGAGCCAGGCCTTCGGCCCGCTCTACAAGCTGCGGCTGATGAACCGCAGGCTCATCGTGGTGGCCGACCACGCCATGGTGGCCGGCGTGTTGCGCGACCGCCCTGACGGCTACCGCCGCACCACGCGGCTGGCGGAGATCTGGGACGAGATGGGCCTGCCCCCGGGCGTCTTCGGCGCCAACGGCGAGACCTGGAAGCGCCAGCGCCGCATGGTCATGGCCGGGTTCGACCCCGCCCACGTCAAAC
This sequence comes from Rubrivivax sp., assembly GCA_031418855.1. Classification (GTDB taxonomy): domain Bacteria; phylum Pseudomonadota; class Gammaproteobacteria; order Burkholderiales; family Burkholderiaceae_C; genus Rubrivivax. Next base: position 2,924 of record JANOJR010000623.1, read on the forward strand.
GTTATTTCCCGGCGATGCAAGGCGTGGCGCAGCGCCTGGCCGGGCGCTGGCACAAGGCAGCCAGGGCCGGCACCAGCATCGATTTGCAAGCCGACCTGATGCGCTACACGGTCGACACCATTGCCGGGCTCGCCTTCGGTGCCGAAGTGCGCACGCTGGAGTCCGACGCCGACGTGATCCAGCAGCATCTGGACAAATTTTTCCCCGAGGTCTTCCGCCGCATCATGGCGCCGCTGCCCACCTGGCGCTGGCTGCGCACGGCCAGGCTGCGCGCGTTCGATGCATCACTGGTGCATGTCAAAGCGGCGGTCGATGGTTTCGTGACGCAGGCACGTGCGCGCATGGCGGCCGACGCGAGCCTGCACGAACACCCGCGCAACCTGCTCGAAGCCATGCTCGCCGCGGCCGATCAGCCCAGCAGCGGCATCGACGACGCGCAGGTCGCCGGCAACGTGCTGACCATGCTGCTGGCCGGCGAAGACACCACCGCCAATACGCTGGCCTGGATGATCCACCTGCTGTGGCGCAACCCCGCCGCGCTGCAGCGCGCGCAGGTCGAGGTACGGGCCACCCTCGCCCCGGGTGAAGCGCTAACGATGGACAAGCTGGCACAGCTGGACTTTGTGGAAGCCTGCATGCACGAGACCATGCGCTTGAAGCCGGTGGCGCCCGTGCTGCCGCTGCAGACCGTGCGCGACAGCGTCATCGGCGACGTCACCGTACCCGCAGGCCACATCGTCATCAGTCTCATGCGCCACGACAGCGTGAGCGCCGCGCACCTGAGCGACGCCGCCGCCTTCCAGCCCGAGCGTTGGCTCGTGGACGGCACGGCCGCGGCCGCCGCCAGCAGCGCCAAGCGCATCTCCATGCCCTTTGGCGCGGGCCCGCGCATCTGCCCCGGGCGCTACCTGGCGATGCTGGAAATGAAGTTGGCCATGGCCATGCTGCTGTCGCAGTTCGACATCCAGGCTGTGGACACGCCCGACGGCGACGAAGCGCGCGAACAGTTGCAATTCACCATGACGCCGGTGGGCCTGCGCATGCGCCTGGCAGCACGCGCGTAAGAGGCGGAACGCGCGCCACCATGCACATCAGCGACCTACGCCAACGCCTGCGTGCGCTGGGCGCCCTGCCCAAACACGAAGAACGCGTGCTGCGCTTGTGGTCACAGGCCATGGCGCAAGACAGTGGGCGCCGCCGGCTTGAAGACTTCATGCCCAAGGCCCTGCGCGAGGCCTTGCCCGCGCTAACGGCCGAGCTGAGCGGCTTGGCGCGTTTGCAATCCAGCCATGCAGGCGCGGACGGCTCGGCGCGTTTGCTCGTGCAGCTGACGGATGGCCAGGCGGTCGAGTCGGTGCTGCTGCCACGCGACGGGTTGTGTGTGTCCACGCAACTCGGCTGCGCCGTCGGCTGCGTGTTTTGCATGACCGGCAAAGGCGGCCTCGTGCGCCAGCTCGGCAGCGCCGAAATCGTGGCGCAGGTGGCGCTTGCGCGCACGCTGCGCGTGGTGAAGAAGGTCGTCTTCATGGGCATGGGCGAGCCCGCGCACAACCTCGATGCCGTGCTTGAAGCGATCGAGCTTTTGGGCACAGCGGGCGCCATCGGCCACAAGAACCTGGTCTTTTCGACGGTGGGCGACCGCCGCGTTTTCGAGCGCCTGCCGCAAGGCCGCGTCAAACCGGCGTTAGCACTTTCCTTGCACAGCACCAGGGCTGCTCTGCGCGCCGAGCTTTTGCCGCGGGCACCGCGCTTTGAGCCGGCCGAGCTGGTGGCGTTGGGCGAAGCTTATGCGCGCACCACGGGCTACCCCATTCAATATCAGTGGACGCTTTTGGCCGGCATCAACGACGGTGACGACGAAGTCGAAGGCATCGCCACGCTGCTTGCCGGGCGCTACGCGCTGATGAACCTGATTCCGTACAACAGCGTGGAAGGCCTGCCCTTCGACCGCCCAAGCTGGGAGCGTGCGGCCGAGATGGCGCGCGCACTCACGCGCCGTGGTGTGCTGACCAAGCTGCGCCGCTCGGCCGGGCAGGACGTCGACGCCGGTTGTGGTCAGCTGCGTGCGCGCTCGGTGGCGGACAGCGCTAACGTTGAAGCGGTGGTGACGTTTCAGCCGCGCGCTTCGGCCCAAGTCGCCAGGGTTTGACCATGAGCCGCCCGCCTGTTTCACCAGTTATGCGTCCACCCGCCCCCCTGCGCCAGGAAGTGCGCTTCACCCACGTCGCCTCAGGCGCGGCCATTGCCTGGGCGCGCAGCGGCCAGGGTCCGGCGCTGCTGCGCACGGGGCACTGGATGACGCATGTCGAGTACGACGCGATCTCGGCCATCTTTCGCCCCTGGCTGGAACGCCTGGGCCGGTCCCTCAAGGTGATTCGCTACGACGAGCGTGGCTGTGGGCTCTCAGACCCCGACACCACGCCGCTGGGCCTGGAAGCGGCCGTCGAAGAAATCGCGGTGGTGATGGACGCGAGTGGCCTTGAGCGTGCCGCGCTGCTGGGCATTTCGGGCGGCGCGGCGCCGGCAATAGCCTACGCCGCGCGTTACCCGCAGCGCGTCAGCCATCTCGTTTTGCTGGGCGCGTACTCGCACGGTCTGTGGCACCGCCAGCCCACGCCCGCACAACGCGCTTACGTGGAAGCGCAGTTGCAACTCATCGAGCTGGGCTGGGGCGTGCCCAATGCACCGGTGCAGCAGTTCATCAGCGCCAGCATGATCCCCGACGGCACGCCCGAGCAGGTGGCCGCACTCAACGAGCAGCAGCGCCGCGCCTGCAACGGCGTGCGCGCGGCGGCCTTCATGCGTTCGCGCCTGGGGCTGGATGTGCGCCCTGAGATCGGCCAGGTGCGCTGCCCGACACTCGTGCTGCATGCCCAGGGCGATGCGGCGGTGCCGGTGGAACTGGGCCGCGAAGTGGCGGCCGCGATCGCGGGAGCGCGTTTCGAAACACTGGCCACGCGCAACCACGTGCCGCTGGCTGGCGAGCCGGCGTTTGAGCAGTTTTGCGACGCCGTGGCGGCGTTTGTAAACCCGGCCTCGGCGCCTGATGCTGGCCTGGCATTCACAGCGCGCGAACGCGCACTGCTAACCCTGGTGGCACGCGGTTGCGACAACCTGCAAGTCGCCGCCGAGCTTGGCTTGGCCGACCAGACGGTGCGCAATGCGCTGTCGGCGCTGTACACGCGCCTGGGCGTCGAAGGGCGTTCACACGCCGTGGCACGGGCGCGCGATCTCGGGTTTTAGGGGCCTGCCTGGCTTGGGACGCCGACCGCAGGACGCTTGTCCTGTACGGCATGGCCATTCGGGGCCGGTTCGGTACCTCTGTCCCGTGGTGTCGCGGTGCGCGCCGGCCTTCAATGGGCCGTCGCCAACTACCAAGCCCGAGGTCACCGTGCCCACTGCCATTCCCCACCGCGCAAGTGCTGCTGCGCGCAGCCTGCAAGCCTTCGGCGTCTACCTGCTGGGCGCCGGTGCGATGCTCATCGCGGCGCCCGCGCTGATGCTTGCGCCGCTGGGCATCGCCACACCACCCGACGTCTGGATACGCATGGTCGGCCTGCTGGCGATGTGCCTGGGAAGCGTCGACCTGCTCGCAGCGCGTACCGAGGTGCGCTCGCTGATCGCGTGGTCGGTGTGGCGCCGTGGCCTGGCTGCCGTCGTCATCGTCGCGTTCGTGCTCGCCGGATTCGCGCCGCCTGCGCTGTGCCTGTTCGCCGCCATCGACGCCGCTGCGGCGCTGTGGACGGTGTGGGCGCTGCATCAGCCGCAACCCGCAGCGCACAGCCCACGCGGCGGCCAGCTCGCCTGCGTCAGCGTCACGCTGGCGGTCGTCGGCGCGCTGTCGTTGCCAACCCCCGCCAACGCAGGTGCGGTCACTTTCCACGCCACCATGGAAGGCGCGTCGGCGATCGTGCAAGTCATCGACCCGAGCGTGCCCATCGTTCGCGTGAACACCTTGGCCACGGGCAGCGGCGTTTCGGACATCGTCGGCTACCGCTCGGAAGACATCGTCAATTTCGCAACAGGTGCAGGCAGCGGCACCAACGTGTTCGAGAACGCGCTGGGCGACGAACTTTTCGCCAGCTTTGACGTGCAACTTGTGCCCACCAACAACACTGGCGCCTTCAACCTCTTCGGCACGAACATGGTCTTCACCGGCGGCACTGGCATCTTTGCCGGCGCCAGTGGCACGGGGTCCTTCACCGGAAGCGGGCAATTCATCAGCCCCAGCGAGGCCTTGACCCGGTTCGTCTTCGACGGCGAACTCACCCTGGTACCGCTACCCGGCACCGTGCCGCTAGCCTTGGCGGCCTTGGCCTTGCTCGTTGTGGGGCGCCGTGGGGCTTTTCCAGCCTGATCGAGGTCCTGCGCTCTGCGTTCACTGCCGAGGATGTTGCACCACGACCGAGGTCTCGGGCGCCCCACCGTCCGTTGCTTGAACGCGTAGCTTGAAGGCCGCCTGAAGGGCGGGCTCGCGAACCAACGCGTCGAAGTACGCACGCGCGGCAATCAGCAGCGCAGCATAGAAGTCTTCAGCGTTCAGCGTGACGATTCCTAGCGGCGCCTGGAGATGCTGGCGCGAACAGTGCTGGGTAAGAGCGAACGGACCCGGGTTGAACGAATGAATGAGCGAGTTCCGAAGCTGCCAGATGTCTGCTGCAAGAGCGCGATGGTCTTCTGGAAAGAACGTCTCCACAAAAAGTCGAAAGCGCTCACCGCTTCCTTTGCTTGGAGCGAAGAGGCCGGCAAGCGCATCGGTTGCAGTGACCACCGCAACAAACGAGAGGAAGGCACCGTCATCGTTAAGTAGGCGTGGAATGCCGCCGACAAACATGGTGTCGAAGTGCTGCCGATAGCTGTCGATGTCGTTCAAGACTGTCGTTGTGGGCATGAGGTACGTTTGTTGGAGACGAATGGCTAGCTAGGCCGCGTTGAGCCACTTGATGCATTGCAGCGCTGGGTTCCAGGGGTCCCACAGTTCAGGGAAGATTTCGACTGGCGTGAAGCCCCTCGCTTCATAGAACTTTCGAGTTTGAGCGTATTCGGGGCTCTTGCCAGTAGCTGCGACCGTCTTGACCTGCAAGAGTGTGACGCCGCGTTGGCGAAGCCACGCTTCCGAGTGTGCGAGTAGTTGAGAGCCAAGATGCTTGCCG
>JANOJR010000624.1:0-22650 GCA_031418855.1 Rubrivivax sp.
ACCATCGCATCGATGGTGCGTTGGCGCAGAGGTGTCATGGTCGTCTCCGAGTTCCGGGGAACAGTCCCCGGAAACAAGGTACGACCGACTCACGCGCAGAACTCGTCGCGCGCCACCACCGCGTCAGCGGTTTAGTTCAACGGCCATTGTGAGAAGACGCCAGCAGCTACGCGGCCTTCCGGACTACGCCAGGCCAGAACTTCTCATAACCGAGGTCTTCTCAGAATGGCCGACACACGACTTCCGCCGACATGTCGAGCGACCACGCCAAACAGGCCCATTGCAGGCGTAACGCACACGCAATACACTGCCTCGATGAAGTCCGCCGTCATACCCCAAATCCGCGTCGAACCCGAGTTGCGCGCTGAGCTCGAGTCCGTTCTCAGGCAGGGCGAAACGCTGACCGCCTTCGTCGAAGCTACTGTGCGAAACGCCATCGCCTTCCGGCGCGTCCAGGCCGCATTTCATGCTCGGGCGCAAGCTGCGTCCGAGGCGTACCACAAGACGGGCGTTGCGGTACCCGTTGAGACCGTCCTGGACCGGCTCCAATCCAAGCTAGACGCCAAGCGCAAGAAGCTTGGCCGATGAGCTTCGTCGTCGAGCTGTCGCCTGCGGCCGAGGCAGACCTGGAACGCCTCTTTGACTTCTTGCTCGACCGTTCCGAGACGACAGAAGACCTTGATCGCGCCCAAGCCGCGATCGACGCGATCAGGGCGACGGCGCAGAACCGGCTGGCGATCACGCCCTTCAGCTTCCGCAAAGCGGCCCAGCACCCAGCTCAGCGTGAATTGATCATTCCGTTCGGCGGCACCGGATATGTCGCGCTGTACGAGATCGTCAGTCCGTCGAAAGTCGTAGTGCTGGCAGTACGCCACCAGCGTGAAGAGGACTATCACTGACGCCGATCCAGCGCGGGTTTGCACTGATCGACGTGGGCGATCCCGATTGACGTAGCTCAAACATTCGGCAAGGCACGAAGGCACATTGGCAGGCAACCATGAAGGGTGCCGCGCAATGAAAGTGGCCCTGTTCGTCCCGTGCTACGTTGATGCCTTCTTCCCTGAAGTCGGCATCGCCACGCTCGAACTGCTCGAACGCCTGGGTTGCACGGTGGACTACCCGCTGGACCAGACCTGCTGCGGCCAGCCGATGGCCAACAGTGGCTGCCACAGCGATGCGGCCGCAACCGAAGCCTTGTTCGCGAAGAACTTCGCCGGCTACGACCACATCGTCACGCCCTCGGGCAGTTGCGCCCACCATGTGCGCGACCAGATGACGGCCATCCCGCAGACGCCCGAGGTGCAACAGGTGCGGCGCCATACGCACGAGCTCGTTGAGTTCATTCACGACGTGCTGAAGGTGCACGAATTCCCCTGGGCCGAATTCCCGCACAAGGTCGGGCTGCACATCGGTTGCGCCACGCTGCGCGGCCTGCGCGAGGCCAGCACCAGCGAGATCGTCGAGCCGGTTTTCAACAAGCCGGCAACGCTGCTCGCGGCCGTGAAGGGCCTGGAGTTCGTCAAGCCACAACGGAGCGACGAGTGCTGCGGCTTCGGCGGCACGTTCTCGGTCTTCGAAGAACCGGTCTCGGCCAAGATGGGCTACGACAAGGTCAACGACCACCACCGTGCCGGGGCCGCGTACATCGTCACACCCGACATGTCCTGCGCGATGCACCAGAAGGGCTGCGCGCAGCGCCAGGGCCTGCCGCTGAAGTTCATCCACATCGCCCAGGTGCTTAACGGGGCGCGGTCGTGACGAGCGCGCGCGAGGCTCGCTCATGAAGCGCGTCGACCACGCCGAAGCTTCGTCGAAGTTCATCGCCGCGAAGGACCACGCCGATTTCCACGACAAGCGCCTGTGGGACCTGCGCAAGAAGCGCGACAGCGAGTGCGAGGCGATGCCCGAGTGGGAAGCGCTTCGCCTGCTCGCGTCGGCGATCAAGGAACACGCGCTGACGAATCTGGGCGACTACCTGCTGGAGTTCGAACGCAACGCGCAGGCCAATGGCGCCGTCGTGCACTGGGCCCGCGACGCCGCCGAGCACAACCAGATCGTCTTCGAGATCATGGCGTCGCACCAGGCCACCTTGCTCGTGAAGAGCAAGTCGATGCTGACCGACGAATGCGAGATGCGGCCCTTCCTCGAGAACCGCGGCATCGAGATCATCGAGACCGATCTGGGCGAGCGCATCCAGCAACTCGACGACGAGCCGCCAAGCCACATCGTGGTGCCGGCCGTGCACAAGCTGCGCAGTGACGTGGCCGAAGTCTTCGGTCGCACCCTCGGCACCGACCCGGCGAATCACGACATCCCCTACCTGGCCGAAAGCCAGCGCCAGCACACGCGGCCGTATTACCTGAAGGCCCACGCTGGCATGACCGGCGCCAACTTTGCGATTGCCGAAACCGGCAGCGTGGTGGTCTGCACCAACGAAGGCAATGCCGATCTGAGCGTGCACTTGCCGCCGCTCTACATCGCCTCGATCGGCATCGAGAAGGTGATCCCGAAGATCGAGCACCTGGGTGTCTTCGTGCGCATGCTCTCGCGCAGCGCGCTGGGCTCGCCGATCACGCAGATCACCTCCCACTTTCGCAAGCCGCGGCCGGGCACCGAGATGCACATCGTGCTGGTCGACAACGGCCGCTCCGAACGCCTGGGCATGGCGGACTTCTGGACCTCGCTCAAGTGCATTCGCTGCGGCGCCTGCATGAACACCTGCCCGGTCTACCGGCGCAGCGGTGGCCTGAGCTACGGCTCGACCTACTCGGGCCCGATCGGCGTGATCATCGACCCGAGCTTCAACCTGCGCAAATACAGCGCGCTGCCCTTTGCGTCCACGCTCAACGGCAGTTGCACCAGTGTCTGCCCGGTGAAGATCAACATCCACGAGCAGATCTACAAGTGGCGCCAGATCATCGCCGAGCGGCACCAGTTGCCGATGGTGAAGAAGGAGGCCATGCGCCTGGCGGGCAAGGTGCTGTCGAGCCCGAAGATGTACCGCGCCGCAGTCGAAGCCGTAGCCGCCGGCATCGAGCACCTGCCGCGCTCGCTGGTCTACAACCCGTTCAACGCCTGGGGCCGCCAACGCGAAGTGCCAAGCGCGCCGCGCTCGACCTTTCGCCAGTGGTACGTGAAGAACCGCGGAGGAAAAAAATGACGAGCCGCGCGGTGATCCTCGACCGCGTGCGGCGCAACCAGCCTGCGCCGCGGCCCGCGCCCGAGGTACCGACCTTCGACGGTCCGCTGGCCGCACCGCTGGCGACGTTCACCAAGGCCCTGGCGCGCATGGGCGGTGTGGTCACCGAAGCGCCCGCACAGGGCTCGCTCGACGCCTTCATTCGCGCACGCTTCCCGCAGGCCAAGGTGATCTGTTCTGCCACGCCGGAAGTGGTCGGCACGCGGGACGTGCAGTCGGTGCGCCATCCGGCCGACCTTGACGACGTCGACGTCGGCGTCGTGCGCGCCGTCTTCGGCATCGCCGAGACCGGCTCGGTGGCCTTGAGCGAGCGCGAGTTCGGTGTCAATGCGCTGGGCTTCCTGGCGCAGCACCTGGTGGTGCTGCTCGACCCGCAGGCGATCGTGACGAACCTGCACCACGCCTACCAAAAGCGCGGCTTCTTCGATGCCGCCTACACGGTCTTGATGACCGGCCCCTCGGCCACGGCCGACATCGAAGGCGTCTTGATTCGTGGTGCGCAAGGCATCCGCAGCCTCACCGTCGTGCCGGTCGCCGCCGGCACGGTATCCCAGCCCACCCCCCACGCGAGGACAACAACATGAGCTGGCAGCAGGTGTACGACCCCTTCGGCAGTATGTTCATCTCCACCGCGCTGGCCGCTGTGCCGGTGGTGGTGATGCTGGCCGGCCTCGGCCTGTTTCATCTCAAGGCCCATATCGCCGCCGCAGCGGGGCTGGTGGCCGCCCTGGTGATTGCCGTGTATGCCTATGGCATGCCCGGTGAGATGGCCGGCAGAGCGGCGCTACTCGGCGGGATGATCGGCCTGCTACCCATCGGATGGATCGTCCTCAACATCATCTTCTTGCACCGACTTGCCGATGAGAAGGGCCTGTGCAAGATCCAGGAAGATTCGATCGCCAACGTCACGCAGGACCGTCGCCTGCAGTTGCTGCTGATTGCCTTCTCGTACGGCGCGTTCTTCGAAGGCGCAGCGGGCTTCGGCACGCCGGTCGCAGTGACCGCCGCGATCTTGATCGGCCTGGGTTTCTCGCCGCTCGCGGCCTCAGGTTTATCGCTGATCGCCAACACCGCGCCGGTGGCCTTCGGCGCGATGGGCACGCCGATCATCACGATGGCCAAGGTGCACGGCTACGACGTGATGGAACTGTCGGCGATGGTCGGACGGCAGCTGCCGTTTTTCTCGGTGCTGGTGCCGTTCTGGCTCGTCTGGGCCTTTGCCGGCCGCAAGGGCATGTGGGAGGTCTGGCCCGCAGCGCTGGTCACCGGCGTGAGTTTTGCGATCCCGCAGTTCCTGGTTTCCAATTTCGTCGGGCCCGAGCTCGTTGATGTCATTGCCGCGATCAGCTCGATGGTCTGCCTGATGCTGTTCATGCGCGTATGGCGGCCCAAGACGATCTGGACGTCGACCTCATTGAAGCAGCACCGTGCCGAAGCCGAGGCCTCACCCGCCCGGTCGGGCGGCCTCGCGACTGCGGGCGGGCGCGCGATGGGCGCCACCGCCAGCGCCACGGCGAAGACTTTCCAGGCGCATGCAACGGCCGATGTGGTGCGGGCCTGGCTGCCCTGGGCGGTGCTCACGATCTTCGTCTTCGCCTGGGCCATGCCGCCGGTGAAGGCAGCGATGAACGCGATCTTCGCGCCGGCCTTCCCGATGGAGGGCCTGCACCAGTTGATCGAGAAGATGCCGCCCGCCGTGCCCAAGGCCACCAAGGAAGGCGCGATCTACACGCTGAACATGCTGTCGGCCACCGGCACGGGCATCCTGCTCGCGGCCATCATCGGCGGCCTGCTGATGAAGTACAACCCGCTGCAGCTGGTGCAGGCCTATGGCCGCACGCTGTGGCGCGTGCGCTACTCGCTGCTAACGATCGTGCTGATGCTGGCCTTGGGCACGCTGTGCCGCTACTCGGGGCTGGACACGACGCTCGGCCTGGCGTTCGCGAGCACCGGCGTCTTCTACCCCTTCTTCGGCACGCTGATGGGCTGGCTCGGCGTGGCCCTCACCGGCTCGGACACGGCCTCCAACGTGCTGTTCGGCGGTATGCAGAAGGTGGCTGCCGAACAGCTCGGCCTGTCGCCGAACCTGATGGGTGCGGCCAACAGTTCGGGCGGGGTGATGGGCAAGATGATCGACGCGCAGTCGATCGTCGTCGCAGCCACGGCCACCGGCTGGCACAACCACGAGGGCGACATCCTGCGCTACGTGTTCTTCCACTCGCTGGCGCTGGCCTGCCTGGTGGGGCTGTTCGTGACGCTGCAGGCCTACGTCTATCCATTCACATTGATGGTGGTCCATTGACCTGCGCCGACGCAGCGTGGCCCTGTCGCCGATCGCACTGAGAGGCCCGCCTTGCTACCCGCGCCGTACGACGCGCTGCATCGCGAGCTCAGCGCCTTCATCCCCGCCGAGCGGCTGGTCACCGACCCGCTGCGCCGGCTGGCCTGGGGCAGCGACGCCAGCTTCTACCGACTGCTTCCGCAGTTGGTGGTGGTGGCCGAGAGCGAGGCCGAAATCCGGCGCCTGCTCGAATGCTGTGCGCGCCTGCAAACGCCGGTGACCTTTCGCTCTGCAGGCACCAGCCTGTCGGGCCAGGCGCTCAGCGACTCGGTGTTGGTGCTGCCAGGCGACGGCTGGCGCAAGGTCGAGCTCAGCGCCGACGCGCTGACGATCACGCTGGGGCCCGGCGTGATCGGTGCGGCGGCGAACCGGCGGCTCGCGCCGCACGGCCGCAAGATCGGACCCGACCCGGCGTCGATCGACGCCGCCATGATCGGCGGCATCGCGGCCAACAACGCCAGCGGCATGTGCTGCGGCACGGCACAGAACAGCTATCACACGCTGGCGGGCATGCGTGCCGTGCTCGCCGACGGCACGGTGCTCGACACCCGCGACGCGGCCAGCCGCGCCGCCTTTGTGGCCGAGCGCCCGGCGCTGGCGCAGGGGCTGGCCGAACTCGCGCGGCAAACGCGCGACGACACCACGTTCGCCGACCGCATCCGCCACAAGTTCCGCATCAAGAACACCACCGGCTACAGCCTGAATGCGCTGGTCGATTTCAGCGACCCGGTGGACATCCTGGCCCACCTGATGATCGGCTCGGAGGGCACGCTGGGCTTCATCAGCGAGATCACGTACTTCACGGTTGAGGAGCATGCGCACAAGGCCAGCGCGTTGATCTTGTTCGAGCACCTTGAGACCGCGTGCCAGGCCGTGACCTTGCTCGAGCACACGCCCGTTGCCGCCGTCGAGCTGCTCGATCGCGCGTCGCTGCGCTCGGTGCAGGACAAGCCGGGCATGCCGCCGGCCCTGCGCGAACTGCCGCCCGACGCCGCAGCGCTGCTGGTCGAAACGCGTGCCGAGACGGCGGCCGCGTTGGCGGTCAAGATCAGTGCCATCACCCAGCAGCTTGCAACGATGGCACTGGCCACCCCGCTGCACTTCAGCACCGACGCGGCCGAGTCGGCGGCGCTGTGGAACGTGCGCAAGGGCATCTTCCCGGCGGTGGGTGCGGTGCGCGTCACCGGCACCACGGTGATCATCGAAGACGTGGCGTTCCCGGTCGAGCACCTGGCGGCAGCGACGATGGACCTGCAGCACTTGCTCCAGCAGCACGGCTACACCGAAGCGGTGGTCTTCGGCCATGCGTTGGCGGGCAACCTGCACTTCGTCTTCACGCAAGACTTTGGCCGTGTTGCCGAAGTCGAGCGCTACAGCCGCCTGATGGAGGCCGTGTGCGCCCTGGTGGTCGACACCTACGACGGCTCGCTCAAAGCCGAGCATGGCACCGGCCGCAACATGGCCCCTTTCGTCGAGCGCGAATGGGGCACCCAGGCCTACGCGCTGATGCAGCGCATCAAGGCGCTGCTCGACCCGGAGGGCCTGCTCAACCCGGGCGTGATCCTCAACGCCGACCCGCAGGCGCACCTGAAAAATCTGAAGCCTCTGCCCGCCGCCGACCCGCTGATCGACAAGTGCATCGAGTGCGGCTTTTGCGAGCCGAAGTGCCCGTCGCGCGGCCTGACGCTGTCGCCGCGCCAGCGCATCGTCGGCTGGCGCGAAATCGCGCGGCTCGACGCGGCGCGGGAGCCAAGCGCGCAGCTGAAGCAGCTCTACGACTACCACGGCATCGAGACCTGCGCCGCCTGTGGCCTGTGCGCCACCGCCTGCCCGGTCGGCATCGAGACCGGCCTGCTGATTAAGGCGCTGCGCGGGCGCCGCGCCGGGCCGCTGGCGCTGAAGGTGGCCGACGTCGCGGCCCGCCACTACGGCGCCGTGACGGCCGGCGTGCGCCTGGGGCTGGGCGCCGCCGATCTGGCGCATGGCGTCATTGGCACGAGCGCGATGAAGGGCGCGCTGGATGGCCTGCGCAAGGCCTCGGGCGGACGGCTGCCGAAGTGGTCACCGGCGCTGGCGCGGCCGGTCCACTTCGTACCGCGCCCCGCAGCCGCTCAACGCAACGAACGCATCGTCTACTTCCCCAGTTGTGCAGCCCGCAACATGGGCCCACAGCGCGGCGACGACGGCGTCGACATGCTGCCGCAAACGGCCGAGCGCCTGTTTCAAAAGGCGGGCGTCGATGTGCTCTACCCGGCCCCACTCGACGGCCTGTGCTGCGGCCAACCGTTCGAGAGCAAGGGCCTGGCGGACGCCGCCGATCTGAAATCGAATCAACTCGAAGCCGCGCTGCGCGACGCCAGCGAAGGCGGCCGCTGGCCGATCGTCTTCGACACCAGCCCGTGCACGTACCGCATGAAGCGCGTGCTGGCGGGCCGGCTGCAAGTCCACGACAGCATCGACTTTGTGCACGACCAAGTCTTGCCGCGCGTGCAGCTGCGGCCACAAGCCGGCACCGTGGCCGTGCACCCGGTGTGCAGCGTGCGCAAGATGGGCAGCGCCGACAAGCTGTTGGCCATCGCGCGTGCGTGCAGCGCCGAGGTGGTCAGCGTCGACGCGGTGCAGTGCTGCGGTTTTGCCGGCGAGCGCGGCTTTATGCGCCCCGAGTTGAACGAGCATGCCCTGCGCGATCTGAAGGCCGCCTTGCCCGCCGAGTGCAGCCGCGGCTATTCGAGCAGCAGGACCTGCGAGATCGGTTTGTCGGAGATGGCCGGCTTGCCCTACCAGTCGATCCTGTACCTGGTCGAGCGTTGCATCGTGGCGCTGTGATGGTAGGCCGTGTTGGACTTGAACCAACGACCAAAGGATTATGAGTCCTCTGCTCTAACCAACTGAGCTAACGGCCCTTGGTTTGTGCTCGCAAGGAGCCGCGATTCTAGGAGGCGTTGGCTGCGCTCGTTGCGCGGCGCTGCCAGGGCCCGGCTACTTCATCGACAGCGCATTGCCCACCAGCCGCGCGGTGATGTCGACGATCTGGATCATGCGTTCGTAGGCCATGCGCGTGGGGCCGATGACACCTAGCGTGCCAACGATGCGGCCGTCAACTTCATACGGCGCCGTCACCACCGAGAGTTCTTCAAAGGGCACGACCTGGCTCTCGCTGCCGATGTAGATGCGCACGCCCTCGGCGCGGCTGCTAACGTCCAAGAGACGCATCAACTCGGTCTTTTGCTCGAAGACGTCAAAGAGCCGGCGCAGGCCGCCCAAATCGTTACCAAAGTCCTGCACGCCAATGAGCTTGTGCTCGCCCGAGACCACCACCGATTCCTGGCTCTGGGCCATCACGTCGCTGCTGGCTTGCACGGCCATTTGCATCAGGCCCGCGATCTCACTGCGCAGCGCATCGACTTCGCGCTTGAGCCGCTCGCGCACCTCTTCGATGGTCAGGCCGGCGTAGTGGCTGTTGAGGTAGTTGGTGGCTTCCATCAGCTCGGACGCGTTGTGGTCACGCGCAGTGATGATGACGCGGTTTTGCACGTCGCCATCAGGCGCCACGATGATCACCAGCACGCGCTGCGGGCCCAGGCGCAGGAACTCGATGTGGTGAAAGACGCTGGTCTTGCGTGGCGCGGTGATGACGCCGACGAAGCTCGACAAGTTGGACAGCAGATGCGCCGCTTGTGTGATGACGCGCTGGGGCTGGTCGGGGTGCAACTGCTCGCGCGCGGCAGCGACTTCTGGCGACGTGTGGTCGAGCTCACGCAATTCGATGGGACGCGCCGTGAGCATGGTGTCGACAAAGAGGCGGTAGCCACGCGCGGTGGGCACGCGCCCGGCGCTGGTGTGTGGGCTGGCGATGAGGCCCAGCTCTTCAAGATCTGCCATGACGTTGCGGATGGTCGCGGGCGACAGCTCCATGCCCGAGGCGCGCGACAAGGTGCGTGAGCCCACCGGCTGGCCGTCAGCGATGTAGCGCTCGACCAAGGTCTTCAGCAGGGTGCGGGCGCGGTCGTCAAGCATGCCGGTCATTGTAGGGAGGCAAGGCCCTTTGGCTGCGGCCGGCGCAGGCCATTGCCGGGGTGGCGTATGTTGTAATGCGCCGCATGTCCAAGGGCTTTCGTCACGCTGCCATCGTGGGCAAATACCAGGCCCGCGGAATCCGCCCTTTGCTCGAAGAAGTTGCGCATTTCCTGCTCAACCAGGGGCTCGAAGTCTCGTTCGAGAAAGACACCGCACTGGCCACCGGAGTCACCAGTTTTGATGCGCTCACCCACAGCGAACTGGGCCAGCGCTGCGATGTCGCGGTGGTGGTGGGCGGTGACGGCACCATGCTCGGCATCGCGCGCGAACTGGCGCGCTGGAACCTGCCGCTGGTGGGCATCAACCAGGGCCGCCTGGGCTTCATCACCGACATCCCGCAAGACCAGTACCGCGACGCGCTGGCGCCCATGTTGGCGGGTGACTTCGAAGAAGAACACCGCACCATGCTCGAAGGCGGTGTCTGGCGCGACGGCGAGCGGATCTTCGAGGGCCTGTCGATGAACGACGTGGTGGTCAGCCGCGGCGCCACCGCCAGCATGGTGGAGCTGCGCGTCGACGTCGACGATGACTTCGTGGCCAATCTTCGCGCTGACGGTTTGATCGTGGCCTCGCCCACGGGCTCCACGGCCTACGCGCTGTCGGCTGGTGGGCCCATCCTGCACCCGGGCATCGCCGGTTGGGTGTTGGTGCCGATTGCCTCGCACACTTTGTCTAACCGGCCCATCGTGCTGCCCGACCACGGCGAGGTGCGCATCACCGTGGTGGCTGGGCGCGACGCCTCGGCCAACTTTGACATGCAAAGCCTGGCCAGCCTCTTGCATGGTGATCAGGTGCGTGTGCGCCGCTCGGCCTTCAAGGTGCGTTTCCTCCACCCTCGCGGGTGGAGTTATTACGCCACGCTGCGGCGCAAGCTGCGCTGGTACGAGGGCCACTGAATGTTGCGCCGATTGAGCCTGCGCGACGTGGCCATCGTGCAGCAGCTCGACCTTGAGCTCGACGCCGGCTTCACCGTGCTGACCGGCGAGACGGGCGCGGGCAAGTCGATCCTGATCGACGCTTTGCAGTTCGCCTTGGGCAGCCGCGCTGACGCCACACTGGTGCGTGAAGGTGCGGTGCGCGCCGAGGTCAGCGCCGAGTTCGACGTGCCGTCGTCGCTGTTCACGTGGCTTGAGTCCAGCGGCTTCGATGCGGCAAGTGGCGCCTTGCTTTTGCGTCGCGCCATCGACGCGCAGGGCCGCAGCCGCGCCTGGGTCAACGGCAGCGCAGCGACGATGACGCAGCTGCGTGAAGCGGCCGACCATCTCGTCGACATTCACGGCCAACATGCCTGGCAAAGCCTGACGCGGCCCGCCGCCGTGCGCGCCTTGCTTGACGAGCGTGCAGGTGTCGACACCGCCGCGCTGCTGGCGCTGTGGCAGCAGTGGCGGCAAGCGCTGGCGGCGCTGGCGCACGCGCACCAGCAGCGCGACACGCTGGACCAGGAACGCGAGCGCCTTGCTTGGCAGATCGCCGAAGTCGACCGCTTGTCGCCGGGTGCAGGTGAATGGGACGAGCTCAATGCAGAACATCAGCGCCTGGCCAACGCGCAGGCTTTGCTTGACGGTGCACGCACCGCGCTGGAAGCCTTGCGTGACGGCGAGCCCGCCGCCGACGCCTTGTGCACGCGCGCCATCGACGCACTAGCCGACGTGCAGCGTTTCGACCAGGAGCTCAGCGCCATCAGCGACGAGCTGCGCAGCGCGCTGGTGCAAGTGCAAGACGCCGCGCAGTCGCTGCACAGCTATCTGGGCCGCAGCGAGCCTGACCCGCAGCGGCTAGCGCAGCTCGACGAGCGGCTGGCCGGCTGGGTCTCACTTGCACGACGCTACAAGCGCAACCCGGCCGAGCTGCCCACGCTGCTGCTGAGCTGGAAGCAGGCGCTGGGTGCACTGGACGCCAGCGCCGACGTGCAAGCGCTCGAGCTCGCGGTGGCCAGCGCCGAGCAGGCGTGGCGCGCACTGGCGCGCAAGGCCAGCCAAGCGCGCAAGCGTGCCGCGCCCTTGCTGGCCGAGGCCGTGACGCAAGCCATGCAGCAGCTGGGCATGGCCGGCGGCCGTTTCGAAGTCGCCCTGCTAACACTTGAAATACCTGAAGCCTGGGGGCTGGAAAACGCCGAGCTGCGCGTGGCCGGCCATGCTGGCAGCACGCCGCGGCCCCTGGCCAAGGTCGCCTCGGGCGGTGAGCTGTCGCGGCTGGCGCTGGCGATTTCCGTGACGACGGCGGTGACCACAGCGCGTGAGCGCGACGCTGGCATTTCCATGCCCACGCTGATCTTCGACGAGGTTGACGCGGGTGTGGGCGGCGCGGTGGCTGACAGCGTGGGTCGGCTGATGAAGCAACTCGGCCGCAGCGCGCAGGTCTTGGCGGTGACGCACCTGGCGCAGGTGGCCGCGTGCGCCGACCAGCACTTTGTGGTGAGCAAGGCGAAGCAGGGCGCGCAGACCTTGAGCGAGCTGCATGCGGTGAGTGGCGAGGTGCGTGTGGCCGAAGTCGCGCGCATGCTTGGTGGCGAGCGCCTGGCAGGTACCAGCCGCGCGCATGCTGCGGCTTTGTTGAACGAGCAGGGGCTCAAATGAGCGAATGGATGCCGCTGGAAGCGCATGCGCGCGACGAGGTCATCATCGTCACGGGCATTTCGGGTTCGGGCAAATCGGTGGCGCTGCACGCGCTTGAAGACGCGGGTTTCTTTTGCGTTGACAACCTGCCACCCGAATTGCTGCGTGACTTCATCCGCCTTGAGCACCAGCGTTTGACACACCGCGTGGCCGCTGCGGTGGACGTGCGCACGGCCGGCTCACTGCCGCACTTGCTGCCCTTGATCGACGATTTGAAGCGCGAAGGTATTCGCGTGCGCTCGATCTTTCTCGACGCCAGCACCGACGCGCTGGTGCGGCGTTTCTCCGAGACGCGCCGGCCGCACCCGCTGTCGTCGGTGCCTACGGGCAGCGACAGCTCGCGCGCGTTGACCGAGGCCATCGAGCTCGAGCGTGAGCTGCTGGCCGACCTGCGAGAGGTCTCCACCGTCATCGACACCAGCCAGCTGCGGCCCAGCCTCTTGCGCGGCTGGTTGCGCACGATGGTCGGCGCGCGCGAATCGTCGCTCACGCTCGTGTTCGAGTCCTTCGCCTACAAAAACGGCGTGCCGCTGGACGCCGACTTTGTGTTCGACGTACGCATCCTGCCCAACCCGCATTACATCCGCGAGCTGCGGCCCATGTCGGGGCGCGACGCACCCGTGGCGGCCTACCTGGAGCGCCAGCCCGAGGTGGCCACCATGCTGCAGCAGATCGAAGCCTTTTTACAGCATTGGCTGCCCTCGTTTGACGACGACCAGCGCAGCTACCTCACGGTGGCCATAGGCTGCACCGGTGGCCAGCACCGCTCGGTGTACGTCGCCGAGATGCTGGCGCGGCGCTTCGAAGGGCGCCGGACCACGCTGCTGCGACACCGCGAGCTCGATTCGCGGAGTTGACGCGAGCGGACACGTCGGCAGACCTTGGCGTGATGGCGCGCATCCTGCGCCGAGCAAGGTCTTTGGCTTAGCCGTTTTCGATGAGCTTGCGGATGGGCGCGGCCAAGGCCAGGCGCAGGGCTTCGTCGCGCGTGACCCAGCGGCCTGCCGCGCCGTGGGCGGCGAGCGCGGCCTCGACCGCAGCGAGCCGCGCTGCGCCCAGGCGCGAGGGCAGGGCCCAGCGGCAGGGCGCCAGTGCCCAGTCGACATGCGTCAGCGTGTGCTCGAAGGGTGCTAGCCACTTGGCGCTGCCAGGCCAGCTGGCGCAGACGGTCTCAAGCGCGTGGTTGGAGGCGAATTCCGGGAAGCTCCACAAGCCCGCCCAGACGCCGCTGGCCGGGCGTTGCGTCAGCCACAGCGTGGCGCCGCGCTGAAGCCATAACAAACTATGCGAGCGGCGGCTGCGCTTGGCGCGCCGGGTCTTGAGCGGGTAGTCGGCTTGCTGCTCTTGGTGCCGGGCCACGCAAAGGCTCTTCACCGGGCACTCAGCGCAGCGTGGTTCACGCGCGCTGCACAAGCTTGCTCCGAGGTCCATCAAACCCTGCGTGTAGACAGCGACACCTCGCGCCGGCAGCATGGCTTCGGCCAGGGCCCACAGGCGCTTTTCGTGACGGGTCTCGGCCAGGTCGTCAGCGAAACCGAGCACGCGCGTGAGCACGCGCTTGACGTTGCCGTCCAGGATCGCCGCGCGCTCATCGAAGCAAAACGCGGCGATGGCCGCTGCGGTGGAGCGACCAATGCCAGGCAGCGTCATCAGGGCTGCACTGCTGCGTGGGAACTGGCCGCCATGCAGGGCCACCACGGCCTGCGCGCATTGGTGCAGGTGTCGCGCGCGGCGGTAGTAGCCCAGGCCGCTCCATAGCGCCAGCACGTCGTCCAGTGGAGCGGCGGCAAGGCCGTGCACGTCAGGATAGTCGTCGAGGAAGCGCAGGTAGTAGGCGCGCACGGTCGCCACCTGTGTCTGCTGAAGCATGACTTCGGACAGGCACACACGGTAGGGGTCTCGCGTGCCTTGCCAGGGCAGGTCATGGCGGCCATGTTGGCGCTGCCAGGCCATGAGCTTGGCTGCAAACCCCGCAGGTACCGCGGGGTCTGTCAGCTCGCCCAGCGGCATCAGGCGGCGTCCCGCTGCGGCTCGGTGGATGCGGACTCGGGCAGCACGTCGGTGGCGCGCGCGACGTCTAGTGTTTCCGCCACCAGGGCCTCGAGATGCTGCCATTGCGAGACAAATCGCTGCTCGCCGGTTTCGACTTCGCTGATGCGGCTTTCGAGCTCGTCCGACGCGCCTTCAACACGCTCAAGCGCCTCGCGTCTGCGCTGAAACGCCAGGCGGCGTTCACGCAGCTGTTGGTCCATGGGCCCGAGCACCGACTTGCTCCACAGCTCGATGTCGGCGGCAGCGTTCTCGAACACCACGCGCAGCTTGGACAAGAGCAGACGGCGGAATTGCTCGCGAAATGTTGGCGCCGACAAGCGCCAGGCTTGCGTGACTGACAGGTACTGGCTGTAGGCGCGCTCGGTGCGTGCCAGCTCTTCGACAAAACGCTCCAGCGAAGGCGGCCTGGGCACGTTGAAGGCAAAAGCGAAATCGGCATTGAGCCGCTGCGCGCTGGCGTCGAGCATCTGGCGCATCTCATCGGCCTGCGCGGCGGCGCGGCCGATGGCCGCACGCAAACGCGCGCACATGGTGGCGAAAGCCTTGGCCGCGCCCAGCATCAAGGGGCGACCCGAAAACGCGGACTGCATGGCAGTGACTTCAATGCGCAAGGCGTCGCTGGACAGCAGCGCGAGGGCGGCTGCCAGTTGGCGCATCTGCACCGCACGCAAGGCGCCAAGGCGCACGGTGCATTGCTCGAAGTCGGTGGCTTCTTGCAGCAGGCGCTGCTGCATCAGGCGCAGCTTGCCGCCGCTCTTGCCACGCAGGCCGCGCAACTCAAGCAATTGCTCGGCACCCAGACGACGGCGCTCGCCGAGCTGGCGCTGTGCCGAGCGGCGCAGCGTGTCGACGACGTCGTGCACCGCAGCGGCCAAGATCTCGCGCTGGCGCGGCATCAGCTCGGTGGCCAGGGCGTGCTCGAGCACGGGCAGGCGGCTGCGCTCAAGTTCAGCGTTATCACCCGCCACGCGCGCGGCCAGCGCGTCGCGCGCAGACAGCGGGTAGATGCGGGCCAAGGGCATGTCCAGCGTGCGCGCCGTGATTTCGCGCTGGCTCTCGATTTGCGTCTGGACTTCAGCTGCCGTGGCCATCGGGTCGCTCAAGGTGTCGATCTTGTTGAGCACGACAAAGCGCTCCAGGCTGCTGCCCGAGAGATGCTCGCGCCACACCGAAAGGT
Organism: Rubrivivax sp.; assembly: GCA_031418855.1. Taxonomy (GTDB): domain Bacteria; phylum Pseudomonadota; class Gammaproteobacteria; order Burkholderiales; family Burkholderiaceae_C; genus Rubrivivax. Next base: position 15,462 of record JANOJR010000624.1, read on the forward strand.
CCGACTTGGTGACGCCGGTGTCGGCCGCCAGCAAGAACACGGTGGCATGTGCCGAAGGCAGCAGACCCAGCGTGAGCTCGGGCTCGGCGCCGATGGCGTTGAGGCCTGGTGTGTCGATGACCACCAGCCCACGGCGCAGCAAGGGGTGCGGGTAGTTGATGACGGCGTGGCGCCAGGCGGGGATCTCTACCGCACCGTCGTGCGCACGCGGCGGCCGCTCAAGCTCGTCCTCTTCACTCCACAAGCCCAGCGCCGTGGCCTTCTCAACGGTGACCGGCTGCGTGCGGGTAACTTCCTGCAAAGCGCGCGCCAAGGCTTCGGGGTTGTTGGCATCCAGCGGCACTTGCTGCCACAGGTGCTGGCGCTGACGCAGCTCCACCAGAGCCAGGCCTTGCAAGCGTGTCTCAATGGGCAGCAGCGACAGCATCGGCGCGCTGCCTTCATCGTGGTGCAGCTCCACCGGACACATCGTTGTGCGCCCAGGCGTGGCCGGCAGGATGCGCCGCCCGGCGTCGGCAAAGAAGATGGCGTTGATGAGCTCGGACTTGCCGCGCGAGAACTCGGCGACGAAGGCGACGATGATGCGTTCGGAACTCAGGCGCTCGCGCAGCTTGGCCAGCCGTGCGATGTCGGCGTCGGTGTCGAGCTCCTGCTCGCGCATGACGCGCCCCAAGGCGGCCAGCTTGCGCTCTAGCGCTTCACGCCAGTGCGACAGCGATTCGAGTCCTGTGACGACGGTGCTTTGCATGGGATCAGCTCATGCTAGCGCAGTGATTTGCCTGGCAGGCACGCCCGAAACATTCACTGACACCTGCTGCGTGACGGGTGCGACATTTGTCCGCAGTTCACATCTTGCGTGGCCGAAACGGCGGGTCGCGACGCTCAGCGCCGTTGGCAATGGGGGCAAAAGTAGGTGGAGCGTTGCACTTGCACGATGCGCCGCACGATGGTCGCGCAGCGCGGGCAGGGCAGGCCTTCACGGTCGTAGACGGCGGCCTGATGCTGGAAGGCGCCGTTCACACCATGGGCGTCGCGAAAGTCGCGCAGCGTCGTGCCGCCGAGATCAAGCGCGCGTGCCAGCGTCTCGCGCACGGCACGCAGCAAGCGCGCGCTGCATGGCCGGCTCAAGCGTCGCGCGCGTTGCCGCGGGTCGATGCCGGCATCGAAGAGCGCTTCGCAGGCGTAAATGTTGCCGGCGCCCACGATGGCTTCGCCAGAGAGCAGCACCGACTTGATCGCCGTGCTGCGTGTTTGCAGCGCGGCGTGAAAGCTGGCGTCGGTGAGCGCCGGGTCAAAGGGCTCGGGGCCCAGGCGCGCGAGCAAGCTTGCGGCAGGGTCGGCGTCCAGACTGGGTGACCAGACGACGGCGCCAAAGCGCCGTGGGTCGGTCAGCCGCAAGGTGCCCGCACTGGTGTGCATCTCGAAGTGATCGTGCTTGCCAGCGGGCCCGGCTTGCGCCAGCAAGGCCAGCGAGCCCGACATGCCCAGGTGCAGCAAGAGCCCGCCAGCGTCACCCTGCAAAGCCAGCCACAGGTACTTGCCGCGCCGCGACACCTGCGCGATGCGCGCGCCGAGCAACGCATCGGTCTGAATGCCCAAAGGCCAGCGTAGAGGTTTGCCCATGCGCAGGGCCGTGATGTGCGCCCCACGCAGGGGCTCGTCGATGCCGCGGCGCGTGACCTCGACTTCAGGGAGTTCGGGCATGGAACCATTATGTGAGAATGAATCTGACCCTTATGAAACCACCGATGGCACCGATGCACCGCACCCGCCGAGCCCGCTTGCTTGCGCTGTCGACGAGCTTGGCCCTTGTCTTCGGATGGGCCTGCGGCCCTGCCGCCGCGCAGACTGAGACTGCTGCTGCGGTTGAAAAGCCGAGCGACAAGCCGCCCGAGAACTCGAACCTCGATGCGCCGCTGCTCTACCAAATCTTGATCGGCGAGATCGAGCTCAGTGGCGGCCAGCCCGGCACCGCGTTCGAGGTCATCCTCGACGCCGCCAGGCGCACGCGCAGTGAGCAGCTCTTCCGCCGCGCCGTCGACATCGCCTTGCAGGCGCGTGCAGGTGAGCAAGCCCTGGCGGCCACGCGCGCGTGGCGCAACGTCAGCCCGAGCTCGCTGGACGCGGCGCGAAGTGAAGTGCAGATTCTCGCCGCGCTCAATCGCCTGGTGGATGCGGCGGGGCCTCTGCGTTCACTCGTCCAATTGACGGCCGCCGAAGATCGCGCCGCCTTGATCTCCGCCTTGCCGCGCGCCGTGCAGCGCGCCGAAGACAAGACGCGCGCGGCATTCTTGCTTGACGACGTGCTGGCGCCCTATCGCGGCGACATGGCACTGGCCGTGCCCGCGCAGGTGGCCATCGGCCGCGCCTGGCTCGCCGCCGGTGACGCCGACAAGGCCATGGACCTGGCGCGCTCTGCGCAGCGCCTGGATGGCAAGGCCACAGGCGCAGCAGCCTTGGCGCTTGAGCTGATGGCGCGCAAACCCGAGGCCGAAGCGCTGGTCACGGCCTACCTGCAAAGTGCCAAACCCGAGCCGGCTGTACGACTGGGTTACGCGCGTGTGCTGACCACGGCGCAGCGTTATGTTGACGCCATCAAGCAGCTCGACATCGTCACGCGTGAACAGCCCGAGCTGGCGCAGCCGCTGCTGACGCTGGGCGCATTGCACCTGGAGCTGCGCCACTTCGGTGAGAGTGAACTCGCGCTCAAGCGTTACCTGAGCCTGGTGCCAGCCAACGCCGCCATCAAGCCCAAGAGCGAGGATGACGACGACGATGATGATGAAGCCGGCAAGCCCGATCAAGGCGCCATCGAAGCGCGCTTGATGCTGGCGCGTGCGGCCGAACAGCGCGGTGACTTCGCCGCCGCTGAGTCCTGGCTGGCGCAGATCGACGACCCGCAGCGCGCCATCGAAGTGCAGGCACGCCGTGCCACCGTGCTGGCACGCCAGGGGCGTGTCAATGAAGCGCGCGAAGCGGTGCGCCGCGCGCCCGAGCGTAAGCCCGAAGATGCGCGCGCCAAGCTGGTGGCCGAAGCCAATGTGTTGCGTGAAGTCAAGCGCTGGGGTGACGCCTACGGCGTGCTCGACGCGGCCAGCCGGCAGTTCCCCGACGACGCCGACCTCCTCTACGAGCAGGCCATGATGGCCGAGAAGATGTCGCGCATGGACGACGCGGAAAAGCTGCTGCGCCGCGTCATCACGCTCAAGCCCGACAACGCGCACGCGCACAACGCGCTGGGCTATTCGCTGGCCGAACGCGGCGTGCGTTTGCCCGAGGCGCGCGCTTTGATCCTGCGTGCGCTTGAGCTCTCACCCGGTGACCCCTTCATCACCGACAGCCTGGGCTGGGTCGAGTTCAAGCTCGGCAACTTGCCCGAAGCTGCGCGCCAGCTGCGCCTAGCCTATGCCTCACGGCCCGACGCCGAAATCGGCGCCCATCTCGGTGAAGTTCTGTGGGCCATGGGCGAGCGCGACGAAGCACGCCGCCTGTGGCGCGAAGCGCAGTCGCGCGACAAAGCCAACGAAGCCCTGCGCGAGACGCTGGCCAGGCTCAAGGTCAAGCTGTGATTTTGGCGCGCCCGGGCGCGCGGCTGGTCGCGGTGCTCGCCGCCGCAGCGCTGCTGGCGGCTTGCGCCACGCGGCCGCCCGATCTCGCTGAGACGCCTTGGACCTCAGGCCGGCTGTCCGTTCGCGTTGACGCGTTTGCCGACGCACCTGCGCGCAGTGTCAGCGCCGCGTTCGATCTTCGTGGTGACGGCCAGCGAGGTGAGCTGCGCTTGAGCTCACCCTTGGGCAGCTTGATCGCCACGGCAGTCTGGGCGCCCGGTGTCGCGCGCTTGCGCACGGGCGATAGCGACACGGCCTTCGACGACCTCGACACGTTGGCGCGCCATGCATTGGGCGAAAGCCTGCCGCTGTCGGCCTTGCCCGACTGGTTGGCTGGGCGGCCTTGGCCTCATGCCGCCAGCACCGTCGACGCCGAAGGTTTCATGCAGCTGGGCTGGCGTGTCACGCTGACGCGATGGGCTGAGGGCTTCGTCGATGCCGAACGCACTGCGCCGCCCGCCGTCAAACTGCGTGCGCGCATCGAGCGTTGAGGCGGATTGCATGGCTTTGCGTGCGCTGTACGACCTGGCGGCTCCCGCCAAGCTCAATGCCTTCCTGCACGTGGTGGGCCGCCGTGCCGACGGCTACCACCTCTTGCAGTCGCCCTTCGTCTTGATCGACTGGTGCGACAGCCTGCACCTGGAGCTGCGCAGCGACGGCCAACTGCGCCGCCACGACCTGGGCGAGCCGCTACCCGAAGACGACCTGTGCTTGCGCGCCGCGCGGCTGTTGCGCGAAGCCAGCGGCACCACGCTGGGTGTCGACATCTCCATCGTCAAGCGCTTGCCCTCAGGTGCCGGCATGGGTGGCGGCAGCTCAGACGCGGCGACCACCTTGCTGGGCTTGAATGTGCTGTGGCAACTGCATTGGCCGCGCCTGCGCTTGCTCACACTGGCGCTTAGCCTGGGTGCCGACACTCCTTTCTTCGTGGGCGGTGACAACGCCTTCGTGCAGGGCATCGGCGAGCAGCTGACGCCGATCAAGTGGCCGCACACGTTCTACGCCGTGGTTAAGCCCGCAGCGTCGATCGCCACCGAGCTGATCTTCAGTGACCCTGAACTCGTGCGCGACACCGGGGCTGTTATACTTTCGGGCTCTCAAGAGGGGGGGCAAAGCCTCACTTCGGTGGCAGCAGATTGGGTGCAAGGCTTCGGTGGCAACGACCTCCAGCCAAGTGCTGCAAGACATTGCACCGAGGTAGCACAAGCCGCCGATTGGCTCCGCGCACGTCTAGGCAATAGCCGCATGACAGGCTCGGGTAGCGCGGTCTTCGCGAGAGTGGATGCAGGTGTTCGCCCCGAGGCGATACGCGCGCTGGATGAACTTCCAGCGGGCTGGGTCGGGCGCCTGTGCCAGAGTTTGCAAGTGCACCCCTTGCGGGGGTTTGCAAGCTGAAACCAAGTTAGCGGTGCGCGAGCAATCGGGCACCCGTGTAGGGGAGTCGCCAAGTTGGTCAAGGCATCGGATTTTGATTCCGACATGCGAGGGTTCGAGTCCTTCCTCCCCTGCCAAATTTCTTCGGGTCCAGGCTTGGCGCTGCTTTGCACGCCAAGGCTTGAATAAGGCGCCCATGCCTCGCAAAGCTGCCGACGGAGTCCGCACCGTGCTCTTCAACACCGTTCTCTTCACTGGCAACGCCAACCCGCTGCTGGCCCAGGAGATAGCCACCCACCTGAACGTCGAGCTCGGACAGGCCGCGGTAGGGCGCTTTTCGGACGGCGAGGTCACGGTCGAGATTCGCCAGAACGTGCGCGCGCGCGACGTCTTCGTGGTGCAGCCCACCTGCTCGCCGACGAACGAGAACCTGATGGAGCTCTTCATCATGGTCGACGCCTTAAAGCGCGCCAGCGCGCGGCGCATCACGGCAGTGATTCCGTATTTCGGCTACGCGCGGCAAGACCGCCGGCCACGCTCGACCCGCGTGCCCATCAGCGCGAAAGTCGTGGCCAACATGTTGGAGACCGTGGGTGTCGAGCGGCTGCTCACCATGGATCTTCACGCTGACCAGATCCAGGGCTTCTTTGACATCCCGGTCGACAACATTTACGCCAGCCCCGTGCTCTTGGCCGACTTGAAGAGCAAGAACTACCGCGAGCTGGTGGTCGTGTCGCCCGACGTTGGCGGGGTGGTGCGCGCGCGCGCCCTGGCCAAGCAACTCAACTGCGACCTGGCCATCATCGACAAGCGCCGCGCGGCAGCCAATGTCTCGGAAGTGATGCACGTCATCGGCGAGATCGAGAACCGCAACTGCGTGATCATGGACGACATGATCGACACGGCAGGCACGCTGGTCAAAGCCGCCGAGGTGCTGAAAGAGCGCGGCGCCAAGAGCGTCTACGCCTACTGCACGCACCCGGTATTTTCGGGCCCGGCGATCGAGCGCATCGCGGCGTCGAAGATCGACGAAGTCGTCATCACCAACACCATCGCCATGAGCGCGGCCGCCAAGGCCTGCCCCAAGATCAGGCAGCTGTCGGTGGCCTTCCTATTTGCCGAGACCATCCGCCGCATCAGCGACGGTGAGTCGGTGACCTCACTCTTCTCGGAACAGAACAGTAATTTCTGAACCGGGAAAGTCGGGCAGGCATGTCGCCTGCCTTTTACGGGGAACCTGGTCGCGGGTGCCCCACATTGGAGAAACCATGAAATTCACAGCTTACGAGCGTTCGCTGCAGGGGACCGGAGCGAGCCGCCGCCTGCGCAACGCTGCCAAGGTGCCCGGCATTGTTTACGGTGCCGGCACGCCGGCCATGATCGAGCTCGATCACAACGCCCTGTTCTTCGCGCTGAAGAAAGAGGCCTTCCACTCGTCCATCCTTGAGATGGAATTGGCCGGCAAAGTGCAAAAAGTCTTGCTGCGCGACTTCCAGATGCATGCCTGGAAACCGGTCGTGCAACACGTGGACTTCCAGCGCGTAGACGACACCACCAAGCTGCGCAAGAAGGTGCCCCTGCACTTCAGCGGCGAAGAAGGCTCGCCGGCGGTGAAGACCGACCATTGCTTGGTCAACCACGTGTCGCTGGAGCTCGAGATCGAGTGTCTGGCCTCACAGCTGCCCGAGTTCGTGGCCATCGATCTGAGCGCCCTGGTCAAAGGCCAATCGCTGCACGCCAGTGACCTGAAGCTTCCCGAAGGCATCAAGGCCGTCAAACACGGCACCTTGAACCCGGTGATCGTGGCCGTGACGGTGCCCAAGGCCGAAGTCGAAGAAGTCGCAGCCGCCACGGTCGTGGTCGCCCCGGCCGACAAAGGCAAGGGCGCCAAGCCCAAGAAAGACGAGCGCCAGAACAAGAAGTAGTCCGCCAAGGATCTTCTGCAAGGCCAAGGGCCCCCAAATGGGGGCCCTCTTTTTTGCGCGTCCATGTCCCGCTGTGGTGGGATGGTGCAGCGCGCATCGCACTGAATAATCGCCACCATGATTCGACTCTTCGTAGGCCTGGGCAACCCGGGCACTGAATACGCCGCGACGCGGCACAACGCCGGCTTTTGGTGGACGGATGCGCTGGCCGCGAAATGGCGCGCGAGCCTCGCCCTCGAGCGCAGCTACCACGGCCTGGTGGCGCGTGTGAACCGCAGCGAT
>JANOJR010000625.1:0-7867 GCA_031418855.1 Rubrivivax sp.
CGCAGGTGTGGCCCTGCTGCAAAGCGCGCAGCATGGGCCAGCCCGGCCGCGCGGGCATCTCGCTGATGGCCGCGTGGCTGGCCATCACCACGTCGGGCTGCGCGCGCAACACGAACTCTGGGTTGAGCTGCGGAAACGGCCTCAGCGCGGCGGGCACGATGTTGCGCAAGCCTAAGTGCGCCAGCACCTCGCCGATGAACGAGGCCTCACCCGCGGCATAGGGCACGGAGGCCACTTCGAAGTAGACCGACTTGCCCTGCCAGCGCGGGGGCACGCGCGCCGCCGCCGTGCTGATGTCGTGCTCAAGCTGCTGCAAGGTAAGCACGGCCTGGGCTTCGCGGCCCAAGGCCCGTGCCACGGTCACCATCACTTGGCGCGTTTGTTCAAGGTTAGCGGGCTCCAGCGCCAACACCGGGATGCCCAGGGCTTCGATGCGCGCCACGGCGCGCGTGCTCACTGCGGCCAGCACGAGGTCGGGTTTGAGGGCGACGATGCGCTCGATCTGCACGTCTTCCATGCCACCAAGCTTGGGCAAGGCAGCCACGCTGGCGGGCCAGTTGGAGTGGCGGTCGGTGCCCACCAGGCGCGCGCAGGCTTGCAGTGCTCACACCGTATCGTTGAGCGACGGCAAGAGCGAGACGATGCGCTGCGCCGGCGCGGCGAGCTCGACACTGCGGCCGCGCTGGTCTTGCAGCGTGATGGTGGCCTGCGCGCTGGTGGCCAGTGCCAGCAATAGGGATGCCAGGCACGGCCAGGCAGCCATCACATACCGCGCCATGTCAGGCCCAGCCAGGCCTGGCGGCCCGGCGATTGGTAGTCCAGCGCGGGCTCGTAGTCGCGGTTGCCCAGGTTGCGCAGCTTGGCCTGCAGCGACCAGTCGGCGTTGATGCGCCAGGCGGCGCTGAGGTCCAGCGTGGTGTAGGCCGCCAGCATGCGGCCGCCTTCGGGACGCGCACCCACACGTTGCAGCTCGCCGCCCAGGCGCCAGGCCATGGCGCTCCATTGCAGCGTTAGCGATTCCTGATGCGCGGCGCGGCGCACCAGGCGCGCGCCCGTGCCTTGGTCGCGAGCATCGAGAAAGTCCGCACGCGCGCTCATGCGCCATGGGCCGCGGGTAGTGGCTGCTGCGAGGCTTGCGCCTTGCAGCCGCGCGCGGCCAATGTTGCGTGCGCAGCCGTAGTCGTAGTCGAAGCCCGGCGGGCAGAAGCGCCGGTCGGCCTCATAGCCGATGAGCTCGCGCACGGCGTTGCGCCAGAGAGTGGCCGACGCGGTGCTGGCGCCGTCTTGGTAGGCCAGACCCAGCTCGCCGCTGCGGCCACGCTCGGGCTTGAGCGTGGCCACGCCAAAGCCCGGGTAGTAGAGGTCGTTGAAGCTGGGCGCGCGAAAAGTATTGCCGATGAGAGCACGCAGCCTAACGCCAGGTGTAAGCGCCAGGCTGGCGCCGAGACGGCCGCTGCCGACGCCGCCGTAGACGGAGCTGTGGTCGCTGCGCGCGTCGGCCTGCACGTCGAGCAGCCCTACGCGCCCGGCGTAGGCCAGCACGAGTGCCAGGTTGCGGCGCGACACGTCGGCCAGGTAGAGCGTGGAGCTGGCGCGCTCGTGCAACGCGTCCAGCGCCAGGGTGAGCTGCTGCTGTGGCTGCGCTTGCCACGTGAGCTGGGTGTCGAGCTGCTGGCGCTGGGTGTTGAAGTGGTCCATCACGCTGCCGCCGCTGTCCAGCTCGCTGCGCTGCGTTGAGGCACGTACGAGGCTCGTCCACTCAGGCGCCCAGCGGCCACGGTGCTCGAGCGCTGCGCTTCGCAGGGCCAGGTGGTTGCGGAAGTCGGCCTGCGCGTTGGGGGCGAAGGTGGGCGGCAGGTACTCGCCACTGTCGTACTGGGCGTTCAAGCGGCTGCTGAAGAGGTTCAGCGCGAGTTCATGCCCGCTGGCCGGTGCGAGCGAAAAGCGTGCGCTCGCGCTGCTGCGTTTAAAGCCGTCGCGGTCGGGGTTGTAGTTGCCGAACGCGTCGCCCGGGCGCAGCGCCGAGCGCCCGGTCGCCGCCTCATACGCCACCGTGGCTGCCGCGCTAACGATGCCGAGTTGCGTGGCCGCGCTGAGCGTGGCGTCGCGCGCGCCCTCACCGCCGCCACCCAGCGCCAAGCTCAGCCCGGGCTTGGGCGCACGCGTGAAGATCTGCACCACGCCGCCCAGCGCGTCGGCGCCATACAGGCTCGACGCCGGGCCACGCAGCACTTCCACACGCTCGATGTTGGCCAGCGACAAGCCTTCGAACTCGGCCTGCCCGGTGGTGGCCGAGCCCACGCGCACGCCGTCGATCAAGACCAGCGTTTGCGCCGACGAAGCGCCGCGGACGAAGATCCCCGCACTCGCACCAGGGCCACCGTTGCGCGACATCTGCACCCCGGCTTCACGCTGCAAGAGCGCTTCCAGCGAATCACTGGCCGAAGCCTCAATGCGCGCGCGGTCGATGACCACGACATCAGCGGCCAGCCGCTCCACACTGATGCCTTCACGCGCACCGGTGACGACCACGGTCGCCTGCCCATGGGCCAGGCAGGGAAGGACAACAAGGGCGGCCACCAGGGCGCGCCAAGATTTCAAAATAGACACAGTGACCTCCAGCCGCACACCCCGTGCGGCAACGACGTGATAACGCTGGAGTTAACGTGAGGGTGATGAAGACAGGACGCCCGCGCATGCAGCGCACACCACGGGCAGCCCCGCCCGCGCCGCCCACCGCAACGCCAGCATCCCATGCATCAGGCCGGTATCCGGGCTCGCGAGTGCCGATGTCGGTAGACCGACACCGGAGGCGCTTTGCGCCTTCCCAGGCCCCTTGTGGGGCCCAGTGGCTGCTGTGCAAAACGCTCCTCGCTGACCGTTGCGGGGGCAGCGCCGGCATTGCAACGAAGGTCTTCCCTTCGTGCTCACCGGCTTCCCGTTGAACCCACCGCCTTCAACGCGGGCGGCAGGCACCTGGTGCAAGCGCGCCGATCGTAACGCAGGGTCGGCGCGTGGTTCAGCTTGGGCGCGCCGGCGTGGCGTTGGCAGCTTGCGGCTGCGGCAACACGATGCGGAATTCGCTGCCTTGGCCGGTGGTGCTCTGCACTTCCAGGCGTCCGCCCATTTGCTCGGCGATCGACTTCGACAGCGCCAGGCCAATGCCCGTGCCTTCAATGCCACTGTCTTCACGACCCAGACGGTTGAAGGGCTCGAACAGACTTTGCAGTTGCTGCGCCGACATGCCCATGCCGGTGTCGCGCACGGCCAGCACCACCTCCGTCGCGTCGTTGACCCAGGCGTGAAGCTCGACGCGACCTGCGGCAACGTTGTACTTGACGGCGTTGCTGAGCAAATTGAGCAGCAGTTGCGCCAAGCGCGTACGGTCGGCCCAGGCCCAGGCCGGCGTGTCAAGGTTCTGCACGAACACCACCTCGATGCCACGCTTCGCGGCTGCCACGGCCGTCATCGCCATGGCTTCCTCAATCAAGGTCGGCAGGGCCACCCAGTCCAAGGTCACCAGTGTCTGGCGCGACTCAATGCGCGCGAGGTCGAGCACGTCGTTGATGAGTGCCAGCAGGTGCCAGCCCGCCGTGTGCACATGCGCCAGGCGCTCGCGTTGCCGGGCCCCCAGCGGCTCGTCGTTGTCCAGCGACATCAATTGGGCAAAGCCAAGCACGGCGTTCAAGGGCGTGCGCAGCTCGTGGCTCATGCGCGAGAGGAACTCGGTCTTGGCGGCGTTGGCTTGTTCGGCCAAGGCTTTGGCACGCAAGGCCGCCTCGGCTTCATGGCGCTCGGTGATGTCGAAGCAAATGCCGGTGCGACGCAGGCGAGTGCCATCACTGCCAAGCTGAATGCGCCCGCGCGTGTGCAACCAACGCACGCGGCCACAGGGGAGCACAAAACGCGCCTGGTAGTCGATCGCCGTGCGTTCGTCGTCACGCGTCATCTGCCAGTTCGCCAGCAGGGCCTCGCGGTCCTCTGGATGCACCATGTTCATGTACTGCTCATGGCTGGGGGCCGAGCGCTCAAAGTTGAAGCCATGCAGCGCACGCATGGTGGCGTCCCACACGCCCACACCGGTCATGAGGTTGCGCTCCCAGGTGCCGATGCCACTGGCTTCGGTGGTGAGCTTGAGCCGCTCCAGCAACTCGGCCACTTCGGCATCGCGGGCGCGCAAGTCGGTCAAGTCGATGACCACGTAATAACGCCGGCGACGACCGGTGTCCGGGTTGTCAAGCACCACCGCGCGGTTGACGAAGTGGCGCAGCTGCCCGTCCTTGCGGCGGCGCAGGTTGAACTCGGTTTCGTGCACCCGGCCGGGCTCGGTGGCCTGTTGCAATTGCCAGGCTGCGCGCTCACGGTCCTGGGGGTCGATGAGGCTCAGAAACTCGCCGAAGTCTGGCGTCGAGCCGTCCTCCTCCAGGCCGTACATGAGCTTGAGCTGCGAGCTCCAGAACGAACCGCCGTCGACGTGGTCGTGGTCGTGGTCGTCAAGATCGCGGTAGCCAAAGCCAAACCCGGTCTGCGCGGCGGAGACGTCGAGCACCGCCATGGCCTGCGCTGCACGCTGCTCGGCGAACTTGCGTTCGGTGATATCCAAGGTAATGCCCAGCACGCGGCTTCGGTCACCGTAGGCGAAGACCGCGCGCGAGTGCAGCCAGCGCAGCGTGCCGTCCTTGCGGCGAATGCGGTAGTCGAGCTCGTAAGGGCGCTGCGTGGCGGTGAAGTCGTCCACGCGTGCCGCCGCACGGGCACGGTCATCGGGATGCAGGTAGTGCTCGCGCCACTGCGTGCGCGTCGGCGCCTTGGTCCCCGGGGGCAGGCCGTACATGGCCAGCGTGATGTCGCTCCACGACTCGTCACCGCTGGCGAGGTTGATCTCCCAGATGCCGATGCCGGCGGCCGAAACCACGAACTCCAGCGCCGACATTGCGGGCATCGTGCTCGGCTGTAGGATGCCCGCCACGAGCCAACGGCCGGACCCATCGCGTTCGCAGCAGCCCACGGCGCGCACGCGGCTGGGCTCGCCTTGGGCGGGCAGCATCAGTCCTGCAAGGTCGAAGTCACAGCCTTCGTTCAGCGCGCGCTCAAAACCGGCGTGCCAGCGTGCACGGTCATCGTGGTGGATGAAGCCCAGGGCTTGGTCCAGGTCAGGCTGCGGCTGCGTCGGTGTCGGCGTCAGGCCATGAAGGCGAAACGTCTGCGGGGTCCAGCGAAGGGTGCGCGTGGCCGCGTCGATGGCAAAACCGCCTTTGCCAGACAGCGCCTCAGCCTTGAGCAATAGCTCGTGTTCGGTCATGCCACTGCGCCCATGTGGCCGCGAGTCTAGCGCGCAGCGCGAAGGCCTTGCGCGGGCTTCATGCGGGCTGTTGGCCATGCTGCCTGCGCCACCCCCACGCCTATAATCGCGCTTTACCACGAAGGCGAATTTCCCTGGCTGCCGGGGTCTCGCAACACACCATGACCAAGTTCGTGTTCGTCACCGGCGGCGTCGTGTCCTCACTGGGCAAGGGCATCGCGGCGGCGTCGCTCGCAGCGATCCTCGAATCGCGCGGCCTGAAGGTCACGCTGATCAAGCTGGACCCCTACCTCAACGTCGACCCGGGCACCATGAGCCCGTTCCAGCACGGCGAAGTTTTTGTCACCGACGACGGCGCCGAGACCGACCTCGACCTCGGCCACTACGAGCGCTTCGTGACCACGCGCATGAAGCGCAGCAACAACTTCACCACCGGCCAGATCTACAAAAGCGTGCTCGAAAAAGAGCGCCGCGGCGACTACCTGGGCAAGACCGTGCAGGTCATCCCCCACGTCACCAACGAGATCCAGGAATTCATCAAACGCGGCGCCGGGGCCGATCCTTTGACGCAGGTCACCATCGTCGAAATCGGCGGCACGGTGGGCGACATCGAATCGTTGCCCTTCCTTGAAGCCGTGCGCCAGATGAGCTTGAAGCTGGGCCCCACCAACACCGCCTTCGTGCACCTGACCTACGTGCCCTGGATCGCCACCGCAGGCGAGCTCAAGACCAAGCCGACGCAGCACACGGTGCAGAAGATGCGCGAAATCGGCATCCAGCCCGACGTGCTGCTGTGCAGGGCCGACCGCGCGATTCCCGATGAAGAGCGCGAGAAGATCAGCCTCTTTACCAACGTGCTGCCGCATGGCGTCATCAGCATGTGGGACGTGGACACCATCTACAAGGTGCCGCGCCTGCTGCACGAGCAGGGCCTGGACGAGCTCATCTGCATGAAGCTGCAGCTGCTGACCAAACCCGCCGACCTGAAACGCTGGGACATGCTGGTGAATGAAGTCGAGCACCCGCAAACCAGCGTGAAGATCGGCATGTGCGGCAAGTACACCGACCTGTCGGACTCGTACAAGTCGCTCAATGAAGCGCTTTTGCACGCCGGCATTCACAACCACGCCAAGGTCAACATCGAGTACATCGACGCCGAAACGCTAACCGCGCAGAGCACGGCACAGCTTGCGCGCTTTGACGCCATCCTGGTGCCCGGCGGTTTTGGCAAACGCGGTGTCGAAGGCAAGGTGCTGGCCGCGCAATACGCACGCGAGCACGGCGTGCCCTACCTGGGCATTTGCCTGGGCATGCAGGTCGCCACCATCGAGTACGCGCGCCATGTCGCCGGCCTCACAGGCGCCAACAGCACCGAGTTCGACGCCGATTGCCCGCACCCGGTGATCGCGCTCATCGAAGAATGGCAAGACCGCGACGGCTCGATCCAGAAGCGCAGCACCAACTCCGACCTCGGCGGCACCATGCGCCTGGGCGCGCAAAGCTCCGACGTCAAAGCGGGCACGCTGGCGCATGAGATTTACGGCCCCGTGGTCACCGAGCGCCACCGCCACCGCTTCGAGGCCAACGTCAACTACCTTGAGCGTTTGCAAGCCGCCGGCCTGGTCATCAGCGCCTTGACGCAGACCGAAAAACTGACCGAAATGGTGGAGCTGCCACGCACTGTCCACCCGTGGTTCATCGGCGTGCAATTCCACCCCGAATTCAAGAGCACGCCCTGGGGCGGCCACCCTCTTTTTACAAGTTATGTCAAAGCCGCGCTTGACCATCAAACGCGGCGCCTTGAGTCGCCGGTGAAGGCGGTGGCCTGAGATGCAACTCTGCGGATTCGAGGTCGGCCTCGCGCGCCCCTTCTTCCTCATCGCCGGCCCCTGCGTGGTTGAAAGTGAACAGCTGCAGATGGACGTGGCGGGGCACTTGAAAGAGGTCACTACCGCGCTGGGCATCCCCTTCATCTTCAAGAGCAGCTACGACAAGGCCAACCGCAGCAGCGGCGCCACCTTTCGCGGCCCCGGCATGGTGCGCGGGCTGGAAATCCTGGCCAAGGTGCGGCGCGACTTGGCCGTGCCAGTGCTGACCGACGTTCACGCTGAAAGCGAGATCACTGCCGTGGCCGCGGTGGTGGATGTGCTGCAAACGCCGGCCTTCCTGTCGCGCCAGACCGATTTCATCCGCGCCGTTGCGCAAAGCGGCAAACCGGTGAACATCAAGAAGGGCCAGTTCCTGGCGCCGGGTGACATGAAGCATGTCATCCACAAAGCCCGCGCCGCGGCGCGCGAAGCGGGGCTGAACGAAGACAACTTCATGGCCTGCGAACGCGGTGTGAGCTTTGGCTACAACAACCTGGTGAGCGACATGCGCAGCCTGGCCATCATGCGCGAAAGCGGCGCGCCGGTGGTCTTTGACGCCACGCACAGCGTGCAGTTGCCGGGCGGCCAGGGCGCCAGTTCGGGCGGCCAACGCGAATTCGTGCCCGTGCTGGCGCGCGCCGCCGTGGCGGTAGGCATCGCCGGCTTGTTCATGGAAACGCACCCCAACCCCGCGCAG
>JANOJR010000626.1:0-28961 GCA_031418855.1 Rubrivivax sp.
GGCTCAACCGGGGGCGCCTCCGGCGGCCTGGCAGGGGCCTCAAGTTAAGACAGAATTCCTGAACAGCCAAAGACCTTCAACCCGCAGCCGATCCACTTATCGCAGCTGAATTTGTGTTCGAAGAAGCGGGGCCACCTCTCTTCGAACCCGTGCGCGGAGCCCCTCTTCAGCGTACTCGACCCTGACGCCGACCATGCGTTTTGACTTTGCCGAGATCTGGGCCTCGTCAACGATCAGTTCGACGGTGGTGTATCGGACAAGACCCAAAGCATCCTGCCGATAGCGCACGCATAACAGTGCGTCGCCGTACTTCTGCGTCAACCTGACTGCTCCAGGCTGATCGGGCTCGAGGGTCTTGGTGACGTGCAACTTGGACTTGCGAGAGGCCACAGTCTTCCTCCACTGCTTGCGGGCTACGACTGTCTCCGGTGAGGCCTAACCAGCTCTTCAGCGCGCGGGGCGTCACTATGGCTGGCACAACCGCCCACACCTCAAGGCCGACGATGGACACGAACCTGGTTCTGATCGCCCTCTTCTTCTGCGCCACCTATGCGCTGAAGATGTTCATCGACGCGCGCATGCGCTACATCTTTTTCAAGGGCAACGCGCCCCATACCGTGGCCGCCATGCTGCAAGGCGAAGAGCGCATGCGCCGCATGGGCTCGCTGCGTTGGGGTGTGATCCTGCTGGTGCTGGGCACCGGCTTCGCCGTCGTCGACGTGCTGGGCTTCAGCGGCGTGACGGCCGGCAGCCTGGCCGTGATGCTGGCAGCGGCGGGTGTAGGCAAGCTGTTGGCGTTTGGTGTGGCGCAACGGTTTGGCAACGTGTAGTCACGCCCCATCACCGCCCCATCACCACACCTTCACGTCGCGGGTCGGCGCCGCCGAACCAACCGGTGGGTGTGCGCTGAATGGCTTGCAAGCCGCTTGTCAAATCGCTCTGCACCACCGTATGGCCACGCGCTTGCAAGGCGGCCACGGTGGCCGGCGCGAAGCGCCCGAGCTCGAGCACCGTGGGCCCGCCAAAGCTGCCGAAGTTGGGCAGGTTGATGGCCAGCTGGGCGTTCAGGCCCCAGTCCAGCGTGGCGATCAAAGTCTTGGCGGTGAAGTGAATGATGGCCGCGCCACCGGGTGAGCCCAGGCTCATGAGCAAGCGGCCGTCGCGCGCGTCGAACACCAGCGTCGGGCTCATGCTCGAGCGTGGGCGTTTGCCGCCCTGCACGCGGTTGGCGATCGCGCGGCCTTGTGCGTCGGCGGGCACGTTGGAGAAGTCGGTGAGCTGGTTGTTGAGCAAGAAGCCGCCAGGCAAGCCCGTGCCGCCGTCGCTCATCAAGCGCGCGCCGAAGGCCGCTTCGATCGTCGTGGTCATGGCCACCGCGCGGCCTTCAGCGTCGACGATGCTGATGTGGCTGGTGCCGCGCTCGATTTGTTCGATCTGGCTGGCGAATGCGAGCGGCGCACCGCCGGGCTGGCCGGGCGTGGCCTGGCCCATGCTCTTGCTGCCGATGAGTTCGGCGCGCTCGCGCAGGTAGACGTCGTCAAGCAGGCTGGTCCAGCGGCCGGCGGGCGCGCTGACGAAATCGGGGTCGGCGATGTACTGGCCGCGGTCGGCGTAGGCCAGCCGCGAGGCCTCGGCATAGACGTGCAGCCAGTCGGCGCCAGGCACACCGGCCACCAGCTTGTCGGCGGGCTGCCGGCTGTGTTCAAGAAGACCCAGGATCTGCATCACCGTGAGGTGACCCGATGACGGTGGCGGCATACCGCACACTCTGTACGTTAGCTTCCAAGCCGTGCAGATCGGCTCGCGCTGCTTGACGCTGTAGCCTGCCAGGTCGGCCATGGTCAGCAGGCCCGGGTTGCTGGCGTGGCCACGCACACGGCGCACCATGTCGGCAGCGACAGGGCCTTCGTGCAGCGCCGCGCTGCCACGCGTGGCAATGGCGCGCAGCACGGTCGCCAGCGCGGGGTTGCGCAAGATGTGGCCGACGTCGTGCGGCTGGCCATCGGCGCGATAGAAATAGGCGTTGGCCTGGGCGTCGCGCTTCAGCGCCGTCTCGGCCTTGAGCTGGGTGTGCAGGCGCGGGCTCAGCGCGAAGCCGCGCTCGGCCATGGCTATGGCCGGCTGCACGAGCTGCGCCCAGGGCAAGCGGCCATGCGCGCGGTGCGCCACCTCCAGCATCTTCACCGCGCCGGGCACGCCCACGGCGCGGCCACCGACCACGGCCTCGTTGAAGGGCATCGGTTTGCCGTCGGCTTGCAAGAAGAGGCGCTCGTCGGCTTGCGCCGGCGCGGTCTCGCGGCCGTCGTAAGTGGTGACAGCGCTCGCGCTCGGCTTGCCATCAAAGTGCAGCAAGAAAGCGCCGCCGCCAATGCCGCTGGACTGCGGCTCGACCAGCGTCAGCATCATCTGCACGGCCACTGCGGCGTCGATGGCGTTGCCGCCGGCGCGCAGTATGTTCAAGCCAGCTTCCGTGGCCAATGGGTTGGCGGCAGCGACGGCGTAGTGCTTGAAGGCCCAACCAGGCTTGGCTTGGCTGCCCGAGGCAATCTCTGGCATGGCGGGCATGGGTGGCATAGGCTCCAGCGCCGGCGGCGCGGCGCAGGCGCTCAACAGCAGCAAGGCCCACCAGGGCTTGGACACGCTGCGAGCGAACCGTTGAGGTGCTGACAGGCTTGAGATGGTGCTAGCGTTTTTCATCAAGGAATCCATGCTCGGCCAAGAGCGCCCGCAAGTCCTCGGAAAACTCGCCCAGCAGGTCGGGGTCGTACTTGATCTTGCTCGTGTAGTACTGCGCCAGCGAGGCGATGCCGTGCTCGGCCATGCGATCAATCATGACTTGGCCCATGCTGCGATAGCGCTGCCAACCGCGCACGTCACGCTGGCCGAAATGCTGGTCGATCTCTGCCGCGTTCGGGTCGTGATAACGCTCATCATGTACCCACGCAGCCGGTGGCAGGCGGTCACGCTGCGCCGGCGCTTCGGCCGGCCAGCCCACCACCATGCTGGTGACGGGCAGGCAGTGCTGGGGCAGATCCAGAAACTTCGCAATCGCGCGCATGGCGTACAGCGTCGTGCCCATGTAGCAGATGCCCAGGCCGTGTGATTGCAAAGCCAGTGCCGTGGTTTGCGCCAGGATGATGGCGTCGAAGGCCGCCACATGCCAGGCGCCGAGGTCGGCGAACCCGAGGCGCGCACCACGCTGTGCTAACCACAAACGTGTGCGGTGGCTGTCGGCGCAAAACGTCAACACCAGCGGCGCTTGCAGGATCATCGGCTGCTCGCCGTGCAAGCCATACAAGACGCGCTTGCGCTCGACGTCACGGGTGCGGATGACCGACACCATGTTCAGGTTGCCACTGGACGAGCTACCCGCCAGCGCTTGCGCCAGCACGCGGTCAAGCAACTCGGCATCGATGGCATCGCTGGTGTACTCGCGGATCGAGCGGTGCTGGCTCATGAGCTCAGCGAAGGCGTGGGCGCGGTCGGTCATGGCGGTGTGCTGTGTGCGGGGGGCAGGCAGATAGGCCGCAGATGATGAAGCCCCAGGGCCCGCCGTGGGGGCTGAAAACCCGCTGCTACACTGCCCGCCGTCAGGAGAGAGTCGCCTCGTGCGGCCGCCGAAGGCGCAGAGGTTTTGGTGAATACCAGGCCTCGAACGCTCAGGCAAAAGGACTGACTTTTTTCCTCACTGGAGAGAGGCCACTGCTCAGGTAGAAGTGGCCCACCGAAGGGGCAAAGCACGCCGGTCCGGCCAGGATGGGGGCGCTGCTGAATCTCTCAGGTAAAGCGGACAGCGAGGGCCCGGTTCACCGCATGGCGGTGGACGCTGTGATGCCCTCGAAGGATGCCCGCCATGTCTGATGCCCCTGCCTCTACCGACGTTCCCGTGGCGGCGCTGCTGCACACACCGCTTTACGAACTGCATGTGAAGCTGGGCGCGCGCATGGTGCCCTTCGCCGGCTACGCGATGCCGGTGAACTACCCCGGCGGCGTGATCAAAGAGCACCACCATTGCCGCGAGGCGGCCGCACTTTTTGACGTCTCGCACCTGGGCCAGTTGAAGCTGGTGGGGCCCGACAGCGCGATGGCGCTGGAAAAGCTGGTGCCGATGGATCTCATCGGATTGGCCAGCGGCCGCCAGCGCTACGCCTTCTTCACCAACCCGTCGGGCGGCATCCTTGACGACTTGATGGTGGTGCGGCCTGACGCGTCCGCGCACGCGGTCTTTGGCGACCTCTTCCTCATCGTCAACGCCTCCCGTAAACACGCCGACCGCCTGCATCTGGCCACGCACCTGGGCCACCTGTGCCAGGTCATCGCCATGCCCGAGCGTGCGCTGCTGGCGCTGCAAGGGCCCTATGCCGTGGCGGCACTGAGCCGGCTCAACGCTGGCGTGGCCGCACTCACCTTCATGAGTGGCGGCGCATTCGAGTTGAACGGCGCCAGCTGTTTCGTCACGCGCTCGGGCTACACCGGCGAAGACGGCTTCGAGATCTCGGTCGCCAACAGTGAGGCCAGCGCCCTGGCCGAGGCCTTGCTCGCGCAACCCGAGGTCAAGCCCGCGGGGCTGGGTGCACGCGACACGCTGCGTCTTGAAGCTGGCTTGTGCCTCTATGGCCACGACATCAGCGAAACCACGTCGCCGGTGGAAGCGGCGCTGACCTGGGCCATCCAGAAAGTGCGCCGCCCGGGTGGCGCGCGTGCGGGTGGCTACCCGGGTGCGGCCACGATCGAAAAACAACTCGCCGGCCACGCGCCGAGCAAGCGTGTCGGTCTGGTCGGTCTGGAGCGTGTGCCCGTGCGCGAAGGCACGCCTATCTTCGACGCCCATGGCGCCAAGCTCGGTGTCGTCACCAGCGGGACGCTGGCACCCACGGTCAACCAGCCCATCGCCATGGCCTACCTGGCCAACAACCACGCGCTGCCGCACCACGAGGTCTACGCCGAAGTGCGTGGCAAGCGGCTGCCCATGCGCGTGACTGCCCTGCCCTTCACCCCGCACCGCTACAAGCGATAGCTTTACCGCAAATTTCACCGCTAACTTTTTAGATACGGAGACAAACAGCATGACCACCATGTACACCCCCGAGCACGAATGGATCAACATCGAAGACCACGAAGCCGCTGTTGTCGGCATCACGCTGCACGCGCAAGAAGCGCTGGGAGACGTGGTGTTTGTGGACTTGCCCGAGGTCGGCCGCACCTACACGCGCGGTGAGGTCGCTGGCGTCGTGGAGTCGGTGAAAGCCGCGTCCGACCTCTTCATGCCCGTGCAAGGCGAGGTGGTGGAAGTCAACGAAGCGCTGCGCGCCGACCCCGCGCTGGCCAACCGCGACCCGATGGGCCATGGCTGGTTCTTCAAGGTCCATGTCACGCACATGCAGCACTTTGAAGAGCTGATGGACGCGCCCGCCTACGACGCGCTGTTGAAGAAACTCTGAGTCCGCCATGTTGATGACTGCCCTGACGCCACTTGGCGAGCTGGAGAACGCCAGCGAATTCCACGCCCGCCATATCGGGCCGTTTCTTGACGACGAAGCGCACATGCTGTCGGTGATCGGCGCGGCCTCGCGCCGCGCCTTGATCGAAGCCATCGTGCCGCGCAGCATCGCGCGCAGCCAGCCGATGCAGCTGCCACCGCCCGTGAGCGAAGCGCAGGCACTGGCCGAGATCAAGGCGCTGGCGTCGCGCAACAAGGTGCTCAAGAGCTTCATCGGCCAGGGCTACCACGGCACGCACACGCCCGGCGTTATTTTGCGCAACATCCTGGAGAACCCGGCCTGGTACACGGCCTACACGCCCTACCAGGCGGAGATTTCGCAAGGCCGCATGGAAGCGCTGGTCAACTTCCAGACCATGGTCTGTGATCTCACCGGCATGGCCATCGCCAACGCCAGCATGCTTGACGAAGCCACGGCGGCGGCCGAGGCCATGACGCTGGCCAAACGTAGCGTGAAGAGCAAGAGCGACACCTTCCTGGTGGCGGGCGACTGCCACCCCCAAACCATCGAGGTCGTCCAGACACGCGCTGCGCCGCTGGGCTTGCACGTGGTGCTGGCCAACTCGGCTGCCGAGTGGGACACGCTCATCGCCAGCGGCGACTACTTTGCGGTGCTGGTGCAGCTGCCCACCACCGACGGCAGCATTCACGACCTGCGCCAAGACGCCGCACGCATCCACGCGCACCAGGCCGCTTTCATCGTCGCCGCCGACTTGTTGGCGCTGACGCTGATCACACCGCCCGGGGAGCTGGGCGCCGACATTGCGCTGGGCAGCACGCAACGTTTTGGTGTGCCGATGGGCGCGGGCGGGCCGCATGCCGCTTTTCTCGCCTGCCGCGACGACTACAAACGTAGTCTGCCCGGCCGGCTTGTGGGCGTCAGCATCGACACGCATGGCGCGCCGGCCTACCGGTTGTCGCTGCAAACACGCGAGCAGCACATCCGCCGCGAGAAGGCCACCAGCAACATCTGCACGGCGCAGGTGCTGTTGGCCGTCATCGCCAGCATGTACGCCGTGTACCACGGGCCGGCGGGCTTGAAGCGCATCGCGATGCGCGTGGCCAGCTACACCGCCGCGCTGGCGCAGGGCCTGCGCGCCATGGGCGTGGCGGTGCGCAGCGAGACGGCGTTTGATGCCATCGTCATCGACACCGGCGCGGCGACAGCCGAGATCGCCGCGCGCGCGGTGGCAGCCGGCATGAACCTGCGACGCTTTCGCGAGTGGGGCGACACCATGCTCGGCATTGCGCTGGACGAGACCACCACACGCGACGACTTGCGCGCACTATGGGCGTTATTCGCAAAGCCGGGCCAGGCGTTGCCCGAGCTGGCAGCGTTCGAGCGTGGCATCGAGCCGATGATCCCGCCCGCCCTGCGGCGCACGTCGAGCTTCCTCAGCCACCCCGTCTTCAACAGCCACCACAGCGAGACGGAGATGCTGCGCTACATCCGCAGCCTCTCCGACAAAGACCTGGCGCTCGACCGCAGCATGATCCCGCTGGGCAGCTGCACCATGAAGCTCAACGCCACCAGCGAAATGATCCCGATCACCTGGCCCGAGTTTGCGCAAGTTCACCCCTTCGCGCCGCACGCTCAACTTGAGGGTTATTGGGCCCTGAACGACCAGCTCTGCGCTTGGCTGTGCCAGGCCACGGGCTACGCCGGCGTGAGCCTGCAACCCAACGCCGGCTCGCAGGGCGAATACGCGGGCTTGCTCATCATCCACGCCTGGCACCAGTCGCGCGGCGAGAGCCACCGCGACATCTGCCTGATTCCCGAGTCGGCGCACGGCACCAACCCGGCCAGCGCGCAGATGGCCGGCATGCAGGTGGTGGTGGTGAAGTGCGACGCCATGGGCAACGTCGACATGGAAGACCTGCAAGCCAAGTGCGAGGCACACAGCGCGAACTTGAGCGCGGTGATGATCACCTACCCCAGCACGCATGGCGTGTTCGAGGTGCGTGTCAAAGAGCTTTGCGCGTTAGTTCACAGGCATGGCGGGCGTGTCTACGTGGACGGCGCGAATATGAACGCGCTGGTCGGCGTGGCCGCACCCGGCGAATTTGGCGGTGACGTGAGCCACCTGAACCTGCACAAAACGTTTTGCATCCCGCACGGCGGCGGTGGCCCCGGCGTGGGGCCGGTGGCGGTGGTGGCCGATCTCGTGCCCTTTTTGCCGGCGCACCGCACGGCGGGTGTGGGTGGTGCGCAGTCGGTGGGTGCCATCAGTGCCGCGCCGCTGGGCAACGCCGCCGTGCTGCCCATCAGCTGGATGTACTGCCGCATGATGGGCGCGGAGGGCCTGCGCAACGCCACCGAAGTGGCCATCCTCAGCGCCAACTACATCGCCGCGAGGCTGTGTGATCACTACCCCGTGCTCTACAGCGGTGGCGACGCCGCGCTCAAGGGCGGTGGCGTGGCGCACGAGTGCATCCTCGACGTGCGCGGCCTGCAAAGGACCAGCGGCGTCGGCGCTGAAGACGTTGCCAAGCGGCTCATCGACTACGGCTTTCACGCGCCCACGCTGAGCTTCCCGGTGGCCGGCACGCTGATGGTCGAGCCCACCGAGAGCGAGCCGCTGGTGGAGATCGAGCGCTTCATCAACGCCATGATCGCCATCCGCCACGAGATCGCCCTCATCGAAGCCGGCACCTGGCCCCGGGACGACAACCCGCTGAAGAACGCACCGCACACGGCGGCGGCCTTGCTCAAGACCGAGTGGCCGCACCCCTACAGCCGCGAGCAGGCCGCCTACCCAGTGGCCGCGCTGCGCAAGCAGAAATACTGGAGCCCGGTCGGGCGCGTCGACAACGTGCACGGCGACCGCAATTTGTTCTGTAGTTGCGTGCCTGTCGCTGACTACAATACCTGACAGATTTTTAACTTGCTGTCAGAGACGGAGGTTTCCACCATGATGCACACCACCCGCATGACCAAGGAAGGCCGTGTGTTGATCCCGGCCGATCTGCGCAAGTCCTTGGGCTTGAACCCCGACGACCCCTTGTCGGTGTATGAAATGGACGGTGAGATTCGCATCGTCTCGCGCGTTCAGGCCTTGCGCCAGATGCAAAAACGTCTGGCGAAGTACAAGAAGCCCGGCCAGAGCGTGGTTGATGAGTGCATTCGCGAGAAGCGCGAAGAAGCGGCGCGCGAATGAACGTGGCGCGCGCAACGTGAGCTGCGTGTTCGACTCCTCGGCCCTGTTGGCCGTTGTCTTCAGCGAGCCTGGTGACGAGGAGGTGCTTCGCCACCTCGGCGCGTCAGGCGGCTGTGTCAGCGCCGTGAACTGGTCCGAGACGGGCAGCAAGATGTTCGAGCGCGGCATGAAGGCGCGCGAGATCCGCCGCGAATTGGCCTACTTTGCGATCGAGGTGGTGCCACTCGACGCGCGCCAGGCCTTGCGTGCCGCAGAACTGCGCGTCAGTACGCGCAGCTTGGGCTTGTCGCACGGCGACCGCTGTTGCCTGGCTCTGTCAGAGCAATCACCCGACGCCATGATCATCACGGCCGACAAAGCCTGGAAGAACCTGCCGGGCTACGACGTACGGCTCATCCGCTAGCGACACCGCCATGGCCGTCTCCGTCTTCGACCTCTTCAAAATCGGCATTGGTCCCAGCAGCAGCCACACCGTGGGCCCCATGCGCGCGGCGCGGCTCTTTGTGGCGCGGCTCGCGCACGATGGGCAGCTTGACGCCACTTCGCGTGTGCACTGCGGCCTCTACGGTTCACTGGGCGCCACCGGCAAAGGCCACGGCAGCGACAAGGCGGTGCTCTTGGGCCTGGCCGGGTTCGAGCCCGACACCGTGGACCCCGACGCCGTGCCCCAGCTCTTGCAGGCCATGCGCGACGACGGCCACATCCACTTGCTTGGCCAGCACCGCGTGGCCTTCAATGAACGCGAAGACTTGAGCTTCTACCGTCGCGAAAGCCTACCCTTGCACGCCAACGGCATGCGCTTCACAGCCTTCAACGCTAACGGCCAAGAGGTGGTGCAGCGCACCTACTACTCGGTGGGCGGCGGCTTCGTCATCAGCGACGAAGCGGCGGCCGACGGCAGCAAACACAAGGTCATCGCGCCCGACACCACGGTGCTGCCGCTGCCCTTTCACAGTGGTGACGAGCTCTTGCAGATCACGCAGCGTCTTGGCATCCCCATCCACGAGGTGATGCGCCGCAATGAACGCCATTGGCGTGATGACGCGGCAACAGATGCGGGCCTCTTGAAGATCTGGGCCGTGATGCAGCAATGCGTCGAGCGCGGTTGCGCTACCTCCGGCGTGCTGCCCGGCGGCTTCAAGGTACGCCGTCGCGCCAAGGCTTTGCGTGAAGCCTTGGTGGCGCACCCCGAGCAAGCCTTGAGCGACCCGCTGCAGGTGCTCGACTGGGTCAACCTCTACGCCCTGGCCGTGAACGAAGAAAACGCCGCCGGCGGGCGCGTCGTCACGGCGCCTACCAATGGTGCCGCCGGCATCATCCCGGCCGTGCTGCACTACTACACGCGCTTCGTGCCGGGTGCCAGTGACTCAGGCGTTATCAACTTCTTGCTCACGGCTGCGGCCATTGGCCTGCTCTACAAAGAAAACGCCAGCATCAGCGGCGCCGAGGTCGGCTGCCAGGGTGAAGTGGGTGTGGCGTGCAGCATGGCCGCAGGTGCGCTCTGCGCGGTGATGGGTGGCACGCCCGAGCAGGCCGAGAACGCTGCCGAGATCGGCATGGAGCATCACCTGGGCCTCACCTGCGACCCGGTGGGCGGGCTCGTGCAAATCCCCTGCATCGAGCGCAACGCCATCGCCAGCGTGAAAGCCATCAACGCCGCACGTATGGCGCTGCGTGGTGACGGCACGCACCATGTCAGCCTGGACAAGGTCATCAAGACCATGCGCGAGACGGGTGCCGACATGATGACCAAGTACAAGGAAACCGCGCGCGGCGGGCTGGCGGTCAACATCGTCGAGTGTTGACACGGCGGCCAGGTTCAATCCATCAGCAATGAACAGGCTTCGCGGATGACGCCGGCAATGGCCCGGCAGTCGGCCTGCGTCAGCGTGAGTGGCAGACGCATGTCGCACAGCCCGCCCAGCACACGCTGGGCGTTAGGCAGCGACTGCGCCTGGCCGAAATAGCGCCAATGCGTCCACACGCTGGTGAAGCCCACGGGCTCGTCAGCACCAAACCACTTGATGTGCACGCCGCGCTCGGCGCACGCGGCGATGAAGGTCGCGATCTGCGTGCGTGAGCAGTCGAGCAGTGAAAACTGGATCGAGCTGGCGACGAATTGTTCGTCTACAGGACGATGCGGTAAGCGCAGCCGTGGGGTGCCGTTCAGCGCATCGGCAACCCAGCCGTAGCGCTCGTTCCAGCGCCGGCAGCGCTCGGCCAGCACGGCGCCCAGCTGCGGCCGCACGATCGCCGCCGCCAGGTTGCTCATGCGCATGCTGAAGTTGGGCGTCACGTACTTCCAGCGCTCAAAGACTTCGTCTCCCGGCCGCGCCAGGTGCGAGCGGTAGAGCATGTAGCTGCCCGACAAAAGAATGGCCTGCGCGGCGATGTCTTCATCGTCGGTGACGAGCAAGCCGCCTTCGCCAGCGTTGGCGTGTTTGTAGCTTTGCAGGCTGAAGCACGCCGCGCGGCCCCAGGTGCCGGTGGGCTTGCCGGCCCAACTTGCGCCCATGGTGTGGGCGCAGTCTTCAATGACCTGCACGCCGTGGCGCTGGCAAATCGCCATCAGCGCGGGCATGTCGCAGATGTGGCCGCGCATGTGCGACAGGAGCAGTGTCTTGGCGCCGCTGGCTTGCGCTTTGCCGTCGAGGTCGGCGAGGTCAATCGTGTAGTCGTCGCTCACGTCCACCAGCACCGGGCGCGCGCCGGCGTGGGCGATGGCGCCAGGCACGGGTGCGAGCGTGAAGCAGTTGGACAGCACGGCGTCGCCGGGCTTCACACCCGCTGCCTTCAAGGCCACGAACATGGTTGAACCGCAAGAGTTCATCGCCACGCAGTAGCGGGCGCCGAGCTCGCGCGCGAACTCGGCTTCCAGCGACGAGACTTCGCTGGGCTTGGCGCCCACCTCACCGTAGCGATGCAGCTTGCCGCTGGCCATCAGCGCCAGCGCGGCCTCGACGCCTGCGGCCGGGATGGGCTCCTGCTGCGTCAGGTCCAGCTCAAGGCGCTCGGGCTGACTCATACATCGTTCAGCTGCGATGCCCGTCGAGCGTGCCGAGGTCGAAGGTTTCCTCGGGGTAGTACTTGTGCAGCCTAACGTCACCCGTACGCGCATGGCCTTCCATGCCTTCCAGGCGCGAGATGCGCGCGGCGACCTGGCCCACGGTGCGCGAAGCGTCGCGCGTCAGGCGCTGCCAGGTCACCGTCTTGATGAACTTGCCCACACTCAGGCCACCGGTGTAGCGCGCTGCGCCGCGTGTGGGCAGGATGTGATTCGGGCCGCTGCACTTGTCGCCATACGCCACGGTGGTTTCTTCGCCGAGGAAGAGCGAGCCGTAGTTCGTCAGGTTGGCCAGCCACCAGTCAAGATCAGCCGCCATGACCTGCAAATGTTCGCTGGCGTACTTGTCGCTGATGTGCACGATCTCTTCGCGCGTCTCGCACAGCACCACCTCGGCATAGTCGCGCCAGGCGGCGGTGGCGGCCTTGCGCGCCAGCTCGGGCAGCGTGGCAATCACGCCCGGCGCCAGGCGCAGCACCTCTTCACCGAGCTTGCGCGAGGTGGTGAAGAGCCACACCGGCGAGTCGGGGCCATGTTCGGCCTGGCCGATGAGATCGGCAGTCACGACCGCCGCGTCGGCGCTGTCGTCGGCAATCACGGCCGACTCGGTCGGGCCCGCCACGAGGTCGATGCCGACGCGGCCAAAGAGCATGCGTTTGGCTTCGGCCACGAAGCGGTTGCCGGGGCCCACGATGATGTCGGCCTCATGCCCGCTGAAGGCGCCGTAGGCCAGGGCCGCCACGGCCTGCACGCCGCCGAGCGCCAGCACGGTGTGCGCGCCGCACAACTTCATGGCGTAGAGGATGCCGGGGTGCACGCCGTGGTCATGGGTGGCCGGTGAGGTGGCCACGATGTGCTTCACCCCCGCCACCTGCGCCGTGCCCACGCTCATCACCGCGCTGGCGGCATGCGCGTAGCGGCCACCGGGCACGTAGCAGCCGGCGGTGTTGCACGGGATCAAACGCTGGCCGGTGACGAGGCCGGGCAAGAGCTCGGCGGTGAACTCCTGCATCGACGCGCGCTGGCGGCGGGCAAAGTCCTGCACGCGGTCGCGCGCAAAACGGATGTCGTCTTTGATGCCGGGCGTGAGGGCTTTTTCGGCGGCCGCGAAGTGCGCGTCGCCGAGCACGATGTCGCCTTGGTAGCCGTCAAGGTCGCGTGCATAGCGGCGCACGGCTTCTTCACCACCGCTTTTGATCTCGGCAAGCATGGTGCGCACCGTCTCGGCCGTGGCGGTATCGATGGCCTGCACGGGGGGGTCGGCCTTTTTAAGGTAGTGGATGGCCATGGGCGCCTCTGATGAAACGAAACGGTTTGACTTAGCTCCCTCCCCCTGCAAGGGGGAGGGTTGGGGAGGGGGTTGAGTGCTGAAGCGGCACGGTCGAAATTCAACCCCCACCCCAGCCCTCCCCCTGCTAGGGGGAGGGAGCAAGGCCTCAGTTGCTACGGTTCGCAAACGCCTTCAGCACCGGATCGCGGTCGACCAACTTCAAGTACTCGTCGGTGACGTAGGTCTTGGGGTCGGGCAGCGCTTCATCCGCGCGCAGCGAGCCGACTTCCTTCATGAAGACGGCGATGGTGTTCATCGTGGTCTCGGCCTTGGAGGCCTGCGCACCGCGGCCGAACATCGCCAGGTGGCTGGCCAGGTCGAACATCGGGCGCACGTCGAACTCTTTGTTCATGGCGGCTTCGGAGATGTTGACGCCGCCCGCGTCGTAGTGCCGCTTCATCACCGCCACGGCGGCCTTGCGATCGGCGGCCAGGACACGCTGCGCACGCAGGTAGACGGCCAGGAACCGCGCCACGAGTTGTGGGTTCTCCTTGGCCCAGTCGCCGCGAACAACCATGTTGCCGGGGATCACGACACCAGCGTCCTTGCCCGAGCACAAGAGCTTGGCGCCGGCCTTTTCTTCGACGGTGTAGGTGTTGGGCGCCCACAGGCCGCCAACGTCGGCGCTGCCCGAGCTCATGGCGGCAATGATCTCGGCCTGGCCCATCGAGCGCACGGTCACGTCACCCTTGGCCAGCCCGAACTTCTGCATGCAGGCACGCGCGGCCAGGTCGACGGTGGAGTTGCCGGTCAGGAACACCGTGCCGCCTTTGAGTGAGGCCGGCGTCTTGATGAGCATGTCGGCATTCGGGCCACGCACATACAGCGCGTTAGTCGCCGACTGGTCGTCGCTGAAGGCAATGGTGTGCAGGTTGAAGCGCGCTGCACCCAGCACCGCCGGCACGGCACCGGTGTAGCCCACGTCCCAGCTCTTGTTGGCGGCGATCTGCGGTGCGCCGGCGGGGAAGTTGGTGATGGTCACCTTCAGGCCGACTTCCTTCCACCAGCCTCTTTCTTCGGCCAGCGTGAAAGGCACCGAGCCCAGCAGCGCGGGCTGCGAGCTGATGCGCACTTCCTTGAGTTCTTGGGCCTGCACGGCGGCGGCGCCCACGGCGAATAGCGCGGCAACAAGCGAATGGCGAATCAGGTGGTTCATGGTGGGTTTCTCCTGCGGGGAAAGGGGGTGGAACGGAACAAAGTGAAGCGATAAAAAACGAACGCGGCCAGCGCCGAACTCAGTGGTCGCCCTGCCCATGCTGCTCACGCAGCAGGCGCCAGATGCGGGTGCGCAGATGCACAAACGATTCGAGATCCATCACGTCCTCAATACGCTCGTACTTCTGCCAGTCTTCGGCGTCACGCACGGGCTTGACGTCGATGATTTCCTTGATGCTGCCGGGCCGCCGCGACATCACGACCACGCGGTCGGCCAGGTACACCGCCTCTTCCACGGCGTGGGTGATGAACATCACCGTGCGCGGGTTGGCGCGGCCCACGCGCAAGAGCTCTTCTTGCATCACCGTGCGCGTTTGCGCGTCCAGGGCGCCGAAGGGCTCGTCCATCAGCAGCACGTCGGGGTTGAGCACATACGCGCGCGCAATCGCCACGCGCTGCTGCATGCCGCCCGAGAGCTGGTGCGGGTAGGCCGACTCGTAGCCTTCCAGGTTCATCAGCTTCAAGTTCGCGGCAATGCGCTCGGCCGCTTCGTCGCGCCCGACACCCAGCGAGCGCAGGCCAAACTGGATGTTCTCTTGCACCGTCTTCCACGGAAAAAGCGCAAAGGCCTGGAACACCACGGCGCGGTCGGGCCCGGGGTGCTTGACGACCTTGCCACCCACCGTGACGCTGCCCGAGCTTGGGAACTCCAGCCCCGCCGCCATGCGCATGCAGGTCGTCTTGCCGCAGCCTGAAGGCCCGACCACAGCAACGAATTCGCCGTCGTTGCAGACGAAGCTGACCTGGTCGAGTGCAAGGAAATCCTTGCCGTCGCGTGTGAACGTACGGCTGACGTTATCGAGCACGATGTTGGCCATTGTTTTAGTGCCCTCTTCTGCGGTTGACCCAGGCTTCAACGCTGCGCAGCGCGACGTCGATGAGCATGCCGATGACACCCACGGCGATCATGCCGACCATCACGATGCGGGTGTCCAGCGCGCCCTGGCCGCGCACCATCATCAAACCGATGCCGCTGTTGGCGGCGATGAGCTCGGCGCCGATCAGGCTTTGCCAACCGGCACCCGCGCTGATGCGCAGGCCCGCAATGATGGACGGCAGCGAAGCCGGCAGCAGCACTTCATAAACGATGCGCGGGCCCGAGGCGCCGTAGACCTGCGCGGCTTCGATGTACTTCGTTTCGACGAAGCGCGCGCCGCGATAGGCGTTGATCAGGCAGGGCGGAAAAGCCCCGGCAAAAATGATCATCGTCGGGCCGCCGATGCCGGTGCCGAACCACAGCGCGGCAAAGGGCACCCAGGCGATGGGAGCGATGAAACGCAGGCTGTCAAAGAGGGGGGTGACGACGTTGTCGAGCCAGCGGTACCAGCCCATCAAGAGCCCCAGCGGCACGCCGATCACCGCCGCCAAGAGGAAACCGCGAACGTAGCGGTCCAGGCTGGCGCTGAGGTGGCCTTGCAGGGTCTGGCCGGAGAAGGGTTTGGACATCAGCGCCCAGCCGCGCTCGACCACTTCCCAAGGCAGCGGCAAGAACTTGCGCGGCGCCAGCTCGAGCCAGGCCGAGAACGTCCACAGGCCAAAAAACAGGGCCAGGCCTGCGACCGAGAGCCACACCAGCTGCGCGCGAGGAAGTTTGTCGCCCATGCGTGGCTCTCAGTGCGTGACTCAGTGACTCGTGCGCCACGGCATCGAGCGGCGCTCGACGAAGTCCAGCACCGCCGTGAGCGCAAAGCCCACCACCGCCACCGTGACCATGCCGGCCAAAATCATCGCCGGGTAGATGTCCAGCCCGGCCTGGTACAGCACCTTGCCCATGCCCAAGAGGGCACCCAGCAGCTCGGCCGCCACCAGCGCGGTGAGGCAGCCTTGCAGCGAGAGGCGCAGGCCCGTGAAGATGGACGGCAACGCGCCGGGCACGATCACGTCTTTGATGAGCGACCAGCCGCGCACGCCGAGCATGGCGCTGGCCTCGATGATCGGGCGATCAATATTGCGCACGCCGGTGAAGCTGTTGATGACCGAAGGCACAAACGCCGCGAACCACAAGATCATGACCTTGGCCGCGTCACCCAGCCCTAGCCAGACGATGGCCAGCGGAATCCAGGCCAGCGCGGGGATCGGCCGCACGAGCAGAAAGATCGGGTTGATCATGGCTTCAGCGCGCCGGCTCCAGCCCATCCACAAACCCAGCGGCACGCCAATAGCGGTGGCCGCAAAGAAGCCCAGCACGATGAGCTTGATGCTTTGCAAAATGTGCTCGTGGATGCGGCCGTCGGCAAAGCCTTCACCAAAGACGAGCTGCTTGGCCGCCGCGCCGAATTGCTCGGGGCTGGGGAAGGCCTGCGGGTCGATGAAGCCGGTCTTCGAGCCGATCAGCCAAAACGCCACTAACGCCACCACCGTGGCGGTGCCGGTCCACAAGCGGGCGGGGTCTCGAGTGGTGCGCATGTTGGGTGCGAACGATAGCCACGCCGCCCAGACGCACATCAGTCCAGATAAGATCAATCGATCAGTCCAGATTTGAAAGGGTTGACCCTGAGAGAGCATGCTGTTCGATGCGGGCGGGCGGCGTTCGCGCGATGCTGGCGAGGGCGTTGGCTTGTTCAACACCCGCAATTACTTTCCACGGCTCACGGTCCGTGCGATGCTGACGAGGGCGTTGGCAGAGCGGTTCCGCTCATGTCCCCCGAAGCCGGCCTGAACGGCCGCTTTCTCCTCCTTTACTACGCTCCACCGCTCTGCCAACGCCCTCGCCAGCCGGCACGATGGCCGCGACTCGCACACTCAAGAATCACCCCACACCCCAGTGCTGATCCGAGCGCTGTGGTGGGTCGCTGTGTGGAGCGAAGTAAAGGAGGAGGCCGGGTACTCCCGGCCGGGGGACATGAGCGGAACACAGCGACCCGCCACAGTGCTCGCGCCACGAACCCGGCAATTCGAGCTGCGACCTTCCGAGGTTCGTCTCGTAAGAGGGATCTGAAATGAGCCGCCGACCCGCCACCAGTGAACTGATGTGGCCACGCCTCTTCAGGCGCTTCGAAGGCGGCGCGCGCACACGCCAGGGGCAGCTGCGCGACATGCTGGCGCATGCGGTGATGGAAGGCTTCTTGTCGCCCGGCGAAGCGCTGCCGTCGAGCCGCGTGCTTGCGCAGATCCTGGAGCTGTCGCGCAGCACGGTGACGCTGGCGCTGCATGCCTTGGCCGACAAGGGGCTCATCAGTGGCCGTGCACGCAGCGGCTACTTCGTCAGCGAGCAACTGCAAGCCACCTACCTGGGCGCGCGCCAACGCGCCGACATCGAGCACGCCACCAGCAGCGTGCGCTGGGCCGAGCGACTGAAGCTGCACCCATCACAGCAGCGCAACATCAGCAAACCCAGTGACTGGCAACAGCAGCCCTACCCTTTCATCTACGGCCAGTTCGACGCCACGCTCTTCCCCAGCGCCGACTGGCGCGAGTGCGTACTTGAGAGCTTGCAGTCGCGCGCGCTGCGGCGCTGGGCGCCCGACCACATCGACCGCGACGACGACACCCTGGTCGACCAGATCCACCGCCGCTTGCTGCCCGCGCGCGGCATCTGGGTCGAGCGCGAGCAAATCCTCGTCACCACCGGCGCACAGCAAGCCACCTTCATGCTGGCCACGCTGCTGGTGGGCGCCACCACCGTGGTGGGCATGGAAAACCCCGGCTACCCCGACGCACGCAACAACTTCCTCTTGCGCACACGCCACTTGCGCGCGCTGCGCGTCGACGAGCAAGGCCTGGTGCTGGGCGCGAGCCTGAGCGGCTGCCGCTATGTCTACGTCACCCCCAGCCACCAATGCCCCACCACGGTGACGATGCCGCTGGCGCGCCGCCTTGAACTATTGGCACGCGCCGAGCGCGACGACTTTGTCGTCATCGAAGACGACCACGAAAGTGAGCTGAACTTTTCTGGCCAGCCCACACCGGCGCTGAAGAGCCTGGACAGTGCCGCGCGCGTGATCTACCTCGGCAGCCTGTCCAAGACACTCGCGCATGGCCTGCGCCTGGGCTATGTGGTGGCACCCGCCGAGCTCATCCGCGAGCTGCGCGCGCTGCGCCGACTGGTCATGCGCCACGTGCCCACCAACAACCAGCAGGTGGCCGCCGCTTTCATCGCCCGCGGCCATCACGAAGCCTTCGTGCGGCGCTTGAACATTGCCTACCGCGAGCGCGCGTTGACGCTGCGCGCGGCGCTGGCCGCCCACGCGCCCAGCCTGGCGCCCGTGTCGGCACAGGGCGGCTCGGCGCTGTGGGTGAGTGCGCCCAAGGGGGTGGACATGCGCGAGCTAACGTCTAAGTTGTACGCTCATGGTGTGGTGGTCGAACCGGGTGACGTGTTCTTCGCGGGCGCGCGCCAGCCACGGCACCACTTGCGCATCGGCTACTCGTCGATCCCGGTGGAGCGCATCGGCGCGGGGGTAAAAGTCATAGCGCGTGAACTTGCGGCGTTGACGAATCCACGTCAGCCCGCGCGTTAGGCTCGCACCCATGTTCGACATCCTCATCCAGGGCGGCAGCGTCATCGACGGCAGCGGCGCGCCGGCCTTCGCGGCGGACGTCGGCCTGCGCGGCGAACGCATCGCCGCCGTCGGCACACTGCACGACGCCCAAGCCGCGCTAACACTCAACGCACACGGCATGATGGTGGCGCCGGGCTTCATCGACATCCACACCCACAGCGACTTCACGCTCTTGGTCGACGGCAGCGCCGACAGCCAGGTCTGCCAGGGTGTCACGACCGAGGTCATCGGCCAATGCGGATTCAGCGCTGCCCCCATGGGCGCGGCGGCCGACGCCAGCCATCTCATCGGCCACGTCGAGGCCGGCGTGGCGCTGGACTGGCGCAGCTTCGGCGAGTACCTGGAACGCTTGCAGCAAGCGCGCCCGGCCGTGAACGTGGCCGCCTTTGTGGGCCACGGCGCCATCAGCCGCGCCACGCCCGACGGCGACCTGGCGACGATGCGCCGGCATGCCGAAGCGGCGTTTGACGAAGGTGCCATCGGCCTGTCCACCGGGCTCGAGTACTGGCCCGGCAATGAAGCCAGCGAGCACGAAATCGAAGCGCTGGCGGCGGTGGCCGCACGCCGAGGTGGGCTCTACAGCACGCATGTGCGCAACCGCGATGTCGACATCGAACTCGGCTTCGCCGAGGCGATCCGCACCGCGCAACGCAGCGGCGCGCGCTTGCAGATCTCGCACATCCAGCCCAAATACGGCGCACCAGCCGGTGCCTTGGTGGCGGCAATCGCGACTATCGAGCGCGCGCGCCGTGAAGGTGTCGACGTGGCCTTCGACGTCATCCCCCACGACTGGGCGCACACGGTAATGGTTTCGGTGCTGCCAGCCTGGGCGCGCGAGGGCGGCACCGCAGCCACGCTCGCGCGCTTGCACGACCCGGTGCAGCGCGAACGCATGAAGCACAACCCGCGGCCGATCTGGCGCCTGGTGAGTGATGGCCTTTGGCAGCGCATCGTGCTGCTGCGCTCGCTGGCCCACCCCGAGCTGGTGGGCCTGGACTTCGCCAGCATCGGCCAGCTGCGCCAGCAAGACCCCTACGATAGTGTGTTAGACCTGCTGCGCGATGAAGGCGAAGGCATGTCCCAACTGATGTGGACCTCACGCAACTTTGACGACACCGACATCTGCCTGTGTTTGCAACACGCAATGTGCAGCGTCATGTCCGACACCCTGGCGGTGTCGCGCCACGGGCCGCTCAAAGACACCATCGGCTCGCTCAGCGGCTACGGCTGGACGGCACGCCTGCTCGGCCACTACGCACGCGACCGCAGCGTGCTCACGCTGGCTGAGGCCGTGCACCGCATCAGCGGCCGCCCTGCCGCGCGCCTGGGCTTTCGCGATCGTGGCGTGCTGCGTGTTGGCGCGTATGCCGACGTGGTGGTGTTCGACGCGGCGCAGGTGCAAGAGCGCGCCAGCCTGACCGCGCCCGCCGAGCACCCGTCGGGTTTTGCGCACGTGTTGGTGAACGGCGAGTTGGTGCTGCACGACGGCGTGCGCAACCAGGCGCGGCCGGGACGTGTGTTGCGTGGGGGTGGATAGCGCCAGCGCCGACTCGTCGACCAGCGCGATGACGTGCACTGTCGCGGAGACGTGCTCAGCCGCCCGACCACGCAGCCCTGTGGGTCCGCGTACGGGTACACCTCGGCGGCGGTCACGGCGGATCACGTCCGCACGAACGACAGCAGCGCGTCGTTGAACGCCTGCGCGTGCGACACGTTGAACCCGTGCGGCGCACCGCCCACCAGCACCAGCTGGCTGTGGCGCACGGCGCGATGGGTGCGTTGGCCCGAGCCTTCAAAGGGCACGATCGCGTCCGCGTCGCCGTGGATCACCAGCGTGGGCACGGTCACCTTGGCCAGGTCTTCACGGAAGTCGGTCGTGGCGAACGCGTCCATGCAAGCCAATGCCGCATGCTGCGCTGATTGCTGGCACAGCGTGATCGCCTCGCCGCGCTGAGATTCAGTCACCTGTAGCGCACCCTTGGCCGAGAAGAAGTCCCTGGTGAACTGGTCGAAGAAGGCACTGCGGTGGTGCTCTAGCGCCTGCCTCATTCGTTGCGCCTTCTCGGGCGTGAGCGGGCCTTCGGAGTTGTCAGGCGTCTTCAGCAGGTACGGCGGCACAGCGGCGGCAAACACCACGCTGTGCAGGCGCGACTGCCCGCAACGTGCGATGTAGCGCGCCACTTCGCCCCCACCCATCGAGAAGCCCACCAGGGTCACATCTTGCAGCCCGCACTGGTCCATGACGCGCTGCAGGTCGTCGGCCAGCGCGTCGTAGCTGTAGCCCGACGCCGGCTTGTCTGAGCGGCCGAAGCCCCTGCGGTCATAGGCCACCACGCGATAGCCTGCGGCTTGAAGCACCGACACCTGCGGCTCCCATGCCTGGGCCGACAGCGGCCAGCCATGGATCAGCAGCACCGGTCGGCCGCTGCCACCGCTGTCGTCAATGTGCAGGTGCACGGTGTCAGCAGCCGCTGTGTCGGCGCTGCTCGACGCCCCCAGGCTCACCATCCTGCCAGCGGCGGCGCCGCCCAGTACGCCGGCAACGGCACCCAGCGCGACCCCGACCATGACCCCCACCGGCCCGGCCACCATGACACCGAGGGTGGCGCCCGTGGCCACACCGGCCACGACGCCGCCACCCACCAGCACCGAGTTGGCCTCCCGCTCGGCTTCCTCGGGTTCCAGCGGGATCTGTGCCGCAGGATTCGGGTCCTGGGACGGGACGCCGTGGCCGGGACGAGCCTGCTCGGCAAGGTCGTCGTCAGCAGCTGCGGTGTCGGGTGGCGGGATGGTGGACGGGTTCATGGGCCTCTCCTGACTGGGTTGACGATGGATGCGAGCACGAGGCTCTGCGCATGCCTGGGTCGCGGGTGCGTCTTCACTGGTAGCCGATGCCCATCACATAGTTGCGCAACAGCGCCTCTTCGTGATTGCCGGCGGCCAGCAGCGCCCGCAACCCGTCGCGGGCATTCACGACCCCGAGCAGCTTGTTGTCCGAGTCGACAACCAGCACATGGATGAGTCCGCGCTCGTGCATCATCGCCAGCACATCGGACAGCCTGTCCTCAGGCGCGCAGGCATCAAACGCCCGCGTCATCACTGCGCCTGCACCGGTGGTGAAGAAGTCAGCCTGACCCAGGCCCAGGCGCCTGACCAGAACGGTCTCCGTGATGATGCCCAGGGGCGCTCCCGCAGCATCACATACCGCAATCACGCTGATTTGCGCGCTCGACAACAGCGCGGCCACCTCGACCAGCAGGCTGCTCTCTGAAACCGTCAGCAAGCGCGAACGGGCCACCGCTTCGATGCCGCTCACCAGCAAGGGCGCCACGGCCCGAGCCTCTGCAGCGGCCACCGGCGGGCTCTCGGGGCTGGCGCTCGCGGGCGCGTCGGGTGTCATCGCGCTCATTGCATCAACGCAGCTTCAAGCTGTGCCTTGTTCATCGTCGAGCGCCCCTTCACGCCACGCTGACGGGCCTCATTGCGAAGCTGGAGCAGCGTTCGACCGCCGGGACCCTGGTGCGAGCGCAGGCCGCCGCGCCGGCCGGCCGACATGTCGTTGAGCGACGAAGCGCTGGCCTCCACGGACTCGCCGTGTTGCGCCCGCTCCTTGTTGACGACGCGTGCGGCGATCTCCTCGGCCAGGGGCTCGGGCCTGCCCCGGTCGAGCAGGCTCTGCTTGATATGCACGTATTGGCGCCCGCGCTTGGCGCTCCAGACTTTTTTAGACATGGCGGATCGTTTGGGGTGTGGGGTGTGGGGTGTGGGAACCAAGGCAGCCTGAAGGCCGATGTCGGCAGGTGCTTGCGTTGCACGCCGTGGTTGATGGTCCCTGCCAAGCGACGCCGAGTCTGTTCGTTAACACACAGACCCGGGGGGTCTGGCACCGCAGACTACCGGCGAGTCGCCTGCGGGCCCAAGGACAGTTGTGAGATGGACCCTTATCCTCATCGGCGTCATCACCTTGCTGGTCATGGCGGCGCTGGCCGTGCCGATGCCACTGTGGCGCAGCGGTGAGACGCCTCAGCCCGACTTACAGTATTTGCCGTCTGCGCGCGAAACCCTGAAGTCCACGCGCGTATGGATCGACGCCGACGCCGCTTGTGGCACCGGCAAGCGCCGCGACCCCGACGACTGCCTCGCGCTGCTGTCTCTGGCGAGCGCGGCCCACGTCGACATCGCCGGCATTTCGACGGTCTTCGGCAACGCGCCGGTTTCCGAAGCAGACCAGGTGATGCGCGCGCTGGTGCAAGCACTGGGCACTCACGCCGGCCGCGCTGTGTTGGCCCCATTGCCTGTGTTCAAAGGTTGCGGCGCCGCCGCGCAGAAGTGCCTCGACGACGGTGGCAGCCTCGACGCCCAGGCCGCCATTCGGCAGGCCTTGCAGCGCGGCAGCCTGGACTATGTGGCGCTGGGACCGCTGACCAATCTTG
The DNA here is from genome assembly GCA_031418855.1 of Rubrivivax sp. Classification (GTDB taxonomy): domain Bacteria; phylum Pseudomonadota; class Gammaproteobacteria; order Burkholderiales; family Burkholderiaceae_C; genus Rubrivivax. The sequence goes on from JANOJR010000626.1 coordinate 23,203, forward strand.
CGGCCGTGCTCGCGCAGGAATCCGCCTTGTCGCCCCGGATCACTCGCGTGATCGCCGTCATGGGCCGCCGGCCGGGCCATCGCTTCCATCCCAGCGAGAACCGCGCCACCGGCGCCATGCTGTTCGGCCACGGGCCGATCTTTCGAGATCTGAATGCCGTGCTCGACACGCAGGCCGTCTCGGTGGTCCTCGCCTCGGGCATCCCCGTGGTCCTCATCCCCTACACAGCGGCGCGACAGGTGTCGATGACGGGCAGTGACCTCGACCGCATCGCTCGCACAGGCCCCGCAGGGCGCTGGGTGGCCGAGCGCAGCCGTGCGTGGCTCGAGTTCTGGCGCAGCGAAGCGGGGCTGGACGGCTTCTATCCCTTCGACCTGATGGCGGCCGCTTACGTGCGCGACCCCACGCACTTTGGCTGCGCCCGAGTCACCGCTTGGGTCGGCGACGACGCGCTGCTGCCATGGTTCGGTGGCGGCCCGGCGCTGCTGGTGGCCCAGCAGGCGGGCTTGCCGGCGCCCGCGACGCCCGTCGCAGCAGCGCTGTACTGCGATCGCATGACGGCCAAGGTGGACGAGTTGATCCCATAGGGTTCAAAGACTAGACGCTGCATTGCTACCTTCAAGCTGAAAACGCTCCAATTCCGAGTGATGGTGCGCCTTGAACCAGCTCGTCAGGCCCTACCCGGCCTACACAAACCATCGCTCCTATCCGCGCACAGCGGCGCAGCATCGCCGCCGCACCAACTCAATTCAAACTGCGACACTGCCCGCCAGCAAGACCCCTACGAGGTGGTGTTAGACCTGCTGCGCGATGAAGGCGAAGGCATGCCGCAGCTGATGTGGACCTCACGCAACTTTGACGACGCCGACATCTGCCTGTGCTTGCAACACGCCCAGTGCAGCGTGATGTCCGACACCCTGGCGGTGTCGCGCCACGGGCCGCTCAAAGACACCATCGGCTCGCACAGCGCCTACGGCTGAACGGCGCGCCTGCTCGGCCACTACGCGCGCGACCGTGGTGTGCTCACGCTGGCTGACGCCGTGCACCGCATCAGCGGCCGCCCCGCCGCGCGGCTGGGCTTGTGTGATCGTGGCCTGCGGCGCATGCGGCTGTTGCTCAGGCGCCAGGCGGGATGGAGGCAAGTGCCTGGGAACTAAACACCTAGATCACCACCACCGGCGGCACCCAACCCAGCTTGCCCGCCTTGCGGGCAAAGGCCTTGTCAATAGTCACCAGCTCCTGGCTGCCGTGGCTCAGGGCCAGGTGCAGCGCGTCGGCAAAGTCCAGTCCTTGCGCATAGCCCAGCAGGGCCTGGCGAAGCGCGTCAGCCTGCTGCGGTTTGAAGTTGGGCAGGCCCAGCAGAAGATTCAGGCCGCGCACGATATCCATGGCGCTGCAGCCGTTGACTTCAAGTACCCACGCCAGTTCAAGCATCACGCTCACGGGGGCGGTGAAGTCCTGCTTGCCGGCCAGCAACTGCAGCACGCGGGCGTGCTGCTTTTTATCGTCGCGCAGCAACAGGCGCGCCAGCATATTCGTGTCCAGCGCAATCATTTAGCGGTATCCACCGCCTTGAATTTGGCCCGGAGCCGGGCCTTGATCGCGGCTTGGGTTTGCGCCTGACTCAGCGGCCTTCGCCCCGGCTTGGCCAGACAACCTGCCACCACAGTCAACGAAGTAGGCACCACCGCCGTCACCGGCTTGAGACGAATCTCACCGTCGACATAGCGCACCGACAACACGTCCCCTGGTGACAAGTGCGCGCTGTCTCGAACGGCCTTGGGAATGACCAACTGGCCTTTGCTGGACAAGGTGATGGTTTCCATGATGTGCCCCAAACAATGTAAGCCGTATGGTAAGCCAGCCTTGGCACGGTGACGAGCGCTCGCGCCCGTCTTCTCGCGCCGGTCTGGGCGCCACGCTTCAACATCAGCCTCTCACTCAGGCTTGCCCGTCTCGATGAACAACTTCAGCCGCTTGACCTGCTCGCCGATGACCTCGTCCACTGGCGTGGCGAGTTTGTCCAGGCCAGCCTCGGCGCCACCCGCGACGCGGTAAGTCACGCGCAGGCGTGTTTCGCCGTCTCGTTTGGCGGTGCCGAAGCTGAGCACGCCAGCCACAGGCATCTCTTGCAGCGGCCCGAGCCAGGCCTGCAGGCGCAGCGCCGAGCCTGGCAGTGCTAACAACACGCGGCCATGCACAGCTGAGGCACCAAAGCCCCAGCGTTCGCACCAGCAGCCACCCGCTTGCGCGTCCAGGCTCATGTTGGACGCCTGGCCCGACCAGCTATGGCTCGACTTCCACCAGCGCGGCAGTTGCGTGAAGGCCTGCCAAACCTGATCGGGCTCGGCGGCGACCACCACCGCGTGGGTTACGGTGAAACCGCTGGGGGAAACGCCGCTGGTTTCGGCACACGCCGACCCGGCCGCACAGGCCAGGCCCAGCGCCAGGGCGGTGGCCTTGCGCACCCTCACTTCCACACCCCCAGCAGCCCACCCATCAGCGTGTAGGCGCGCACCTGGTAGCCGCTGTGGATGCGCCACAGCTTGAGCGAGCGCTGCTCGAAGAGGTAGATCACGCCGAGCGACATCGCGACCCAGCCGACGCCGGTGGCTGCGGCGACGGCGGCAAAGTTTGAACTGACGGATTCCATCGTGGGTCCTCGCGTTAGGGTTGGGGCTGCGTAGGTTGAAGCACCGTGGCCCGCCGCACAAGGGCCAACCCACCGAAACATGAAGCCCGCTTGCCCAAGCCCGAAATTCCGCGGCTCAAGCCGTTGACCGCAGCGCCCGTGCAGGTCGATGTTCAGGCTGGTAGGTGAAAGCGACCATCTTGTCGTGCACGCTGTTACCGCAGCGCAATCTCAGGAAGACGTGGGCCAGCTCTTCGCCACTGCGCGCGCCAGGACGGCTCATCTCGTTGTCATAAGCTGTCGCCTGCATTGACCACGTTCAGCGGCCCTTGAAATCCGGCTTGCGCTTCTCGTTGAACGCCCGCACGCCCTCATGCCTGTCCTCGGTGGCCACCAGCCGGTTGTAGGCCTCGATCTCGAACGCCATGCCATCGCCCAGCGACATGCGCAGACCCCGGGCTATCGATTGCTTCACCTGCCTCGTTGAAAGCGGCGCATTCAAGGCAATGAGCCTTGCAGTCTCGAGCGCGTGCGCCACGAGCGCATCCGCTGGCATGACCTCGTTCACCAGGCCCCATTGCTTCGCCTGGGCGGCGCTGAAGGGCTTGCCGGTGAGGGCGTATTCCTTGGCGCGGCGCTCGCCGATGGCGCGAGGCAGCGTCTGCGTGCCGCCGGCGCCGGGCATGATTCCAAGCTTGGCTTCGGGCAGCGCGAACTTCGCATGCTCCGCAGCGTAGAGAAAGTCGCAGCAGCAGGCGATCTCGCAACCGCCGCCGAACGCCGCACCGTTGATGGCGCCGATGATGGCAATCGGGCAGTCGAGCAGCGCACGCGCCATGCGCTCGAAGACCAGGTGCTGCGCCGTCCACGCCTGGCTGCTCATGCCGTCGCGCTGCTTCAAGTCGCCGCCGGCACAGAACCCCTTCGCGCCGCTGCCCGTCAACACGATGCATCGCAGCTGTGCGGGGTTCATCGCGATCGATTCGAAGAGCTCGACCAGGTCCCGCCCCAACTGCGTGTTCAGTGCATTGAGCACCGCGGGGCGATTCAATGTCACCAGCAGCACATGCTCGTCCTGCGGCGCGACGAGCAGCGTCTCGTAGTCTGTCTTCACCATGTCTCCGCCGGGCCGAACATCGGCACTTTGGCACCGCCTTCGGCTGCCACGAACCTGACTTGCACGCGGGTGCCCACGGGCGGTGTCGCGTCACCAAAATCCACCAGATCGCTCATCATCGTCACGCCTTCATCGAGCGTGACGTAGGCCACGCAGTAGGGCACCGGCACGCCCCTTCGAAGCATGCTGGCGCTGTAGACCTCGCCCCGGCCGTCGGAGGCCTGCCACTGCGTGTGATCGGAATGGCAATGCGGGCAGATGCTGCGCGGTGGGTGATGTGGCCGGCCACAGGCCTCGCAGCGCTTGTAAAGCAGTCGGCCCTCGGCAGCCGCCTGAAAAAACGCTTGCACCTCCGGGTTGACCAGCGGTGCGGGGATCTTGCGGACGGGCGTTTCGGTGCTCATACGCGCTCCATGATGAGGGTGGCTGAGGCATGGCGGCTGCCCAGCATGCCGCCGGTGCCCTGGGCCAAGGCCAATGCGCAATCCTTGACCTGCACGGCAGCGTGGGCTTCACCGCGCAGTTGACGCACGGCCTCGATGATCTTGGTCATGCCGCCGCGGTTGGCCGGGTGGTTGTTGCAAAGGCCGCCACCGTCGGTGTTGATCGCCAGGCGGCCCTGGCCCGTGATGAGCTTGCCGTCGGCGACAAAGCGGCCGCCCTGGCCCTTCTCGCAAAAACCCAGGTCTTCCAGCTGAATCAGCACGGTGATGGTGAAGCTGTCGTAGATCGACGCGTAGCGAATGTCGTCCGGCGTCACCCCGGCTTGCGCGAACGCCGCCGCGCCGGACTGCTTCGCCGCCGAGGTCGTGATATCGATGTGCGCGCTGTTCACGTAAGCCACGGCCTCGCCGCCGCCGATGAGTCGCACCTGCGGACGCTTCAGGCATCGCGCTATCTCCGCGCGCGCGACGATGACGGCGCCGCCGCCATCGCTCACCACGCAGCATTCCATACGGTGCAGCGGGTCGGCGATGAGGGGCGAGGCCAGCACCTCCTGCACCGTCACCACGTCGCGCAGCATCGCCTGCGGGTTGTGCTGCGCATGGTGCGATGCCGCGACCTTGATCCAGGCCAGTTGTTGCGACGTGGTTCCGAACTCGTGCATGTGGCGCTGCGCCGCCATCGCGTAGCTGTTGATCGGCACCAGGCCGTAAGGCAACTCGAACGGTGCCTCTGGCGCGAGCAGGTTGTACGCGCGCGCCTGGGTTCCGCTCGAGCCTTCCGAGCGCGGCCGCCCCGCCATCGTGACCAGCGCGATGTCGCAATGCCCGGCCTCGATGGCCTGCGCCGCATGGCGAACATGGATCAGGTAGGAGGAGCCGCCGGTGTCGGTCGACTCGACGTAGCGCGGCTTCAGACCCAGGTAGTCGACCATCGAGAGCGGGCCGAGCCCCGGCGCATCGCCCGCGCAGAAGTAGCCGTCGATATCGCCGGCCTGCAGCCCCGCGTCGTGCAGGGCACCGCGCGCCACTTCGGCGTGCAACTGGGCCACGCTCTTGTCTGGCGCGTGGCGCGTGGGATGCTCGTAGGCGCCAACGATGCAGGCACGTTCGCTCTTGTTCATGAAGGCAGTCTCAGTAGGTCGGCGCGCGCTTGGCCTCGATGGCATCGAGCGCAGCAGCATAGTCCGGGCCGGCCAGCAGCCGGCCCTGCTGCAGCAGGTTGAACTCCCACTCACCCGCCAGCGTGCCCTCCATGGACCGGCGCAGCGCCACCTTGGCAGCGCGCAAGGCATCGGCCGAACGGCACGCCAGGTCCTTGGCAAACGCCTGGCCCTCCTCGCGCAATTTCGTATCGTCGTCAGTCAGGTGGGTGGCAAGGCCGATGCGCACAGCCTCCTCGCCGTAGACACGTTGCGCACGCATGACCATGTTGGCGGCACGCTCCATGCCGATCAGGCGCGGCAGCAGGTACATCGCGCCCAGCGGCGGAATGCAGCCGATCGCCGTCCAGTTCTCGTGGAAGAACGACTTCTTCGACACCACGCGGAAGTCCGTCGCCAGCGCG
>JANOJR010000627.1:0-2178 GCA_031418855.1 Rubrivivax sp.
GCTCCACACGGGCGTTAGCGGCAAGATGGGCGGCAGGCCCGAGCTGTGCGTCATCACATGGCGCCAGGTGATGGTGTCGCCGCCGCTGAAGTCTTTGAAGAGCGCCAGCACGGGCTCGTCCAGGCGAAGCAGGCCTTGCTCGATGAGGCGCGCGCAGAGCAGGCCGGTGACCACCGGTTTGGTCAGCGAAGCCGCGTCGAACACGGCGTCAAGCGCCAGCGCTTCGGGCGCGGGCTCCCACGCGCGATGGCCGAAGACGGCCGTGTGCGCCGCAGTACCCAGCCGTTCGACCCACAACATGGCGCCCGGCAGACGCTTCGCGGAAATGGCGGCGTGGATGCGCTCGTGCAGCGTGTGCAGGGCGATTGCGTCGAGGGTCGGTGCTTGGGCCATCACGGTAGGCGCGCCGGCCCAGGCCAAGGTGGCGCTGAGGGCGGTGCGGCGTTGCATGGCAGCCAGCATAGCCGCGCGTGCTACATTCGCCGCCATGGTTTTCGCCCGCTTTTTCTTTACGAGCTTTTGGTTCTTGCCCCTCACCGGCGGCTGGAAAAACGAACGCGCGTAGACAAACCAGCGTTTCGACAAACCAGACAAACCGCCGGCACCCCCGGCGGTTTTTCTTTGCCCGAACGACTTTGAAAGACCCCTGCCATGAGCCACCGCACACCCCACGACAGCTCCATCGCGCTGAGCGAAAAAACCAGCCAAACCGACGACCTGCGCATCCGCGACGTCACGCCGCTGCCGCCGCCCGAGCACCTGATCCGCTTCTTCCCCATCGCCGGCACGCCAGTGGAAACGCTGATCCAGAAGGCACGCCACGACGTGCGCGAAATCATGCATGGCCGCGACGACCGGCTGCTGGTGATCATCGGCCCCTGCTCGATCCACGACCCTGCGGCCGCGCTGGAGTACGCGCGCAAGCTGAAGGAGCAACGCGCGAAGTACGCTGACACGCTGGAGGTGGTGATGCGCGTGTACTTCGAGAAGCCGCGCACTACGGTGGGCTGGAAGGGGCTCATCAACGACCCCTACCTCGACGAGAGTTACCGCATCCATGAAGGCTTGCGCATTGCGCGTCAGCTGCTGCTGGAGATCAACCGCCTGGGCGTGCCGGCGGCGGGCGAGTTCCTCGACACCATCAGCCCGCAGTACATCGCTGACCTCATCAGCTGGGGCGCCATCGGCGCGCGCACGACCGAGAGCCAGGTGCACCGCGAGCTGGCCTCGGGGCTGTCAGCGCCGATCGGCTTCAAGAACGGCACCGACGGCAACATCCGCATCGCCATCGACGCCATCCAGGCCGCCGCGCGGCCGCACCATTTTTTGAGCGTGCACAAAAACGGCCAGGTGGCCATCGTCGAGACCAAAGGCAACAAGGACTGCCACGTCATCCTGCGCGGCGGCAAGACGCCCAACTACGACGCGGCTAACGTTGCAGCGGCGTGCACAGAGATCGAAGCCGCCAAGCTCGACTGCCGCTTGATGGTCGACTTCAGCCACGCCAATGCCAGCAAGCAGCACCGCCGCCAGATCGACGTAGCGCGTGACGTGGCGGCGCAAATGGCCACGAAAACGGCTGCCGGCAGCCGCTGCCTCTTCGGCGCCATGGTCGAGAGCCACCTTGTTGAAGGCGCGCAGAAGTTCAGCCCCGGCAAAGACGACCCCGCCAAGCTGGAGTACGGCAAGAGCATCACCGACGCCTGCCTCGGCTGGGACGATTCGTTGCAGGTGCTGGAGATCCTGAGCGACGCGGTGAAAGCGCGCCGCGCGCTGGCTCGGTAGCAGGCTGTCGGGCGGCATTCAATCACGCAGGCCATCACGTCAGCATCGTTCACCAGGACGACAACACACGGCGAGGCGGCTACCCGCCTGATGAATCGGGGGTGTCGGGTGTCGGCTTGCGGGCGTCAGGTCGAATGCCCGGAGGATAGGAAATTCAAACGCCCTTTTTCTCGCCCATGACTGCCCGGGTACGGCTCTTGACTTCGCGTGACGCGGCCTTTGGAATCGGCTGCGACGCTTGAGCGCGTCGACAGAGAGGTGGCCCCGCTTCTTCGAACACAAATTCAGCTGCGATAAGTGGATCGGCTGCGGGTTGAAGGTCTTTGGCTGTTCAGGAATTCTGTCTTAACTTGAGGCCCCTGCCAGGCCGCCGGAGGCGCCCCCGGTTGAGCC
>JANOJR010000628.1:0-2091 GCA_031418855.1 Rubrivivax sp.
CTTCTCGGCCGCGCGTGACGCCATCAAGTCCATCGCCGATTCCACGCAGTCGCGCAAGTCAAACGGCTGGTGCTCGATGTCCATGCGCCCGGCCTCGATCTTCGAGAAGTCCAGGATGTCGTTGATGATCGTCAGCAGCGAGTCACCGGAGTCGCGAATGGTTGATGCGAAGTCGCGCTGTTCGTCGTTGAGCGGTGTATCCAGTAGCAGCCCGCTCATGCCGATCACCGCATTCATCGGCGTGCGGATCTCGTGGCTCATCGTGGCCAGGAAGGCGCTCTTGGCTTCGTTGGCGGTCTCTGCGGCGGCGCGCGCTTCCTGCGCTTGCTTGAACAGGCGTGCGTTCTGGATGGCGATGGCCGCCTGGTCGGCAAAGGTCTTGACGAGCGCGATCTCGGGCTCGGTGAAAGCCGCTGCCGGCTGCCGCAGCACGCCAAGCGCGCCAACGCCCCGGCCCTCCCAAAACATGGGTGCGAAGACCGCCGAGCAGTGGCCAACGCGTTCGGTCGCCTGGCGCAGCGCCTCGGGCAGGTCGCCATGGTGCGCCGTGTCGGGAAAGTGCAGCGCCCGGCGCTGCTCAATCGCCATGCCACTGACGCTTTGATGCAGCGGCACAGGCAACGCCGAACTCAGCACCTGCATCAACTTGCCGCGCTGCTCGCCGCTACGCAGTTGACCATCATCGCCGACGAGGAAGATGCCCAGTTGTTCGGTGCCGAAGAGGTGCTGGCAACGTTCGAGGATCTCGTGGAACACCGGCGCGGCGTCGGCCACCGAGTGGCTGATGACCTGCAGCACCTCGGCCGTGGCCATCTGCCGTGCAAGCGCCTGCTGCAGCGCGCGTTCGCGCTGGAAGGACTCGCGCGCCGTACGCTCAAGGGCGGCGGCGATAGCGCACCCGACGATCATGAAGCTCAGCAGGTAGCTCATCGCCGCCCACCAGTAGGAGCTCTCTACGCCGCGCTGCGCCTGCACGTTCGAAAAGCTGTAGGCACTGCAGGCAAGGCAAATGGCGGCGATCACCATCACCGGCCAGGCGCGCATGCGCACGAAGCCGAAGAGGAACAGGTCGACCAGCAACAGGCCGATGTAGTAGTAGAGGTAGTTGTACGGGAACGGTACGGCCTCGATCATCGCAAGCAGATTGACGTAGGCGCCGAGGACAGTGATGCCCATCAGCACAGTGACGCGCCTCTCATGCGCGAAGTAGCGCCGCGTCAGCAGGAACAAGCACAGCGACACGAACGCGATACCCAACACGCGCAAGCTCAGCACCCGCTCCAGCACCGCGACGCCACCAAAAGCGACGCGGCTGATGTTGAAGTGAAAGATGTCCCAGCCGACGTAGGCCGTCCAGGTGGCCAGCGCGATCGTCATCGCCACACGCCGCGCCGGGGCGAAACGGCGACAGTAGTCGGCAAGGAAGTCTTCCTCGCTCGCTGGGGGCACAAACGGACGCGGCGGCAGGAACAGCGACCACCAGCGTGGCCCGACTGCGGAGGATGGAGTGGTGGTCATTGACGTCATTGGTGGTCCATCATTTCAGCGTAACTCGCGCGCCGACACGGCGCGCAGCGCATCGACCAGCGCATCCACCCGTATCGGCTTGGTCACGTAGTCGTCCATGCCCGCCGCAAGGCAAGCCTCGCGGTCGCCTTGCATGGCGTTGGCCGTCATGGCCACGATGCGCGGGCGTTCGTGTGCTTGGTACTTGGACGTTATTTGCCGGCTCGCCTCCATGCCGTCCATCTCGGGCATCTGCACATCCATCAGCACCACGTCGTAGGTTTGGCGCTCGATGGATTCGATGGCTTCGATGCCGTTGGATGCCAGGTCGGCGCGGTAGCCCATCTGCTGCAAGAGGCGCATGGCGAGCTTCTGGTTCACCACGTTGTCTTCGGCTAACAAGATACGTAAGGGGTGGCGTTTGGCCATCTCGGCGTCCATGCGCGGTTTGGCTAGGGTGGCGGCTTGTTTGGGCGCGGCGTCGTGGGCCAGCAGGCTCATCAGCGTGTCGAAGAGCTGGCTTTGGCGCAGCGGTTTGGCCAGCGTGGCGGCGAAGACGCTGTCGCTGGCTTCCTTGCGGCCCAG
>JANOJR010000629.1:0-3694 GCA_031418855.1 Rubrivivax sp.
CCACGCGCACCGCCGAAGGCCGAGCCCTTCCAGACACGGCCGGTGACGAGCTGAAACGGCCGCGTTGAAATCTCCGCCCCACCCGGCGCCACGCCGATGATGACGCTGACGCCCCAGCCCTTGTGGCAGCACTCCAGCGCCTGGCGCATCGTCGTCGTATTGCCGATGCATTCGGAGCTGTAGTCGGCGCCGCCGTCGGTGAGCTGCGTCAGTGCATCCACGACGTTATCCACCTCCTTTGGGTTGACGAAGTGCGTCATGCCGAATTGGCGCGCCATGGCTTCGCGCGCGGGGTTGATGTCGACACCGATGATCTTGTTGGCGCCCACCATGCGCGCGCCTTGAATAACGTTCAACCCGATGCCACCCAGACCGAAGACCACCACATTGGCGCCGGCCTCGACACCCGCCGTGAAGATCACCGCGCCGATGCCCGTCGTCACGCCGCAGCCGATGTAGCAAACCTTGTCGAAAGGCGCGTCGCTGCGGATCTTGGCCAGCGATATCTCGGGCAGCACGATGAAGTTGCTGAAGGTGCTGCACCCCATGTAATGCAGGATGGGTTTGCCGTTCATCGAGAAGCGACTCGTCGCGTCGGGCATCAGGCCCTTGCCCTGAGTGCCGCGGATCAACTGGCACAGGTTGGTCCTGCGCGAGAGGCAAAACTTGCACTGGCGGCATTCGGGCGTGTAGAGCGGGATCACGTGGTCGTCACGTTTCAGGCTTGTGACACCGGGGCCGACGTCGACCACCACGCCCGCGCCTTCGTGGCCCAGGATGGCCGGGAACAAGCCTTCGGGGTCGGCGCCCGAGAGCGTGAACTGGTCGGTGTGGCAGATGCCGGTGGCCTTGATTTCGACCAGCACCTCGCCGATGCGCGGGCCGTCGAGGTCGACCGTTTCGATGCTGAGTGGCTCGCCAGCTTTCCAGGCGACGGCTGCGCGGGTTTTCATGGTGATGGCTCCAGGGGGTTGTCGATTCGGTTTGACATTTCAACGCAGGCGCCGCGCTGCCGGCGGCTCGGCCTGGGCCAGGCAGCGGCGCAGCGCCGCCAGCCACAGGGCTTGTTCAGGCGGCGTACTGACGCGAAATCGCGACCAGGTCTTCGCGTCCAACTTGACGTCACAGAAGATGCCTGCCGGGTCTTCATGGAAGTGCAAGAAGCCCGCGCGGTGGCGGTAAAAGGAACCCGGCGTGCGCTCGACCAGCCCGGCAAGGCCGCGTACCTCGCGCAGCAGCGGCTCGAGCAGGACCAAGGTCGATGCGCCCGCGTGTTTCATTGCGTCATGCCGGTGCAAACGACCACATGGTCTGGATGCGCTCACCCACCACGTCGAAGACGACCGCCATCTCAACGGGCTGCGGCGCGAGGCCGCTGATGCGCTCGTGGTCGATCACGCGCTGGCCCATCACCAAGCGGCCCACGATGTGCGCGTGCAGCTGCGGCTGGTTGAAACGCTGCGTGGCGTAGAAGTCGGCGAAGGCGGCCTTGCCCTGCAACACCGGCTCGGCGGCGGGCGGGCGAAAGACCTTCACGTCGTCATGAAACTCGGCGAGAAAACGCACCAGGTCGCGCGCGTTGTAGGCGTCCAGCTGGCGTTGCACGACATCGACGGCGGCCATGGTGGTCGCTCCTGCACAAGTTGGTGGCGCAGTATCGCGCCGGCCCGGGCGCGGTGATCTGGTCAGGACGCCCTTCAACACGCCAAGCCCCAGCGGCTGGGCTTGCGGGCCACGCGCCCGAGGTCGGACCGGTGGTGAGCGAACGGCAGAAACGCGCGGCGGCACGGGCCTTCTGGTAACCACCCGCCTACCTTGAGGTCGCCCGGCTGCACGAAGTCGCGGGTGACGTCACCATCGCGCAGGTAGGCTGTGTCGCCGAGCTTGCGCCATGGCGCCCATGCAGGACAGGAGCCCCGTGCCGCGCTGGCGCTGCAAACGCCCTGCCACGCTCTCAACCGCGCACTCCGACACCGCCACACACTGATTTGGATGTCCGCTAACGTCTAAGGTGTGTAGCGTCACATTCGCGCCGGCAAACTCTTCGTCGGGCCCGAGAAGGCGGTAGTGGTCTGCCCTCAACAGTCCTTCCATCGCTCGGGCCTGGGCGGCTCAGGCATAGTGCCTGCAAGGCTCGCGCGCCTTTGTCGCCAGCGGGCGTTGTTGATCAACGAAGCGCAGGCGTCGCCTTGGTGGTTCTGGTCCACCACAGCCACCACACCACCGCCAACAACAAGGCGTAGTTCAGCACCACGAACCAGGGCGTGTTCCAGGCCAGGCCGTCGAAGCCGCGCTGCGTCAGAGGGTAGAGCACGGGTGACGGGTAGAAATCGGCCGAATGTGTGGGGACATCGATCACGATGTGCGACCACCAGCCCAAGAGCGGCAGCCAGAAGGTTCGCGTCATGGCCCACACCATCAACGTTAGCAAGGCGGCGACGATGGCGCTGTGCATGGTGCAGTGCAGGTGGTGCGCCCACAGCTCGACCATGGGTGGCCCGGCGGGCTCGGCACCGGGCAGCGCCAGCGCGTAGCCATGCACGCTGGCAAAGCTGCCTTGGCCCAGCAGCCACCAGGCCACGCCGGGCAGCATGTGCATGACATCGGGCAGCGCGGCCAAGCCGATGCCGGCAAGCAGCTGGCGCTGGGGCACGGCACGGGTGCGGCCTAGCGCTACCAGGCCGGCCCCGGCCCACAGCGCGTGTGCAACGATGTCCATGGTGTGGCCCCTTCATCAGCGTGGCGGCGCATCGAAACACGGCCGGCCATGGGGCAGCGTTGACGCAGGTCAAGCGCGGGCAGGCGGGCGGGCAGGCAGGGCCGGTGTCGCCGGGCGGGCGCACGCTATGCTGCGGGCATGCCGATGTTCAAACACCGCTGCCAGTTGCGCCGTTGGGCCGCTTGCGTGGTGATGCTGTGCCTGTTCGGCTTGGGCTCTGGGATCGCCAACGCCTGCCTCGGCCGTGGCGTGGCGACGCATGATGCTGCGGCAGTGGAACCACAGGACGTTGTCGACGCCGACTGCCGATCGGCGGCAAGCCTGAATTGCCACGACTTCTGCGAGAAGTCGTCGATGTCGCTGCCGCAACAAAAGCTCAGCCTCGACGCGGGCCTGGCTCACGCCATGCCGCTGCGGCCGACGTTGACGGCGATGCCGGTGCCAACCCACGCGCCACCCCTGCCGCTGCGGCCGTACGGTGAAGGTGGCCTGGCGCCACCTGCGATCACGCTCACCTTGTTGCGACTGGCGCTATAGCGCCTGGGCTGGGCCGGGCCGCGCACTGCGCGGCGTGGGCCCTTGCAGCAGCCTGCGGTGGGCCATGCGCGCCGCTGCGGGCCCCTGACAACCGATGCGCCTGCACTGCTTCCGAGCGGGGCGCTTGCCGATGAGTCAAGCCTATGTTCACCAGTCGATGTCGCGACCCTTCGTGCGCCCCAGGGGCATTTGGCAACCTGACGGTGCCCGTCGTTGTTGGCGTGGCGCGGGCTCTGCATTGCTCCCTCCCCCTCGCAGGGGGAGGGGTGGGGTGGGGGTCGAGTGCCAGCACCATGCCAACACCGAGGGGGGGGGGCGGCCCCCCCCCCCCCCCCCCGCCGGCCGGGGCGCCCGCCCGCGCCGACCCGCCCGGGCGCCCCGACGGGGGAGGGGGGGGGGGGGGGGGGCCCGGCCCCCCCCCCCCCCCCACCCCCACCC
>JANOJR010000630.1:0-5010 GCA_031418855.1 Rubrivivax sp.
ATGCGCGCCGCGAAGTGGCGGCACTGGAAACTGCACTTCGCCTTCGAAAGCGAGCCCAACGAAGGCGTGCGACACCTGGAAACACCATGGCTCTTCAACCTCAAGCGCGACCCCAAGGAAGAGACCGACGCCGCGATGGACGACGGCTGGGTGCGTGGCCCGATGCGCCGCATGGTGATGGCTTTTGAGCAGTCGCTGCGCGAGCACCCACCCATCGCGCCCGGCGCGCCTGACGACATCAACCCGGCGGCACGCGTCGGGCCGGCGCGCTGAGCATGAGCGCCACCTTTGCCCCCGTCTTCTTGTGGCGCGCTTGACGGCCGCCGCACATCTGCATCAACCCAACCAACCCCACCGCCACGGACACTGCCATGCGCCTCAACTCACCCCTTGCCCTGACCACTTTCACCTGCCTGACCCTGGCCAGCGCAACGTGCGTCGCACAGAACGTCACCATCTACGGCCGGCTCGCGCTCACCGCCAACCAGATCGACACCGGCGGTATCAGCAAGGTCAATGAGCTGCGCGACAACGCATCAAGGCTTGGGTTCCGCGGCATCGAAGATCTGGGTGGTGGGCTGCGTGCATCGTTCGGGCTGGAGATGGGCTTCAGCGCCGACAGCGGTGAGTTGACCAGCCCCGTCTTTCGCAACAGCTACGTGGCGCTGCACGGCGGCTGGGGCGTGGTGGCGCTGGGCCGCCTGGACTCGGCCAACCCGACGGGTTCGCCGCTGTATTCGCAGATCATTTCGCTCACGCAGTTCGCGCCCAACGACGCTGGCGCCACGGCCACCAGCACGTCGATGCAAAACGCGCGCAACCGCACCTCCAACAGCATCGGCTACGCCAGCCCGGCCTGGGCGGGGTTCAACGTGCGGGCGCGCTACTACTACCGCGGTGCGGGCACGACCACCGAGCTCGAAGACGCCGCTCGTTCGTTCGATCTCGGGCTTAATTACCAGGCGGGCAACCTTAAAGCGGGGCTGGGCTATGCCAAGGACAACCGACGCGGCGGCCTGGCCAGCAACGAGTTTGACGACAAGTGGCAAGCCGGTGCGAACTACCAGCTCACGCCAGCGTTTGCGGTCTACCTGCTGGGTGGCACTGACCGCTACAAGAACACGGTGACGCGGCGGCGTGATGTGCAGTACGCGGTCTTGGGCGCCGTCTACACCCAAGGGGTGCACAAGGTGGTGTTCAACCTGATGCAACGCGACGTTCAGGCATCGCTGACGGGAGAGCGCAATCGCCAGCAGCTGAGCTACCAGTACTACCTGTCCAAGAACACTGACTTGCAGGCCTTCATTGACAACGATGGCATCGACTCCAGCCGCAGCAACGCACGCGTGCGCGCGGTCGGCATGGGTGTGCGGCACAACTTCTGAAGCGCCGCGTGTGAACGGGGCCAGCGAGCGTTGGCCTGCATTGGCTGAACCGCAGCAGGGCACAACATGATCGACAGCAACATGAAACGCACACGACACCACGCCTGGCGCTACGGTGGTGTTGCCGCCATGCTGTTGGCGCTGGCGAGCCTTGCCCACGCGCAGTTCGATCCGAGCAAGGCTGCGGTGGAGCCCGAGGTCATCGCGCGCCAGTTCCCTGCGCCGGCGGTGCCCTTCACAACGCCGGCCTTTACCCCCGGCCGGCAGGACTTCACGACCCACGCCGAGGTCTTCAGTTTTCTTGATGCCCTGGCCCGGCGCTCGGGCCGCGTGGCGATTGAAACCGTGGGCCGCTCGCAGCAAGGGCGGGCGATGGCGCTGGCCGTGCTGACGGGGCCGCGTGGCTTCGATCCAAGTCTCCCCACCGTATTGCTGTTAGCACAGCAGCACGGCGACGAGCCCGCAGGCGGTGAAGCTGCGCTGGTGCTCGCGCAGAGCCTGAGCAACGAGCGCAGCGCGCTGCTGGAGCGCGTGAACGTCTTGATCATGCCGCGGGCCAACCCCGATGCCGCCGAGCGTTTCGCGCGCGAGTCGGTGAGCGGCATTGACGTCAACCGCGACCACCTGCTGGTGCGCACGCCCGAAGTGCAGGCCATCACGGCTGCTGTGCGCCGCTATGCGCCGCAGGTGATGCTCGACCTGCATGAGTTCACCGTCGCCGGGCGTTGGGTCAGCAAATTCGGCGCGGTGATGCGTGCTGACGCGCTGCTGCAAGCCGCCACGGTCGGCAACTTGAGCCCCGCCGTGCAGGCGGCGCAGGGCCGCTACCTGGCCGCGGCTCGCAACGCACTCGAGGTTGCCGGGCACCGTGTGGAGGACTACCACACCACCTCGTCGACGAACCTCGAGGATCTGTCGGTGGCGATGGGTGGCGTCAACGCCGACACCGGCCGCAACGTGGCAGGCCTGCGCAACGCCATCAGCCTGCTGCTGGAAACCCGGGGCGTGGACATGGGTCGAGCCCACTACGCGCGGCGCGTGCAGTCGCATGTGCTGGCCGCGTTGGGTGTCATTGAGGCCGCCGCACAAGACGGCCCGGCGCTGGTGCAGATGCAGCGCGACGCCGGGGCCGCCGCAGGCGCCCAAGCGTGCAGCGGCAATATGGCGGTGGTGGTGCGCCAGACGGCGCAACGTCGCAGTTTGAGTTTTCTGGACGCCAAGTCGGGCGAGCCACGTGAGGTCGACGTGCTCTGGCGCTCGTCGCACCAGCTGGCGCTGGAACGCGAAAGAGCCCGGCCCTGTGGCTACCTGATCGGGGCCGAGCAGTCCCAGGCCGTGCAGCGCCTGCGCGCCCTGGGCGTCGAGGTGGCCACCGTGGCCGCCGCCCGGCCGCAGCAGCCGTGGGAGGTGGAGGACTATGTCGTCGACGCCGAAGCCACCGGCCAGCGCCAGGATGCCCGTGGCGCCATTGCCGACGACCGGGACAACATCCGCGTGCTGCGGGTGCAGACGCAAGCGCGCCAGCTGGTGCCCGCGCCCGGCGCGTTCTATGTGTCGCTGAACCAGCCGCTGGCCGCGCTGGTCAGCGCTGCGCTGGAGCCCGATTCGCAGAACAGCCTTGCCGCCAACCGTCTGCTCGACATCGAAGCCGGCCAGTTGCGCCGGGTGATGCGGCTGCCGCCCGCCGGGGCTCTGGGCAGGCCCGGTCCTTGAAGCTCGGCAGCCTGTCCCAGGCTGCCCGCGCCTTGTTCTTCATCATCTCCAGCCTTCACGCCAGCCGCCCATGACCATGAAACACCCTCTGCACGCCAGCCTGGGCCTGCTGACCCTGTCGGCCCTGGTCCTGGCCGGCTGCGCGAGCCCACCCGCCGCGCCGCCGGAAGCGCCGCCGACAGCCCAGGCCTGCCCACCCGGCGTGCCCGAAGGCGCGCGCTGTTTGCGCGGCCAGGACTCTGCGTCGTCGCACTACCTGATCGTGATGCCGGCCCAGTGGAGCGGCGTGCTGGTGGTGCACGCGCACGGCGGGCCGGTGCTGGGGCCGCCTCCGGCGTCGCGCGCTGATGCAGACATCCTGCGCTGGGCCATTACCGTGCGCGAAGGCCATGCCTGGGCCAGTTCGGTGTTCCGCCAGGGTGGTTTTGCCGTGACCTCCGCGGCCGAAGACAGCGAGCGTGTGCGCCGCATCTTTGTCGACCATGTGGCCAAGCCCAGACGCACGCTGATGCACGGCAATTCCTGGGGCGCGCTGGTGGCCGCGCGCGCGGCCGAGCTGTACCCGGCATCCTGGGACGGTGTCCTGCTCACCAGTGTCGCGGTCGCCGGCCCGGCCGCCTACGAATACAAGCTGGACGTGCGCGCCGTCTACCAGCACCTGTGCAACAACCACCCGCGTCCCGATGAGCCGCCGTACCCGCTGGCCATGGGCCTGCCCGCCGACAGCAAGCTGACCCAAACGGAGTTGGCCGAACGTGTCGATGAGTGCCTGGGTGTGGGCAGACCGGCGGCGCAGCGCACAGCCGTGCAGGCGCAAAGGCTCAAGACCATGGTCGACGTGCTGAAGCTGCCCGCCAGCGGCATCGTGGGCCAACTCAACTGGGGCACGTTCACCCTGCGCGACGTCGTTAGCAAGCACGGTGGTGTCAGTCCCCTGGGCAACGACGGCGTGCGCTACGTCGGCTCGGCCGACGACGCCGCGCTGAATGCGGGCCTGCCCCGTTTCAAGGCCGACGCCAGGGCCGCGGCGAACTTTGCAGCCGACATGGGCCATGGCGGCCGCTTTGCCATGCCTGTGCTCACCGGCAACGGCATCCGGGACACGGCGGCGTTCGTCGAGGGCCATGACACGTTGCGCCAGCGCGTGGCGGCGGCCGGCCACGGTGCACGCCTGGTGCAGACCTACATCGACTCCAGCGAACACAGCTACTGGGGCGACGCCTTCTACCCGCCGCTCTTTGAAGCGCTCTTGAACTGGGTTGAAAAAGGCCAGAAGCCCACCCCGACAGGCATCGCCGAGCGCTGCCGGCAACTGCGCGCGGTGCAGCCGGCCGATTGCCGCTTCGTACCTGACTACGTGCCCAAACCGCTGGCGTCACGGATCCTGCCGCGCTGAACCGCGTCGGCTCCTTGGTGCTTGCTCCGTGCTCCTGGCGCCTCTCGGTCGCCCCGATGATGGAGTGCACGCTGTGTTCAGGATTCATGCGGGTTGCAGCGGTGTCCGTAGCAAATTCGTAGCACCAATTTATCTTAAGCGCCCTGGGACTCCTGCGCTGCCTGCTCACGCTTGGCGTCGAGCCATTTGGCGACGTCCCCAACGTGGGCGAAATAGCCTGCCCCATCCTTCCATACTGGGATCTGGAACCGTCGGCCATGAATCTGGTTCATCGCCGTGCGCGGGTCGATGTTTCGCAGCTTTGCCAACTCTTCCAGCGTCATGCTGGGACGGCCGTCGGTCAACATCAGCAACGCAAGTTCGGTCTTCATGTTCCAAGGCCAAGGTGGCGGTGGATGCCATCAGGGGCGAGCGCACGCTGGCCGAGTTGGCCAAACTGCATGACGTGCACGCCAACCAGATCGTCGACTGGAAGAACCAGTTGCTCACGCGAGCCGCGGGCGTCTTCGGGGCCGA
>JANOJR010000631.1:0-4307 GCA_031418855.1 Rubrivivax sp.
TGGAACGGCGCGCGCGCGTTCACGGCGACCTCGGGGCCGGGCATCTCCTTGATGACGGAGTTCATCGGCCTGGCCTACTTTGCCGAGATCCCGTTTGTGATCATCGACGTGCAACGCGGTGGCCCGTCCACCGGCATGCCCACACGCACGCAGCAGGCCGACCTCATCGCCTGTGCCTACGCCAGCCACGGCGACACGAAACACGTGATGCTGCTGCCGCAAGACCCTGCAGAGTGTTTCGAGCACGCGGCCACCGCGCTGGACCTGGCCGAACGCCTGCAAACACCCGTCTTCGTAATGACCGATCTGGACATCGGCATGAACCAGCGCCTGTGCGAGCCGCTGCGATGGGACAGCGCTCGCGGCTACGACCGCGGCAAGGTGCTGAGCGCCGAGCAGCTCGAAGCCGGCTTCGATTTCGGCCGCTACAAAGACGTGGACGGCGACGGCATTCCCTGGCGCACGCTGCCCGGGACCCACCCTTCCAAAGGCAGTTATTTCACGCGTGGCACGACACGCGACACTTACGCGCGCTACTCTGAACTGGGCAGCGACTACATGGTCAACGTGCAGCGGCTGCTGAAGAAATTCGCCACCGCCGCGTTGATCGTGCCGCAGCCCGTGGTGCGCGCGGCGGGCAAGAAGACGCGCCTGGCCATCATCTACTTCGGCAGTACCGCGCCGGCAATGGACGAAGCACTCGAAGCCTTGGCTGAAGCCGGCATCCATGTCGACGCCATGCGCCTGCGCGCCTTTCCCTTTGCGCCCAGCGTGGCCGAGTTCATCGCTGCGCACGACCAGGTGTTTGTCGTCGAGCAGAACCGCGACGCGCAGATGCGCACGCTGCTGGTGAACGAGCTAGAGGTCGACCCGGCGCGCTTGACGGCGGTGCTGCACTTTGACGGCACACCCATCACCGCGCGCTTCATCACCGCGGCGCTCACCAAGCACGTCCACGCCATGGCCGTTTCGCCGCGCAAGGAAAAGACGAAATGACTTACATCACCAAACCCAAGCTGCACCACCCCACGCTCGAGCGCAACCAGGTCGGCTACACGCGGCGGGACTACGAGGGCAAGGTCTCCACGCTGTGCGCCGGCTGCGGGCACGACTCGATTTCGGCGGCCATCATCCAGGCCTGCTGGGAGCTCGACATCCAGCCGCACCGCGTGGCCAAGCTCTCGGGCATCGGCTGCTCGAGCAAAACGCCCGACTACTTTCTCGGTGCCAGCCATGGCTTCAACACCGTGCACGGCCGCATGCCTAGCGTGCTGACGGGGGCCAACCTGGCCAATCGTGAACTGCTGTACCTGGGCATTTCGGGCGACGGTGACTCTGCCTCCATCGGCCTGGGCCAATTCGCCCACGCTATGCGCCGTGGTGTGCGCATGGTCTACATCGTGGAGAACAACGGCGTCTACGGCCTGACCAAAGGCCAGTTCTCGGCCACCGCCGACCGCGGCAGCAAGAGCAAAAAAGGCGCGCTCAATAGCGAGTCGCCGGTCGACCTGGTGGGCATGGCCATGCAGCTCGGCGCGACCTACGTGGCGCGCGGTTTTTCGGGCGACAAACACCAGCTCGTGCCGCTCATCAAAGGCGCCATCGGCCATGGTGGTGCCGCCTTCATCGACGTCATCAGCCCCTGCGTGGCCTTCAACAACCACGCCGGCAGCACACGCAGCTACGACTATGTGCGCGAGCACAACGAAGCGGTAAGCCGCATCGATTTCATCGACCTGGCCCAAGAGATCAGCGCGTCGCCCGCGCCGGGTGAAGTGATTGACCTGCCGCAGGCCGACGGCAGCGTGATGCGCCTGCGCAAGCTGCACGAAGGCCACGACCCCACCGACCGCCGCGCCGCGATGAACATGACGCAGGCCATGAACGACTCGGGCGACATCGCCACCGGGCTGCTCTACATCGACCCCGACGCGGTGGACCTGCACGCCGCGCTGAACACGGTGGCCGAGCCGCTGAACCGGCTGGGTGAAGGCCGGCTATGCCCGGGGGATGAGACGCTGGAAAAGATCAACCGCAGCTTGCGCTGAGCGCCTTGCTAACTCTTCACGCGAGCTGACTTGACGATGGCCTCGGCTGCGGCCACGCCAGGCGCAGGGGCGTGTCCCCTGGGTTGATTGTGTAGCCGACTACACCATCACTTGCACACCGGGCACGATCAGCATCGTTGTGGCGCACAAGAACGCTGGCGCCGACGGCAGCGATAGCCTGGTGAACATCGAACACCTGCAATTCGCCGACCGCATCGTGGCTTTCGGGCCGCGTGCCGAAGACGTGGTGCGCGTGGCCTTTGCGCTGTGGACGCCGGGCATCTACGCCAGCCAGACGCTGTTCTCCAAAGGCATCAGCTTCTACGATAACGAGTTCACTTACGACTTTGATTTCTTGTGCAAGATGGCGCTGCAATACCACCCCGAGACGGGCGTGGCGTTGGCGGCCAAGCTCAAGACCAGCATCCCGGCCAGCAGTTTCACGGCCGGGCAATTGCTCGACATCATGATCGCCAACGGTGGTGCCACCTCCGACAGCGGCCGCGCGGCGGCCGTGAAGACAGTGGCGCTGGACGCGGCGACTACCCAGCAACTTGAGCTGACAGGCGTCACCACCAAGGGCGTGGTGCCGACGCTGAACTTTGATGCGGAGATTTACTTGGGGTTGCTGCCGGGGTGAGCGTTTGGCGGTGGGCTGAGACGCCCGCTGCGAACACCGCTTCACATGTACATCCATGTGTTTACACGTCCTCGGGGGCGCCCTATGATGCGCGTCACACTTCCACGGCAGCACGTCATGCTCAAGACCAAACTCTTCAAGAACGGCAATTCCCAGGCTATCCGCATCCCGGCGGAATTGGCCTACGTGTCCTGGGAGACCGATCTGGTGATCGAGCGCAAAGGCGACGAGTTGCGCATTCGCCCGGCGGCGCGGCGCATGGGCAATGTGCTGGGCAAACTCGCCAAGTTCTCGCCCAACTTCATGGCCAAGGGCCGCGGTGACAACGTTGAGGGCGAGCGTGAAGGGCTATGAAACCGAGGTTCATGCTCGACACCAACATCTGCATCTATCTGATGAAGCACCACCCGCCCGAGGTCGCCGAGCGCTTTGCCGCGTGTTTTGTCGGTGAGGTGCTTATCTCGGCCATCACCTTGGCTGAGCTGGAACATGGCGTGGCCTGCTCGGGCCACGCATTGAAACAAAACCGTAAGGCACTTGTCGGCTTTCTTGAAGACGTGGTGGTGGCCGACTTCGGCCGCGACGCCGCAGCCGCCTATGGCCCGGCGCGCTACGCCACGCGGGAGCGCAAGCGCGACGCGTTGGACAAGCTCATCGCTGCCCATGCGCTGGCGCTGGGTGTGACGCTCGTGACCAACAACGAGGCGGATTTCGCGAACTATCCGGGCTTGACCGTCGAGAACTGGGTGGCGAACCCCTGAGCCCCGTGGGCGCGAAGTCAGCGCCTGATGGGTGTTAGTGGTACCGCCGCCAGCGCCGCCGTCTGTCGCTGCGCAGCAGCTTGATCGCCACCAGCAGCATGCCCGCAAAGAGCGCCAGGCTCCACAGCTCAAACGGCACGCCCAGCAGCTTCACCGCCGCGTCTTTGCACGAGGCGTAGGCGGTGAAGACTTCAGGCCAGCGTTCGTCCAGTGTCAGCGCGCTGACGATGCGCTCGGCCAGTGTGAGGTCGCACGAGGCCGAGGCAGCGGCGACGAAGTGCTGCCACAGCGCGGCGGCCATGCCGCAGCTGGCCAGGATGGCGATCAAGCCAGCGCTGACCAAGGTGCCCGCGCGCGTGCGCCACAGCAGCCCAAGCAACGCGGCCAGCGCAACGCCCAGGTAGATCACGCGCTGCAAGATGCACCACGGGCAGGGCTGCATGCCCAAGGTGTATTGCAACGCCACGGCCGTGGCCACGGCGCCGACGCTGACGAGGGCCAGCGCCGCCAGCAGCAGGC
The DNA here is from genome assembly GCA_031418855.1 of Rubrivivax sp. Classification (GTDB taxonomy): domain Bacteria; phylum Pseudomonadota; class Gammaproteobacteria; order Burkholderiales; family Burkholderiaceae_C; genus Rubrivivax. The sequence continues at coordinate 3,969 of JANOJR010000631.1, forward strand.
GCGGCGACATCAATGCAGCTCGACGATCAACTCGATCTCGACGCAGGCCCCCAGGGGAATCTGCGCCACGCCAAAGGCGCTGCGTGCGTGTGCGCCGACCTCGGCGCCGAAGACTTCCACGATCAATTCGCTGAAGCCGTTGGTCACGAGGTGGTGCTCGGTAAAGGTGGGTGCGCTGTTGACCAGGCTCATGGCTTTGACGATGCGCTTGACGTTGTGCAGCCCGCCCGCAGCCGCTTGCAGCGTGCCCATCAACTCGATGGCGATGCTTCGTGCGGCGGCCTTGCCGTCCGCAGTGTCCATGGTCACGCCGAGCTGGCCGACCCAGGGTTTGCCGTC
>JANOJR010000632.1:0-3182 GCA_031418855.1 Rubrivivax sp.
CTTCGCACCAGGCCTGGGTGCCTTGGTTGACGAGCACCTGCATGGGGGCGCCGATGCACATCACGCGCCCCGCGTGGGTGTGCCGGGCGGCATGAAGCGCGCGTCGCCGCTGCGGCAGGCCAGCGCGGCGTCGGGGCGGCCCGCTTCGTAGGCATGCAGTGCCAGCGCGTCGGCATGCAGGGCCGGTGCGACGGCATGCAGGGCCGGTGCGACGGCTTGACCGCGTGGGCGCGCAGTGACGCCCCAGGCCGCGAGTTCGGTCACGGCCAGGCGCACGGCTTCAATCAGCCGCGCGCGCACCGGCGGGCTCAGGCTGCCGCCAAGGTCGTCAAGCACGGCAGGCTGCACGCCGATCACCGTGATGCGTGATGGGAAGCGGCCCTGCCAATGCGCCAGCGCCAGCAGCTCCTGAAACGTCGCCTGGTGCAGGCTCAGCGCCGTGCCCGTCCACACCGGGACGTCGGCGTCACGCATAACTTTCAAATTACCGGGCGCCAGTGCGTAATCGATGCAGTCGAGCACCAACACCGCGTCGGCCGAGGTCACATGCTCAAGCAGATAAACGCCCTGCGTGCCGCCGTCCAGCAGGGTGACGTGATCCGGAAACACAAAGCCCTGGTTCAGCGCTTCGAGGGCACGCACGCCAAAACCTTCGTCGGCCCACAGTACGTTGCCGATGCCCAGCACGAGGACGCGTGCGGGCCTCACCGCTTCTCCACCCGCCAGCCATTGACCATCGTGCTGATGACCGTCTCACCCGAGCAGATGTCCTCGCGCACGACCATGTACAAATGGACGATGGTGAAGATCAGCAAGTACCACATGCCCAGGTGGTGCAGTGTGTGCGCGTTCTGGCTGGCGCCCAAAAGCGGCAGCACCCAAGAACTGAAGAGCACATAGGCCCAGCTGTCCATGCCCAGGCCCTCGCCGTAGAGCGCAAAGCCGGTGATGAGCATGAAGACGGTGCCCAGCACGTACATGAAAAACATGCCCGCCATGGCCAGCGGGTTGTGGCCTTGCCAGGCCTCGGCCTTGTCCTTCAGGAACAGGTAGTAGGCGGTCTGGCTGAAGAGTCCGCGCCACCACGCTGGCTGCAGCATCTTCAGCGGCACCAGAAAGATCTCGCGCGCGAAGCGGTTGCCGACGATGGCCCAGAGCACGCGTAACAAAAACGTTATCGCGAAGAGGTAGGCCGCAGCGAAATGCGCGAAGCGGATGGTGCCAAACCAGAAGCTGTGCACGGCCTCGCCACCCACCGAGGGCGGCGGCGAACCGATGAGGTAGCCGGTGATGGCCAGCACCACCATGCACAGCGCCATCACCCAGTGCCAGATGCGCACCGGTACCTGCCAGACGTAGACCGGGAACAGCTTCGCGGCGTGCGTGTTTGGTTGTGTGGTCATGACGGCAACCCCCGTCAGCGGATGGTGACGCGGGTGATCTCTTCACCCGCTGGCGAGATGACATGGCTGGCGCAGGCCAGGCAGGGGTCGAAGCTGTGGATGGTGCGCAGGATCTCCAGCGGCTCGTCGGGCTTGGCCATCACCGTATTCATCAGCGCCGCCTCATACGCGCCGATCTGGTTCTTGGCGTCGCGCGGCCCGGCGTTCCAGGTCGTTGGCACCACGCACTGGTAGTTGTCGATCTTGGTGTCTTTGATCTTGATCCAGTGGCCCAACGCGCCCCGCGGCGCTTCGCAATAACCGGCACCTTGAGCGGTGGCCGGCCAGGTGGCGGGCTCCCAGCTGTCGATGTTGGCGGTGGCAAAGTTGCCGGCCTTGAGGTTGACCATCAGCTTGTCGAAGAAGGTGCGCATCTTGTGCGCCGCCCACGAGCATTCGAGCCCACGCGCAGCCGTGCGGCCCAGCGTGGAAAAGAGTGCAGTCAGCGGCACGTCGAGCTTCTTCAGCACCATGTCCACCGGCTCCTTGAATTCGGCGCGGCCCATGGCGTAGCCGATGACGTAGCGCGCCAGCGGCCCGACTTCCATGGCGTGGCCGCGCCAGCGTGGTGACTTGATCCACGAGTACTTGGCGTTTTCGTCGATCTCGTCGATGGCGGTCTTGGTGCCCTTGGTCTTGGGCCCGAGCGCGAAGTTGGCCTCGGTCACGCCGTCGAAAGGATGCAGGCCTTTGCTTTCGTCGGCGTATTTGTACCAACTGTGGCCGACGAATTCCTGGATCTGCGCCGGGTCCTTCAAGTCCACCGGCAGCACCTCGGACAGCTTGCCGTTCAAGATGGCGCCGCGCGGCATCAACAAACTCTTGTTGCTGTCGTCGCCAGTGATGTCGGGAAAGTCGCCAAAGGCCAACAGGTTCTGGCTGGAAATGCCCCCGCCGATGGCGCCCCAGTCTTTGTAGAACGAGGCGATGGCCAGCAGGTCGGGAACGTAGACCTGGTCGATGAAGTTGATGGTGTCGTCGATGATCTTCGACACCATGTTCAGCCGCTCCATGTTGATGGCACCCACGGCGCCGGTGGCCTCTAAGTTGATCGAACAAGGCACGCCGCCGACCAGCCAATTCGGGTGCGGGTTCTTGCCGCCGAAGATGGTCTGGATCTTCACGATCTCTTTCTGGAAGTCCAGCGCTTCAAGGTAATGCGCCACCGCCATCAGGTTGGCCTCGGCCGGCAGCTTGTAGGCCGGGTGGCCCCAGTAGCCATTGCGGAAGGGGCCGAGTTGCCCCGACTCGACAAACTTCTTCAGCCGCGTTTGCAGGTCGCGAAAGTAACCCGGCGACGACATCGGCCAGCTGCTGATGCTTTGGGCCAGCTCTGAGGTCTTCTTCGGGTCGGCCTTCAGCGCGCTGATCACGTCGACCCAGTCCAGCGCATGCAGGTGATAGAAGTGCACCAGATGGTCCTGCGCGTAGAGCGTGGCGTGCATCAGGTTGCGGATGATGTTGGCGTTGTCGGGGATCTTGATCTTCAGCGCGTCTTCCACCGCACGCACCGAGACCAGCGCGTGCACGCCCGTGCAAACACCGCAGATGCGTTCGACAAAAGCCCAGGCGTCGCGTGGGTCGCGGCCTTTGAGGATGACCTCCAGCCCGCGCCACATCGTGCCCGTCGAGACGGCATTGCGGATGACGTTCTTGTCGTCGAGATTGACCTCGATGCGCAAGTGCCCTTCGATGCGCGTGACGGGGTCGACGACGATGCGCCGGCCGCTGTTGTCGAGC
>JANOJR010000633.1:0-19511 GCA_031418855.1 Rubrivivax sp.
AGTCGTGGCCTTTGGCGACCATTTGCGTGCCGACGAGCACGTCAACCTCACCAGCGTGCACAGCCGCAAGCTGCTCTTCGAGCGCACCTTGCAAGCGTGTGCTGTCGGCGTCAATGCGCGCCACTCGGGCCTTAGGAAGTAACTCGGCGATCTGCTCTTCGAGCTTTTCGGTGCCGCGCCCCATGGGCGCGATGTCGAGGTTGCCGCACTCGGGGCAGGCGCGTGGCACGCGCTCGGTAAAACCGCAGTGGTGGCAGCGCAGCGTACGGTCAACTTTGTGGAAGACACGCCAGGCCGTGCAATGCGCGCAGCCGCTTTTCCACGGGCAAGCGGTGCAGTGCAGCACCGGCGCATAGCCGCGGCGGTTCAGCAGCAAGAGGCTCTGCTCGCCGCGCTCGATGCGCTCGGCAATCGCCGCCACCAGCGGCGGCGCCAGCACGGTATTCACACCACCGCCTTTGGGCAAGGTGCCCATGTCGAAGATGCGCACACGTGGCATGGCGCCGTCAGCCACACGCTGGGCCAGGGTGGCAAGTTGATAACGTCCACTTTGAGCGTGGGCCCAAGTCTCTAGCGAAGGTGTCGCCGAGCCCAGCAACACCGGCGCGTTTTCCAGCCGACCGCGATAGACGGCGATGTCGCGCGCCGAGTAGCGCGCGCCGTCTTGCTGCTTGAACGAGGGGTCGTGTTCTTCGTCGACCACGATCAAACCCAGGCAGGGCATCGACGCGAACACGGCCAGGCGAGTGCCCAGCACGATGTGCGCGCGGCCCACGTGCGCCAGCAGCCAGTGGCGCAGCCGCTGCGCGGGCGTCAGGCCACTGTGTTGACTCACGAGCACATGACGCGGAAAGCGCTTGGCGAAACGCGCTTCGAGCTGCGGCGTGAGGTTGATCTCCGGCACCAGCACCAGCGCTTGCTGGCCCGCTTCAAGCACACGCTCCACAGCTCGCAGGTAGACCTCGGTCTTGCCACTGCCGGTCACGCCGTGCAGCAGCGTCACGCCTGCACTGGCGGCTTCAAACGTGGCCAGCGCGGCGGCTTGCTCAGTCGACAGCTCGGGGCGCTCGGGCGCGGCGGTGGCGTCCACCACCAGCGCTTCAAGAAGCCAGCGCTGCGTGCGCCGCTGAATCGCCGCGTCGTCGAGCTTTCGCAGCTCGGGCGGCAGCACCGCCAGCGCCACCTCGCCCACGCCGCGCTGGTAGTAGCCGGCCGCAAACGCCACCAGCTCGCGCCAGGCTTTGGGCAGCGGCGGGAGTGCGGCCAGCACCTGCTTGATGGGCTTGAGCTGCGACGCCGCCAGCGCTGGCATGTCGCCGGGTGCGGCGTCCCACACGATGCCCGGCACCTCGCGCCGCCCCAGCGGCACGGAGACCAAGGTCCCCGGCGCGAGCGGCTGCTCACTCAGGTAGCTCAACAAGCCGCCCACCGCAGAGTGCAGTGGCGTCTCCACCGCCACCGTGATGAGCTGTTCAGCGCTCACAGCGGGGCTCTGTGAACTTGCACACAGTTCCTCGGGAACACTTCAAAGAAAGCGGCTAAGCCCATGATCAAAAACGACTTTCCGAGTTGCCCACGGGAACTGTGGATAAGCTTGTGGGTAAGTGGCGGTCAGCACCGCCAAGTGCTTGATTCAGCGCAAGTCCGCTTGTGTTGCACGATTTCGCAGCAGGCCCGGCACCCCTTCAAAATCAAGCACTTAGACGACTTGATTGGGGTCAGAGTCGATACTTTGGTGGTGCGACGCAGCACTTCAGGTGCTGCCGCAAAAGTGGGGACAAGTCAAGCTGGGTCGGCCGCCAAGGTGGCACTTTTGGCGAGTGGCCAGACAGTGCGGCATCACGCCGCCCGCTGGCGAAGTGAATGCTCATGCACGGCATGAACCAGGGCGCTGACATGCTCGGGTGGGGTGAATTGGCTGATGCCGTGGCCCAGGTTGAAGATGTGGCCGTCCCAGCCGCCGTCGGCGCGCTGCGGCGGGCCAAAACGCTCCAGCACCGCCACCGCTTCGCGCGCCACCACCTCGGGCGGCGCGAACAGCACGTTCGGGTCGAGGTTGCCTTGCAGCGCCACTTTGTCGCCCACCAAGGCGCGGGCCCGGGCGATGTCGCTCGTCCAGTCCAGGCCAACGACGTCGGCGCCACTGTCGGCAATCTCGGCGAGCCAAGGCCCGCCGCCTTTGGTGAAGACGATGTGCGGGATGCGCCGGCCGTCTTTCTCACGCTGCAAGGCCGCCAGTACGCGGCGTGTGTAGTGCAGGCTGAAGGCCTGGAAGGCGCCGTCGGCGAGCACGCCGCCCCAGGAGTCGAACAGCATCACAGCCTGCGCGCCGGCGTCGATCTGGGCGTTGAGGTAGGCCGCGACGGCGTCGGCGTTCACCGCCAATACACGGTGCATCAAGTCGGGCCGCGCGTAGAGCATGGTCTTCACCAGCCGGTAGTCTGACGATCCGGCGCCTTCGACCATGTAGCACGCCAGCGTCCAGGGGCTGCCGGCAAAGCCGATCAAGGGCACGCGCCCTTGCAGCGCGTGGCGAATCGAGCTCACCGCGTCGAAGACATAGCGCAGCTTGTTGAGGTCGGGCACGCGAAGCGCGTCGACATCGGCCTCGGTGCGCACCGGCGTGGCAAAACGCGGGCCTTCACCCACACCAAAGCTCAGGCCCAGGCCCATGGCGTCGGGCACGGTGAGGATGTCGGAAAAGAGAATCGCCGCGTCCAGCGGCCAGCGCTCAAGTGGCTGCAGCGTCACCTCGGTGGCGTACTGCACATTGGTGGCCAGCGCCATGAAGCTGTTGCCGGCCTTGGCGCGGGTGGCCAGGTACTCGGGCAGGTAGCGCCCGGCCTGGCGCATCAGCCATACGGGCGTGTGCGTGGTGGGCTGGCGCAGGCAGGCGCGCAGGAAGGTGTCGTTGAGGAGGGGGGCAAACATGCTGGGGATTATCCCGGCGCGACGTGAACCGCCTGCACGTGACGGTGATGCAGCCAATCGTCCAGCACCGCGCGCGCGTTGCCGTGCGCGGCCGCTTGCGACATCAGCTCGGGTGGCAGCACACGCGTGCCCTCAGGGGCGCGGCGCAGAAGCTGAGCGAGCTCGATAACCAGCGCGGCCAAGCGCTGCGCTCGCACCGGTTGCTGCGAGGGCGGCACCATCCAGCGCAGTTGCGACAGCCACCACGCGGCAAAGCGCGCCGGCCAGCTGGTGGCAGCGTCGGCTGGTGCGCCGTGGTCGGCCGCGCGCAGCAAGACCAGCTGCCCAAAACCGAGTGCGGCCACCGCCGCTTCGTCATGGGTCGCAAAACCGGCCTTGAGCGCACCCGGCAAGAGTGCCGCCGAATGCGGTACCACCACCACGAGTTGGCTGACGCCGCAGGCGCGCAGTGCCGTGGCCCAGGCCAGCAGATGCGCCGCATCAGGCATGACGAAAACGTCGTCGCGGCCATTGCTGTGGCGCGCGCGCTCAAAGGAGATGACGGCGCAATCGGCCTGCACACGCAGTCGTTGCGGCGTGGGTGCCAGCACCGGGCGCAGCCCACGCACGGAGCTGCCCAGCGGCGCGTGCACCAGCGCCTGCACACTGGCCAGTCGCCCATCGGCCAGCGCCTGCGCCAGCAGTGCCGAGCCCAGCAAGCCGCCAGCACCGACCAAGACCAGCGCCGTGCCTTGAGGCGTGGCCGCTGGCGCTGCACCAGCACCACCTTGCATGACCGAGGTCAACAAATCCTTGGCCATGCGCCTCCTTGAAACGCCATTGTCACGCCCCACGTGATGGCGGCGCGTACCATGCGCGGCCCATGAATGGAGGATCACGATGCACGCCATGAAGTCACGCCGTTGGACCCTTTGGCTGGCCACCGCCGCTACGGCGCTGGCCCTGAGCGGCTGCGGCTACAACGACTTCCAGCGTCTTGACGAAGAAGTCAAGGCCGGCTGGAGCGAAGTTGTCAACCAGTACCAGCGCCGCGCCGACCTCATCCCCAACATCGTGGCCACCGTCAAAGGCGAGGCCAACTTTGAGCAAGAGACGCTGACCAAAGTGATTGAAGCGCGCGCCCGTGCCACCAGCATTCAGGCCACGCCCGAGCTGGTGAACAACCCGGCAGCCTTCCAGAAATTCCAGGCCGCGCAGGGCGAGCTGTCGGGTGCGCTGTCGCGCCTCTTGGTGGTCAGCGAGCAGTACCCCAACCTCAAGGCCAACCAGGGTTTTCAAGACCTGCGTGTGCAGCTTGAAGGGACGGAGAACCGCATCACCGTGGCACGCAACCGCTACATCAAGACGGTAGCCGAATACAACGTCAAGGTACGCAGCCTGCCCACCAACCTGACGGCCATGGTCATGGGTTACGACATCAAGCCCAGCTTCACGGTGGCCAATGAAGCGGCCATCAGCGCGCCGCCGGCGGTGAGCTTCGACAAGGCCGCACCGGCCGCGCCCGCGGCGTCGAAGTAGCGCCACACGGCGGGAACAAAGCTGAACACGCCATGACGCTGCTGCGCGCCAGGCTGGTCGTCTGGATGCTCGTATTTCAAACGTTAGCACTTCTTGTCTTGGGGCTGACGTCAAGCCCTGCCCTGGCGCAAGACGTGCTGCCCGTGCCCGCCCTGAGCGCGCGCGTCATCGACCAGACCGCCACGCTCACACCCGCCCAGCTCAGCGCGCTCGACACCCAGCTCGCCGCGCTGGAGGCCAAGCGCGGCGCGCAGCTGGTGGTGCTGATGGTTGCCAGCACCCAGCCCGAAGACGTGGCCTCGTACGCGCAGCGCGTGGGCGAGGCCTGGAAGATCGGCCGGCGCAACGTCGGCGACGGTCTGCTCATCGTCGTGGCCAAGAGCGACCGCCATGTGCGCATCGAAGTCGCCAAGGCGCTCGAAGGCGCGGTGCCTGATCTGGCCGCGCGCCAGGTCATCGACCGGGCGATGAAGCCGGCGTTCCGCACCGGTGACTACGCCGGCGGCCTGAGTGCGGCCATCACGCAGCTCGACGCACGTATTGGCGGTGAAGGTTTGCCCACGCCCAGCGCGCGTGGGTCAGGCGGCGCGCAGGACCTGCTCAAAGGCCTGAACCTCGAAGACCTGGGGCTCTTTCTCTTCATCGCCGTGCCCGTGGCCGCTACCGTCATCACGCGCGTCTTCGGCCGCAAGCTCGGCAGCGTGTTGACCTCGGGCGGCGCGGGTGCGCTGGCCTGGTGGTTCAGCCAGAGCGTGCTGCTGAGCGTGGCGGCCGGTGTCGTGACGCTCATCGTCGTGGGTCTGCTTGGTGTGGGTGCGGCGGCGCAACGCCTGGCGCGCGGCAGCTCACGCGGCACTTGGGGCGGTGCTGGCGCGGGTGGCTTCGGCGCTGGCAGTTGGGGCAGTGGTGGTGGCGGCGGTGGCGGGGGCGGCTTCTCGTCCGGCGGTGGTGGTGACTTCGGTGGCGGCGGCGCTTCCGGCGACTGGTAGCGGTGGAGTGCTGAAGCGATGAATCTCAAACGTCTGCTGAAACACCGCTGGCTCGACGAACGTGACGCTGCGCGCGCGCTCGACGCCGCCGCGCTGGCGCGCCTGCAAGCCCGCGTGGCGCAGAGCGAAGCGCTGCACAGTGGCGAGATCCGCGTGCTGGTCGAAGCCAGCCTGCCGCTGTCGTACCTGTGGCGTGACCTGCAAGCCCGCGCGCGCGCCATCACGATGTTCGGCAAGCTGCGCGTGTGGGACACCGAGCACAACAACGGCGTGCTGATCTACCTGCTGCTGGCCGACCACGCCATCGAGATCGTGGCCGACCGCGGCCTGGCGCGCCATGTGCCGCAAGCCCATTGGGACGCGGTGATGTCGGACATGCGCGACGCCTTTCGCGCCGGGCAATTTGAAGCCGGTTTGATGCAGGCCATCGCGCGCGTGAATGACGCGCTGACCCGGCACTTCCCCCTCACCACGGGCCAGGGCAACCCCAACGAGTTGCCTGACCGGCCGCAGCTGCTGTAGGCGAGGCTCAGCGGCCCAGAATGCCGCGCAGCAGGTCCAGCGGCTTGGGCTTGGCGGCTTCTTCGGGTTTGGCCTCGGCCCCGGGTCGGCCACCTTGCATGCCCGCCATGTCTTCCATGCACAGCATGCCGCTGGTGACGGACTTGACGCGCAGCTTGACGGCCCACTCCGGGTCCCAGCGCTGGCGCACGTCGCTCGGGCGCGGCGGGTAGGCCAGGTTCAACTCGCTGCCGTAGGCCACCAGGCGCAGCATCGCGCCGCCGCCAGTGAAAACGCCCGCCGGCACGGTGCATTGCGTGGTCGACAGGTTGAGCAGCACGCGCTCGCCAAGCCAGCGGTCGATGGCCACGTTGGTCTGGTAGTCGGCCAGGCCAAAGCCGGTGTCGGGCAACTCGCTGGACGTCCACAGCACCATCTCTTCGCGCCCACCCGCACCCGCACCCATCGCCGCGACGAAATAGGCGCGCGCGCTGGCCGCCGCACTCCAACCCAGCTCGGTGGCGCCGGCGTTGGCTTTCTGGCTCAGCGTCAGCGCCGGCATCAGGTCTTGCGCCGCTGGAATCTGGAAGCGGAAGTTGTCGGGCACACCGGCCCCCGTAAAGCGGTGCTCGCCGGCAAGGCTGGCGCCGGCCGGCACCATGCGCGCATCTTGCGTGTTAGGCCACAGCGGCCGCCCAGCGCTGGCATGCGCACCACGGCTGGTGCTGCTGCGGCTGACGAAGAAGCGGCCGAGATCGGCGGCGGTGGCGCTGGCCATGTCGAGCACCTTGGGCTGGCCGGCGCGCACGGCGGCGCCGCAGCCCCAGTACATCAGCAGCTTGCCGCGCGGCTTTTCGACATCACGCTCGATGGGCTTGTCATCAGGCTCGTCAGGTACACGCTCGCGCGTCTCGGGCGCCAGCAGCTTCAGCGCCGGGCGCATGAAGCTCTCGGGCACGGCCCAGCCGGCTTCGGCCAGCGCGGGGTTGGCGCGCACCAGCACCGTGGCATCGACCCAGCGGCCGGCGGCCATGCTGCGCGTCTGGCCGAAGGTGTTCTTCGCAGCGCTGCCGCCGCCGAACAAGCCACCCAACGCGGCCATGGGGTTGGCGCCAGCGCCCATGGGCATGCCCATACCGCTGAAGGTGGCGACATCGATCCAGGCCTGCGCTTTGGGCGGGCTTTGCGGCTGCGTCTGTGCCAGCACAGAAGCACTCAGAAAGGCGGCCGCTGCGAAAGCGGTGAGGCGAAAGACTTGAGCTTGGCTCATGGCTGCTCTCCTGTATTGAAGCCGTGTGGGCACGTCAAGGCGCATGGGCGGGTACGGCGGGCACCACCCGTTGCGGCCGCAAGCGCAGCGCGCCGATCACGCCCAGCACCAGCAAACCGATGCCCAGCGCGCTGGTCGCGTCAGGCCACGTGCCACGCAAGGCGAAAGCATAGGCCAACGCGGCCAGCGTTTCGAAGACGATAAGCTGGCCGGTGAGCGTGGTGGGCAGGCGCTGGCTGGCCTCGTTCCAGCATAGCGTGCCCAGCCACGACGCGAGCAGGCCCAGCACCAGCATCAAGGCGATGAAACGCGTCGGGTCGGGGCCCAAGGGCATGGCCAGGCCCTGCACGCCGATGGCGCTGAACAGCCACAGCGCCGCGTAGCCCAGCAGGGCCAGCGGCAGGGTCGTCAAGCCTTGCGCGGTGGCCCAGGTGCTGGGTGAACGCTCGCCATGCGCGCGCAGCCAGTCGGCATTGCGTATCGGGTACCAGGTCCAGCAGGCCACAGCACCCACGGCCAGCAGCGCGCCGAGCGCATAACGCCCAAAGTCTGCTGACGGGTTTTGCTGCAGCTGCGCCAGCTCACTGTGGTTCACCAGCGCGATACCGGCGGCAATGACGGCCAGCGGCAGCGCCAGCTCACGCCAGCGCAGCACGCCGTCGCGCGCGCCGTCACGCAGGTTGGAGCTGATGGCAATCACCACGGGCAGCGTGCCGATGATGACGGTGGGCAGCGGCCCGCCAGCGTGCTGAATGGCGGCGGCGAGAAAGAGGTAGTAGACAAGGTTGCCCACCAGCGAGAGCTTGGCCGCTTCGAGCCAGTCGGCGCGTGTGAGCTGCGCGATGCGCGCGCGGTCCAGCCAGGCCAGCGGCAGCGCGATGAGGCCAAAGGCGAGGTAGCGACCCACACTCAGCAGCGCGGCCGGGTAGCCCGGCAGCAGCGTGGGCACGATGAAGACCAGGCCCCAGATGAGGCCGGCGGCGAGGGCGAAAGCAGTGCCTGTGATGAGCGCGGCGCGGTGCGGCATGGCCGGCAGTGTCGTCGACAATTCAGGCCGTTCATTGATTCGAGCCACGCTGCCATGTTGTTACGCACAAGCCTCTTCGCCCTGACCTTGTGCCTGGCCACGGCCGCCACCGCGCCCGCTGGCGCGCAAGGCACGCCACCAAGCGCCGCCGATGCCAGCCAGGCCACAGCCCTGCACGCTCTCTTTGCGCGTTATTGGGAAGAAACCGCCAGCCTCTACCCCGAGTGGGCCACCTGGCGCGGTGACCACCGCTTTGGTGACCGCTTCTCCGACGCTTCCCCCGCCGGCCGCGCGCTGAGCGAAGCCAAGACACGCGAGTGGTTGGCCGCCGCGCAGGCCGTGAAGCGTGAGGCCCTGGGCGGCACCGACCGCGTCTCGCTCGACATGTTTGTCGACATGCTTGAGCAAGACATGGCGATATGGCCCTTCGAGGGCTTCCGCCGCATGAGCCTGCGCTCACTGTGGGGCTCCCAAACAGGCTTCTCGGGGCTCTTGCAAGCCGTGCCCGTGAACAGCCCCGAACGCATCGAGCAGCTCTTCAAACGCTTCGAAGCCTTTCCGTTGCGGCTGGACCAGGAAATCGCCAGCCTGAAGATTGCTGTGGCAGCAGGCTGGGTGCCGCCCAAGAGCGTGCTCGAACGTGTGCTCAGCCAGATCGACGGGCAGCTCGCCGACGATGTCCATAAGGGCCCCTACTTCGCGCCCTTCGACAAACTGCCGCGCAGCCTGAGCGACGCCGAACGCCAGGCCGTGCATGCACGCGGCCGCGAGGCCATCACGCGCCACGTGCTGCCGGCCATGCGCAAGCTACGTGCGTTCGTGGCGGATGAGGTACTGCCGCAGTCCAAGCTCGACGGCGCTTATGCCAACTACCCGCAAGGCGCGCATGTCTACGCCAAGCTCGTCGAAAGTGCCACCACCACGAAACTCACGCCAGCGCAGATCCATGCTATCGGCCAAAGTGAACTGACAGCCCTGCGCGGCGAGATGGAAGCCGTGATGCGTGAAACGAAGTTCGACGGCAACTTCGCGCAATTCGTGGCCTACCTCACCAGCGACCCGCGCTTCTTCCACAAGAGCGGCGAGGCGCTGCTGAGCGGCTACCGCGACATCGCCAAGCGCATCGACGGCGAGTTGCCCAAACTCTTTGCCGAATTGCCACGTGCACCGTTTGCCATCTCTCCCATGCCCGCACACCTGGGCAACGCCGCCGAGTACTACAGCGGCCCGCCGCAAGACGGCAGCCGCGCCGGGCAATTCTTTGCCAACGTCACGGCACTGGACAAGCGCCGGATCTGGGCCATGGAAAGCCTGGTCGCACACGAGGCCAACCCAGGACACCATCTGCAAAGCGCGCGCGCCATCGAGCTGCGTGGCCTGCCCGACTTTCGCCGCAACGCTGGCTTCACGGCCTACAGCGAAGGCTGGGCGCTCTACGCCGAGACGCTGGGGCCTGAACTCGGCCTGTACACCGACCCGCACAGCCGCTTCGGCTACCTGCAGTGGCAGGCCCTTCGTGCCGCGCGTTTGATGGTCGACACGGGGCTGCACACGATGGGCTGGACGCGCCAGCAGGCGATCGACTTCATGGTCGAACGCACGGGTGTGGACCGCGAGTTCGTCGAGAGCGAGGTGGACCGCTACATCTCGCTGCCGGCGCAGGCGCTGTCGTACACCATCGGCAAGCTCAAGATCATCGAGCTGCGCGACCACGCCAAGGCCAAGCTGGGTGCGCGGTTCGATCTGCGGCGCTTTCATAACGCCGTGCTCGACCAAGGCGCGCTGCCGCTGTCCACATTGGCGCGCAGCATCGACGAGTGGATTGCCAGCGAGGCAGTGGCGAAGTGATAGCCGGCGGCCCGTCGCCGCGAAAAATGGGTGCGTGCCGGCGCAAGGTGCGTCGTGTGGCTACGCCTGCCTGGCCAGCTTGACGAACTGCGCGGCGACCTCAACGCCGCAAACGATGGCTGTGCCAAGGTCGGCCTACGCGTAAGGCCCGTGCTTGCCGGACGGCGACGCGGCGCGAATGCGGCCAGCAAAGTGGCCTGCGCGGGCATACCGCGCCTGCTGACGACATCCCGACGTGATCGGTGAAGGGCGGCCAAGGCATGCGCTTGCGTTAGCCTTTGCCCCAACACCGTCAGCCGGAGCGCGCCATGACCTACCTCTTGGCCCTGGACCAGGGCACCAGCAGTTCACGCAGCATCGTCTTCGACTCGCAGGGCCACATCGTGGCCATGGCTCAGCGTGAATTCCGCCAGCACTTTCCGCAGCCGGGCTGGGTCGAACATGACCCGAACGAGATCTGGCAGAGCCAGCTTGCCACGGCACAAGAGGCGCTGGCCAAAGCGGGGCTCAAAGCGCACGACATCCGCGCCATTGGCATCACCAACCAGCGCGAAACCACGGTGGTGTGGAATCGACGCACGGGCCAGCCCATCCACTCGGCAATAGTCTGGCAAGACCGCCGCGGCGAGCCGCTGTGCGCGCAACTGCGTGAGCGTGGCCACGCCCAGACCATCCGGCAAAGCACCGGCCTCGTGGTCGATGCGTACTTCTCGGCGACCAAGCTGCGCTGGATCCTTGACCATGTGAGCGGCGCGCACATCTTGGCCGCGCAAGGTGACCTCGCCTTCGGCACCGTCGACAGCTGGCTCATCTACAAGCTCACGGGCGGGCGCGTGCACGCCACCGACGTGAGCAACGCCTCGCGCACGATGCTCTTTGACATCCGCCACAACGCCTGGGACCCCGAGCTTTTGAAGCTGCTGCATGTGCCGGGCAGCCTGCTGCCCAGCGTGCACCCGTCTAGCCACGTCTACGGTGAGACCGATGCTGAACATTTCGGTGCGCCGATCGCGATTGCCGGTGTTGCCGGCGACCAGCAAGCTGCCCTCTTCGGACAAGCCTGCTTCAAAGCCGGGCTGGCGAAGAATACCTACGGCACGGGCTGCTTCATGCTCATGCACACGGGTACGGAGTTCCACAACTCCACGCACGGCCTCATCACCACGGCCGCCGCGCAGCCCGGCGCCACGCCCGAGTACGCGCTCGAAGGCAGCGTCTTCATCGGCGGCGCGGTGGTGCAGTGGCTGCGTGACGGCTTGAGCGCCATCCGCAGCAGCAGCGAGGTGCAGGCCCTGGCCGAGAGCGTGGCCGACAGCGGCGGCGTGATGATGGTGCCGGCCTTCACCGGTCTGGGCGCGCCCTATTGGCGTGCCGACGCGCGCGGCGCCATCCTCGGGCTGACGCGCGGCAGCACCATGGCCCATATCGCGCGCGCGGCGCTGGAGAGCATTGCCTTTCAGAGTGCCGCACTTTTACAGGCCATGGTTGCCGACACCGGCGCGGTCACTGAGCTGCGCGTGGACGGTGGTGCTTGCGTGAACGACCTCTTGATGCAGTTCCAGGCCGACTTGCTGGGCATCCCGGTGGTGCGGCCTGCGGTCACCGAAACCACGGCCTTGGGCGCGGCCTATCTGGCCGGCCTGGCCACGGGTGTGTACAGCGGCCTGGACGAGCTGGCGGCGCAGTGGCGCGTGCAGCGGCGCTTCGAGCCTGCGATGCCGCGTGAGCGTGCGGCCGAATTGATGGGGCAATGGCAGCACGCGGTGCGCCAGGTGGTGGCGATTTGACGCCGCAGCGCTGACGCTCGCGACCACGAAAAAGCCGCCCCTGAGGCGGCTTTTTCGTGGTGCTTCTGCAGACTATTTGTGCCGGCGGTGCATCACGATGCCGGCGACCACGGCCGCCAGCGTCACCAGGGCCCAGCTGCCGGGTTCGGGGACTTCACAGTTGGGCCCACAAGGCTGCCCCCAGGCCAACCACGGTGTCATCGCCGCCAACGCCACACCCGCTTTCAAACTCCAATCCTTCAAGGTCAATGACATATTGAGACTCCTTGCATCGGAGACCACTCCGAGGGGCGCAGCATCCGCCCGAGATCGGTGTTTTGTCAATCACCTCTTCGGGTGGCCGACCAGGGCTGATGAGGCCCAGCCGCTCAGCGCGGCGTGGCTGGCGGCACGGCGCCCAAGCTGTCGCTGTCCAGGTCCAAAGCACTCAAGCGCACGCGCCGCGCGTCGGCAGGCCATGCTGTGGCCGACGCCATTGCCGCCTTGAGGTCGCCGCTGACGACGGTGCGCAGCGCTGCCGCCGTCCAGTACCGCGCCGCGTAGTCGCGCACCTGCTCGGGCGTCACGGCCATGACCTCGTCGGCATAGCGCGCCAGTGCATCGAGTGGCCGGCCCTGGAGCCAGCTGCTCGCGACCATCGCCGCCAGCCCCGCCGTGGTGCCCAGCTGGCGCGCGAAGCCGCCCACCAGCGTGGCCTGGCGCGCCAGCAGCTCGGCGCGCGGCAGGCTCTCGCGCGCCACGCCTAGCACCAGCTCGCGCATGAGTGCGGCCACCTGCGCGGCGTTGGGGTGGTCGGTCTGCACCTGCGCGCTGAACATGCCGCCGCTGCGCTGCGACTCACCCCCGCCAAAGGCGCCGTAACTCAGCCCGCGCTTGATGCGGATCTCCTGGTTCAGCCGCGCCGAGTAGCCACCGCCGAGCACGGCGGCGGCGACCTCGGCAATGCGGTGCTCTGCGTCGATGACCGCCGCGAACGGTGCCACCAGCGCCACACCACTTTGGCCACTGCCGGGCATGTCGATCAAGACCGTGGCCGCGTCGCTGCTGTGCGCTGGCGCCGGCAAGGCCAGCGCGGTGGCCTTGCCCTGCCAGCTGCCGAAGCTACGTGTGGCCATCAAGAGTGCCGCGTCGATGCTGATGTCGCCGGCCAGCACCAGCACCGCCTGGTCGGGTTGATAACGCTCAAGATGAAAGGACAGCAATGGCTCGCGCTTGATGCGCGCCAGGCTCGCCGCAGTGGCCGACGCGCCATAGGCACTGGCGCCCCAATAGGCACGGCGCGCGGCCATCGCGGCGACATCACCGGGTGCGGCCATGCTCACGCGCAGCGCGTCGAGCATCTGCGCACGCTGGCGCTCCAGTTCAGTGGCTTCAAAGATCGGCGCACGCACCAGGTCGGACATCAAGTCCAGCGCGGCGGCCAGCTTCGGCGTCGTCACCGTCATGGCCAGGTTGGCCTGCTGCCAGCCGGTGTTGACGTCCAGCGCGCTGCCCAGCGTTTCGGCCTCGCGCGCAATCTCGGTGGCCGAGCGCTGGCTGTCGCCACGCGATGCGCCTTTGGGCAGCAAGGCGGCGGTGAGTGCGGCCAGGCCTGCCAGGCCAGGCGGGTCGGCCTCGCGTCCGGCGCGCTGGTGCAAGACGGCCGTCACCAAGGGCAGGCCGGGCCGCGTCACGACCAGCACTTGCAGCCCATTGGCCAAACGCTGGCCCTGCACCGTGGGCACGCGCAAAGGCGGTGGCGCGCCCGGCTCGGGCGGCGCATCGATGCCCGGTGTGGCCGCACGCAGCGAGCGCGGTGCCCAACCCACGAGTGCGCTGCCCGCCATGCCCCAACCCAGCCAGCGCCTACGCTGCATGCTTCAGCCTTGCTTGAGGTAGTGCACGGTGATGCGCTTGCTGCCCAGCACATGGCGCTGCAACACGCGCGAGACATCGGCGGCGGTGACGGCCTGAAGCTCAGGCAATTCGCGCTCGGCCTGGCGCACGTCGCCGTGCAAGACCAGCGCCTGCCCAAGTGCTGCCGCCAGCCCGGCGGGCGTTTGCCGGCGCACGAGGGCGGCGGTGAGCAGCTGCGTGCGCACCTTGTCGAGCTCGGCCTCCGTCACGGGCCCACGCGCCAGACGCGAAATCTCGGTCAGTAGCGCACGCTCGATGTTCGCCAGCGAGGCCTTGCCCGCGGCGATGGCGTAGGCCACCAGCATGCCGGCGTCGGCGCTGAGCTCGGCCGCAAAGCCCGCCGTTTGCGCCAGCTGCTGGCGATAGACCAAAGCCTCGTTCATGCGCGAAGACTCACCCGCCGACAACAGCGCCGAGGCCACGCGCAGGGCTGCGGCGTCGTGATGCGTCAGCGCAGGCCCCTGCCAGAGCAGCGCCACAGCTGGCAGCGGCACATTGGGTGCTCGCAAGCTCACGCGCTTGTCGGCGCGCCGCAGCGGCTCGGTCGTCGTCAACCGAGGCAAGGCCGTGCCGGGCCGCGCCAGGCCTGCAAAATAACGATCAACCCACACGTCAAGTTGCGCCGGCTCAAAGTCACCCGCCACCACCAGCGTGGCGTTGTCGCAGCGGTACCAGGTGGCGTGGAAGGCGCGCACTTCAGCGAGCGTGGCGCGGTTCAGGTCGCCAATGTTGCCGATCACCGGGCGGCGGTAAGGGTGGCGCTCATAGTTCAGCGTCGGCAGCGCGTGGAAGAGCCGCCCATACGGGTCGGCCAGCACGCCCTGGCGAAATTCCTCCTTCACCACCGAGCGTTCGCTGTCGAAGTGCGTCTGTTCGACTTGAAGGTTAGACAGGCGCTCGGCTTCCGCCCACAGCAGCCGCTCCAGGTGGTTGGGCGGCACCTCGTTTTGGTAGACCGTGAGGTCTTCCGAGGTATAGGCATTGTTTTGCCCGCCCACGTCTTCGGTGAGGCGATCAAAGGCTTCGCTGGCGAGGTGGCGCGTGCGCTTGAACATCATGTGTTCAAACAGATGCGCAAAGCCAGAGCGGCCCGGCGGGTCGTTCTTGCCGCCCACGCGGTACCACATCTGCACGGCCACGGTGGCCGCGCTGGTGTCGGCCACGGCCAGCACCTGCAAGCCGTTGGCCAGCTGGCGCTGGCGCACCGGCAGGGGCGCCAGCGCCAGCATCAAGCTCAGACCGCGAAGTCCTTCAGCGACTTACCGGCAGCCAGCGCGTCACGCAGCCACTGCGGGCGCGGGCCACGGCCGACCCAAGCGTTGCCACTGTTGTCGCGGAACCTTGCTGCTTTGTTGGACTTGCTGGGTTTGCTGGGCTTGCTGGTGTTGCCGAAAGGCGAGACCGCCGCAGCAGCCTTCTTGGCGCCGGGCTTGGGGCCGGGCTTCTTCTTGCCACTGCCCACAGGGCGGCCGGGCTTGCGGCCGGGCATGGCGCCCAGGCCGAGGTCGGCGGCGGTCAGGCCATAAGCGGCAATCGCACCCTTGATGCGGGCGATGACGCCGTCCATTTCGGCATGCTTGAGGCGCTCGGCCTCAGCTTGAAGTACTTCGATTTGTTTGACGATGTCTACGTAGGATTTGCTCATGGGGTGTCCTGATGGTGTCCACTCCCGTCCCGCTCGACGTGGCGGGTTTCGGCACCGTGATTAGTTGAAATGAGAAGGATCGAATTGACTTGCTTGGCCTGAATTCATATGAATTCATGTGAATTCAACCGGGCGCGACCATATCACAAAGTTTGTGGAAATCGCGTTGTCATTCGTTCACGCTGCCAGCGATGCTAATTCCTCAAATACGTATGGTGTCGATACTGGCCAGGTGCGTGACATCTACTTAGCCGGCCCGCCACCGCGGCCCGATACACTGCCACCCGTGGAAACCAAATGGCTTGAAGACTTCGTCAGCTTGGCGGAAACGCGGAGCTTCTCGCGTTCGGCCCAATTGCGCCATGTCACGCAGCCGGCGTTCTCGCGGCGCATTCAAGCGCTTGAGGCCTGGGCCGGCATTGACCTGGTCGACCGCTCGTCCTACCCAACTCGGCTGACGCCCGCTGGCGAAACCCTGCACAGCCAGGCGCTGGACATGCTGGGTGCGTTGCAGGCCACGCGCAACATGATGCGCAGCCACCAAGCCACCAGCCAGGACATGATTGAGTTCGCCGTGCCGCACACGCTGGCGTTTACGTTCTTTCCGCATTGGCTGATGGATTTGCGCCCGCGATTTGGCGCGCTCAAGAGTCGCCTCACCGCATTGAATGTGCACGACGCCGTGATGCGCCTGACCGAAGGCGGTTGTGATCTCTTGATTGCCTACCACCACCCGTCGCAACCATTGCCATTGGCCACCGAGCGCTACGAGATGTTGAGTCTGGGCAGCGAAACCCTGGCGCCCTATGCACGGCCCGATGCCAAAGGCCGGCCGCAATTCCGGCTGAATGGCGACGGGGCCAAGCGCGTGCCGCTGTTGAGCTATGCGTCGGGTGCTTATATGGCGCGGCTGGTCGAATTGATCCTCAAAGAAGCCGATACCGCCGCATTGCTTGAGCCCATTTTTGAGACCGACATGGCTGAAGGCCTGAAGGCGATGGCGCTCGAAGGCCACGGTCTGGCCTTCCTGCCCGCGAGCTCAGTACGCAAGGAACTTGCGTCGAAGCATCTGGTGCGCGCGGCCGACGCCGGCAGCTTTGAGCTAACGATGGAAATACGCGTCTACCGCGAACGCCCGGAAGCGGCGCGGCACACCAAGCCCGTGGCGCAGGCGCTGTGGGAGTTCCTGGCGGCGCGTTGAGTCAGGTCTGTCCCGATTCAAACTTGCGGCGCTCGCGCCGCGCGAGCGCGCTGAACCACGACGACGCGCGGCTGGGCACCAGGCGGTAAATCCAGTCGGCCACACGCGCGTCAGCCCCAATCAAGAGCCGCGTGCGCCCGGCTTGCATCGCGCGCACGATGGCTTGCGCGGCCGCGGCAGGCGAGGTCGGCGCCATGCGCGCGAACTGCGCCACCAGTGCCTGGGGGCTGGCGGCCACCATGCTGATGTCGCCCCGGCGCGCGTTGTGCGCAATGCGTGTATGGATGCCACCCGGGTGCACACACAGCACAGCCACGGATGCGTCGGCCAACTCCAGCCGCAAGGCGTCGCTGTAGGCGCGAACTGCTGCCTTGCTAGCGTTGTAGATCGACTGCGTGGGCATCGAGACCATGGCAAAGATGCTGGAGACGTTGACGATCAAGGCCTCGGGTCGCGCGCGCAGCTGCGGCGCAAACGCGCGGCAGCCATGCCAGACACCCCAGAAGTTGATCTCCATGAGCCAACGCGCGTCGGCCTCGTCCACGCTGAGCGCGGGCGCAACCAGCGCCACGCCAGCGTTATTGATGAGCATGTCGGCGCCCCCCCACAAGGCCTGCGCGCGCTCGGCAAGTTGCTGCCAATGCGCTGGCTGCGCGACGTCGGCAACTTGCCACGCGCACGCCGCGCCGCTGGCGCTGAGGGCCGCCGCCACGGCCACCAGGCGCGCTTCGTCCACATCACACAGCAGCAGCTTGGCACCCTGCGCCGCCAGCGCATGCGCCAGTGCTTCGCCGATGCCTGAGGCCGCACCGGTGATGACGACGCCTTTGTCATTGAGCTTGTCCATGCGGCGCGATTTTTCACTTCAGCACGGCGGCCCAGGCTGCTCGCTAACCCTCACGCTAACCTCACGCTAACCCGCATGATGCGTGCCAACGCCAGAGTGAGCGCCGCAGGCCCGATGCCACAATGAAGCCATGCCCTACACGCCCCGCACCTTGACGCTGACGCGCCCCGACGACTGGCACCTGCACCTGCGTGACGGCGAGGCCATGGCCGCCGTCTTGCCGCATAGCGCGCGCCAATTCGCACGCGCCATCGTGATGCCCAATCTGCGCCCGCCCATCACCACCACGGCGCAGGCGCTGGGCTACCGTGAGCGCATCCTGGCCGCGCTGCCCGCCGGCATGGACTTCACGCCACTCATGACGCTGTACCTCACCGACATCACGCCGCCCGAGGAAATTCTTCGCGCCAAAGACGCGGGCGTCAAAGCCCTCAAGCTCTACCCCGCTGGCGCCACCACGAACAGCGACGCTGGCGTCACCGACATCCGCAAAACCTACGCGACACTCGAAGCCATGCAACGCGCCGGCTTGCTGCTGCTGGTGCACGGCGAAGTCACCGACGCCGACATCGACCTCTTTGATCGCGAAGCCGTGTTCATCGACCGCGTGATGCAGCCACTGCGGCGCGACTTCCCCGAGCTCAAGGTCGTGTTCGAACACATCACCACGCGTGAAGCCGCGCAGTACGTGGCGGCAGCCGGAGCCCACACCGCCGCCACCCTCACCGCGCACCACTTGCTCTACAACCGCAACGCGCTCTTCATGGGCGGCATGCGCCCGCACTACTACTGCCTGCCGGTGTTGAAGCGTGAAGTGCACCGCGTCGCACTGGTCGCGGCGGCGACCTCGGGCAGCACGAAGTTCTTCCTCGGCAGCGATAGCGCACCGCACGCGGCCGCACTCAAAGAGCAGTCGGTGTGTGGTGCTGGCTGCTTCACCGCGCCAGCCGCACTGGAGCTCTATGCCGAAGCCTTTGAAGCGGCGGGCGCGCTCGACAAGCTCGAAGCTTTTGCCAGCTTTCATGGCGCTGACTTTTATGGCCTGCCGCGCAACACCGGCCACGTGACCCTGGTGCGCGAGCCGCGCACCTTGCCCGAAACCTTGCCCTTCGGCCAGGCCGTCATCAAGCCGCTGCGCGGCGGCGAGACATTGAACTGGAGCCTGACATGACGGTAGACCGAGTGATGCTGTTGATCGACGCTGATAACGTTTCAGTGGACGTGATGGAACAGACGGTGAAGTTGCTGCTCGACGAGCACGGCGCGCTGCACGTGCGCCGCGCCTATTGCACGGCCGAGAGCGCGCTCAAGCACCAAGCTGTCTTCAAGCGTTTGCAGATCAAGCCGATGGTCAACCTGGCGGCGGGCAAGAATTCGACCGACATCGCGTTGGCCGTCGACGCGCTCGACCTCGTGCTGGCCGAGCGGCCCGACATCGTGGCCATTGCGTCGAGCGACTCCGACTTCGCGCCCCTGGTGAGCCGCTTGCGCGAAAAGGGTTGCCGCGTGCGTGGCTTTGGCCAGCAAGGCAAAACCGGTGACGAGACGCTGGCCGTGTACGACGACTACACCGTGCTGGCGCACCACCGCGCGCAGCCCGCGCGTGGCGAGCGCGCAGCCAGCGCACCACGACGTCGCACATCAAGCAAGGCCACGCCCGACGACGTACCGGTGGCCAAGAAAGCACCGCGTTCGCGCAAGCGTGTCGACGCACCCACCGCCGCGCCTGTACCGCAGGCGCCACCGGCCCTGCCCGACCACATCATCGCCATCCTCGCCGCCCTGCCTGAATTGGCGCGTGGGCAGCTGGTGGAACTGCGTATCGCCACCGAGCGCTTGCGCGACGCCGGGCTGATGGGCCAACGCGCGTCGTCGACCAAATTCTTCGCGCCGCACGCTGACCGCTTTGAGCTGCTGCCCGCCGATCAGCCGAACAAGGTGCGCTTTCGCGGGTGAAGCCTGCGCAGGGCATCGACTGGCAGCGGCCCTGGCTGGCGCCTCTTCGCGACATCGGCCAGCTTGTGCAGGCGCGATGGCTGGCCAAGGACTCA
>JANOJR010000634.1:0-6744 GCA_031418855.1 Rubrivivax sp.
CTGGCGAAGATGCCGCGTTCTTCGGGGCAAAAGCCGATGCCGAGCCGGGCAATCCGGTGCGGCGGCAGGTTGATCGCCTCGACGCCGTCAATCATGATCGAGCCGGTGCGACGGCCGACCAGGCCGAGGATGGCCTTCAGCGTCGTCGTGCGTCCGGCGCCGTTGCGCCCGAGCAGGGTCACCACCTCGCCGCGGTTCACGCTCAAGTCAACCCCGTGCAGGATGTGCGACTCGCCGTAGAAGGCGTGCAGGCCGCTGATGCGCAGGACCTCTGTGCTAGCCATGTGCACCCTGCAGTTCGGTCTCGGCGCTGCCCATGTAGGCCTCAAGCACCTGCGGGTTGGTGGACACCGTGTCGTAGGCGCCTTCGGCGATGACCTGGCCGCGCTGCAGCACCGTGATCGTGTCGGCGATCGTCGCTACGACCTTCATGTTGTGTTCGACCATCAGTATGGTGCGGTTGGCCGAGACCTTCTTGATCAGATGCATCACGCGGTCCACGTCCTCGTGTCCCATGCCGGCCGTGGGCTCGTCGAGCAGCATCAGTTCGGGTGCCATCGCCAGCGTGGTGGCGATCTCCAGCGCGCGCTTGCGGCCGTAGGGCAGTTCGACCGCGACCAAATCGGCGAACTCGGTCAAGCCCACCGTTTCCAGCAGTTCCATCGCCTGCGGCGTCAGTTGCTCCAGCGTGCGTTCGGACTTCCAGAAGTGGAACGACGTACCGAGCCCCCGCTGCAGCCCGATGCGTACGTTCTCGAGCACGCTCAAGTGCGGGAAGGTGGCCGAAATCTGGAACGAACGGATGATGCCGCGGCGCGCGATGTGTGCCGGTCGCTCGCCGGTGATGTCGATGCCGTTGAACAGGATCTGCCCGCGCGTCGGGATCAGGAACTTCGTCAGCAGGTTGAAGACCGTCGTCTTGCCCGCGCCATTGGGGCCGATCAAGGCATGGATCTGGCCGCGCTGCACGCGCAGATTGACCTCATCGACGGCGACGAAGCCCTTGAACTCCTTGACCAGCCGGCGGGTTTCGAGAATGCAGTCGTTTTGCGCCATGCCGCGCCGGATTGCTCTGGCTGTTTGAGTAGACGGCGGATTATTGACGGCCCCGCGCGGCGGGGCGTAGGGGGGATACGCGCATCAAGCGCCCCGCGTCGGGTCTGAACGCTGACGCAAGCCGGAGTACGCGAAGGCCCGCGCAATGGCTTCGCAGTCTCGCGCGCTGACACAACGCGACCATGGCGGCGCGGCGCAATGCGGGGCACGCATGCGCGCTAAACGGTGTGACGCGGCTGTCCTGAGCGCCGCGCCCACGGGTTGGGCGGGGTGATGCAGCCATGGCGCTGAACTTGCATGGCTTGGGTCCGTCCATCCACAAATAGCCCACCTCATGCACAAGCGCCAAATCCTCCATGCCGGCCTGGCCACGTCGGCCGCCACCCTTGCCCTGCCCGCCATCGCCCAAAGTAGCCCCAATGTGCGCTGGCGGCTGGCCTCCAGTTTCCCCAAGAGCTTGGACACGATCTTCGGCGGCGCCGAAGTGTTGTCGCGCCGCCTGGCCCAGATCACCGGCGGCAAATTCCAAATCTCGGTGCACGCTGCTGGTGAAATCGTGCCCGCTTTTGGTGTGGTCGACGCGGTCCAGGCTGGTGCCGTCGAGTGTTCACACACTGCCAGCTACTACTTCGTGGGCAAGAACAAGGCCTTTGGCTTCGACACCACGCTGCCCTTTGGCATGAACCAGCGTCAGCAAAACGCCTGGATGTACTACGGCGGTGGCCTGCAACTGGTGCGTGAGTTCATGCGCGAGTTCAACATCGTCAGCTTCCCCGGCGGCAACACCGGCGTGCAGATGGGCGGCTGGTTCAAGAAGGAGATTCGCGGTGTGTCCGACTTGAAGGGCTTGAAGATGCGCATCCCCGGCATTGGCGGCGAGGTCATGGCGCGCTTGGGCGCCGTGCCGCAGCAGCTGCCCGGCGGTGAGATCTACACCGCGCTGGAGAAGAGCACGATCGACGCCGCTGAATGGGTCGGCCCCTATGACGACGAGAAGCTGGGCTTCTTCAAAGTCGCGCCCCACTACTACTACCCGGGCTGGTGGGAAAGCAATTCGATGTACTCGTTCTACGTCGGCACCAAGGCCTGGGAGGCCCTGCCCAAGGAGTATCAGGCGGCGTTTGAAGCGGCGGCTGCCGAAGCCAACATCGACATGATGGCCGAGTACGACTTCAAGAACCCGCCGGCGCTGCTGCGCCTGGTGGCCAGCGGCGTCAAGCTGCATGCCTATTCCAATGAGCTGATGAAGGCCGCGCAAGACGCTGCCTATGACATCTACGCCGAAGAGTCGGCCAAAAACCCGGCCTTCCGCAAGATGTTCGAGTCTTGGAACAAGTTCCGTGGTGACGTGATGCTCTGGCACCGTTTCGCTGAGAACACCTACGCGAATTTTGTATACAACAATCCGCCGAAGAAAATCTGAGCGGCGGCCCCTGCGACGCCGTGTCGCGTGGACACACGACTGCCGAATTGCCGAATTGCCGAATTGCCGAGCGTGCCGGGCGCCGGATAATCCGCACTTTGCACCCAGCGGTGACCCCTTCTGTGGCGCCGCAAACCCATGTCCGAGCTCACACATCAGGTGCAGCGCCGCCGCACCTTCGCCATCATTTCCCACCCCCACAACAGCCTCTGAGTCAGGCGGGGTCAGGCCGCGACACGGCTGACCCTTTTGCGTGGTTTGCGCGAGGAAAGAGACGCGCGGGTCGTGGTCAAGTCCTGTCAAGGGGGCAGCGTGCCGCGCTCCAGGCTGAGCGCGCGTGATCCGGTGCGGATGGTGCGCAGATACAAGAAGCCGATGGGCCGCTTGACGCGGGGGGATGGGCTTCGGCTCGCCTTCAGCGTCTTCTTCACCACGACCGTAAACGGTGAGCGCGACAAACTGGTCATCGTCCACGTCGTACTTGGCGATGGTGATCAGGCGCAGACACAGCTCGACGTTTGGATCATCCGCCGCAGCAATCTCGCCTTCGGAGAGCAGGCGCTTGTCGGTGAGCGCGAGCACGTTTCTCGATGGGAAAATGCCTCTGGGTGATCACTCTGGCTGATGTTTGGGGGCAACTTGCCATCATCGAAGCTGCTCAAATTTTCCCGAGGAAATTCAATGCCTTAGACGCGACCGTGTGGCACGCTTTGTGCGGACAGGTACGCCGGTTGTAGTGCTCTTTCCCCTGATCAGCGGTATTGGGCCCTTTTGGGGCGCCTCGCTGCCGCCAACATGGCACAGTGAACCATCGCCGAACGTGATCATCAGTCCATCGAATTGACTGATCACACTAAGCTCGATGCCGGGGAAGACGGTCTTAGTCAGCGTCGGCGCACCAGTCTCCCCAAGGCGACGCTTGAGGGCGAGCCAACCGTCAAACGTCCAGTAGTCCATCAGCGCGAATACTGCCGGTTCGGCAGCGTTGAGCGCGGCGATCATCGCGTCTACGAGCGCCCGGTTCGCTGCCGAAGCAGGGTCGGCTTCGAACTTCGCGCCCTTCCAGTGGAAGGAGGCTGGCGTATGGATATGCAAGTCCCATTTCCGCCACTCGGAGCCACGCTCGTAAGCCTTGTCATGCGCCGCCATACTTAAGTCCTTCCCTCTTGCGCTTGTTGTTGACGGAAGCCCGGATAGGCGAATGCGCCTGCGATCTTCTCGCAGTCCCTTTCTGAAACTCCGGTAGCGCGGGCAGTGGCATACCAAATGCTCTGCACCTGCGTTTCCATCACACCTAATATCTCTGCGGCCTGTACCGGGTCAAGCAGGAATCGCGCGCTCTGCGAGAGCATGTTCCCCGCGTTGGCAAAACGGCCCGCGTCGCCGCACTCCATAGCCAGGTCGCGGTGTTCCATGCTGACCGGCACGGCGGGTGTCAGGTCATAGGCGGGGGATAGTTTCCAGTCGGCTTCCTTCGCGATCAGCGCGTGGTTGCGCGGGTGATCATCGATGTTCGAGATCAACGCGTTGAAGCACATGCGGCGGAACAGCTCGGCTGCGTTCTGTGCCGGTTCGGCGCAGACACGCCGGATTTCTTCGGCGAGTAGCACGTAGGACCATTTGTCGCGTGAGTGGTAGTTGTCTTCTGCGCGCAGCAGCGTCAAGGCCGAGATCATGCGTGTGCGCAGATACCCGGCCTGTGTTTTCTCGCGGTCGAAGCGTTTTACGAGCAAGACATCCCGGCCGCCGACGCCGACGACCCGGCTTTCCGCTGTGGTCAGTCCACATGCCCGCGCAAGGATCAGCATCGCATGCTCGACCCTTGCACAGTTCCATGTGTCATCGGGCCGGTTGAACTTCGCGATCCACAGCCCGGCCTCATCTTCGACGACGGCCTTCGGGCGCGCGCCGCCCATCGAGGTGCCGATCACCAGCAGCTTTTCGACCTGTTCGTGATCATCGGCATGAGCAGGCAGGTCCTCATCAGCCATGATGGCATCGGCGATGACCTGCACCTTCTCCAGATCGAGGGTCTGGTTGAAGGTGCGCTTCGGCGCAGGGGGTGTCTGGTTCAATCCGAAACCGAGTGCCCCGGCGCGGTCATCCGGGGAGTACAGCAGGTACTCCATCTCTCCCGGCTGCGCCTTGCCAAGATGGCGCTGGATCACACGGCGACCCCAATAGTCCGGGCTCGCATCACGCAGCGCACCGAAGACACCGCCGAGCGCCACCGTTGAGTAGGTACGGGGCGAAAGCTTCAGTTCGATGGGATCGAGCGCGACAGCGTTCGGACGTTCAAGGTAGCTGCGGCCATACACGAAGCGCCCCTCGGGTGTTCCCCTGCGGTCCGCGTTCAGCGCGAAGCGGCCAGCCGTCACTGGCTCGGTATGCCCGGGCAGGGTGATGTAGACAAAGCACTCGGTGGGGGCTTCAGAAGTCATTGTCTAGCCCTGTCTTCGCTCCCGCCGTGGGGCGGGCGCGGGCGCGTTCGCGAGACAATGCGAGGGTCTGCCCTTCGTCGTCTTTTTCAGGTGCTGCCACGTCGACGATCTGGTCGAGCAGATCGAGCGCCCACAGCATCGCCGCGTAGACGGCGATGCTGGTTGAGGGCTTGCCCTTTTCGGCGTCGGCGACGGCGCGCTCGCCGGTGCCGATCCTCGAAGCCATGTCGTCAATCGTCAGGTTCCGACGCAGGCGTGCCGTGCGCAGGTTCGCGCCCAGCCGCTTGAGCGTCTGTTCTACGGCGTAGGGCGGTGCGGTCAGCAGCTTGTTGCGAGCAGTCATGGGTCACCGATGAAAGAGGGCACTCCCCAACAGATACCATGCTGGCAGGGAAAGAGTCAAAGGAAAAAGCCTTCAAGGGCATTCTAACGGACATAAAGCGCTCTTGAGAGCGGTTTTCATGCTAGAGTCCGGTCTGTTGGCAGCCCTCGGAGGTGCCAACGAAGGCAAAGAGGCTGATGTGCACGGAGCTATGAGCACATTCGGGAATGCGTACATAGCTGTGTACATATCGGGGAAAGAGTTCTGATGGCAGACGGTTCAATCGCAGAGCAGGTAAGGCGTAGAAGAACGTTTGCCATCATTTCCCACCCCGACGCCGGCAAGACGACGCTGACGGAGAAGCTGCTGCTGTTTTCGGGCGCGATCCAGATCGCCGGCAGCGTGAAGGCGCGCAAGGCGTCGCGCCACGCCACCAGCGACTGGATGGAAATCGAGAAGCAGCGCGGCATCTCGGTGGCTTCCAGCGTGATGCAGATGGAGTACCGCGACTGCGTCATCAACCTGCTCGACACCCCCGGCCACCAGGACTTCAGCGAAGACACCTACCGCGTGCTCACCGCGGTCGACGCCGCGCTGATGGTCATCGACGCTGCCAATGGCGTCGAGCCGCAAACACGCCGCTTGCTGCAAGTCTGCCGCGCGCGCAACACGCCCATCCTCACCTTCGTCAACAAGATGGACCGCGAGGTGCAAGAGCCGCTGAAGCTGATGGACGAGATCGAGCGTGAACTCGGCATGGAAGTCGTGCCCTTCACCTGGCCGGTGGGCATGGGCAAGGCCTTTCACGGCGTGATGGACCTGCGTGAAAAGCAGATGCGCGTCTTCAGCCCCGGCGAAGACCGCGACCACCGTCGTGACGAGATCCTCTCGGGCCTGGACAACCCGGCCTACGCGCAGCGCTTTGGCATGC
Source organism: Rubrivivax sp. (assembly GCA_031418855.1). Taxonomy (GTDB): domain Bacteria; phylum Pseudomonadota; class Gammaproteobacteria; order Burkholderiales; family Burkholderiaceae_C; genus Rubrivivax. The sequence goes on from JANOJR010000634.1 coordinate 6,174, forward strand.
AGTACGAGCAAGCCAAGGGCGAGATCGCGCTGCTGACCGACGCCGCGCCGCACTTCGACGTGCAAGCCTTTCGCGCCGGCCACCAGACCCCGATGTTCTTCGGCTCGGCCGTCAACAACTTCGGCGTGCGCGAAGTGCTCGACGCGCTCGTCGACCTCGCACCCCCGCCCAGCGCACGCGACGCCATGCAACGCACGGTGCAGCCCGACGAGCCCAAGTTCAGCGGCGTGGTCTTCAAGATCCAGGCCAACATGGACCCCGCGCACCGCGACCGCATCGCCTTCTTGCGCGTGGCCTCAGGGCACTTCGAACGCGGCATGCGCTTGAAGGTCACGCGCTCGGGAAAAGAGTTGCGGCCCAACACGGTGGTGAGCTTTCTGTCGCAGCGCCGCGAACTCTTGGATGAAGCCTTTGCCGGCGACATCATCGGCATCCCCAACCACGGCGTGCTGCAACTCGGCGACACGCTGACCGAAGGCGAAGCGCTGCAATTCACCGGGCTGCCCTTCTTCGCGCCCGAGATGTTTCGCAGCGTCGAAGTCGCCGACCCGCTGCGCAGCAAGCAGCTCAA
>JANOJR010000635.1:0-17401 GCA_031418855.1 Rubrivivax sp.
CTGCACGCAGGCGCAGTTTCGCGGCGCTTGCATCACCGTGGCCCCGGGGCGTTATGCCGAGCTACCACCGGCGCTGCGTGGCAGCTTGATGTCGGTGCGCAATGCGGCGTGGGTCTCAGGCAATGCGCCGCCGCCACCGCCACCGGTCGGTGTCTATCCTGGCCAGCCTGGCTACGGCCAGCCGGGCCTGCCGGGCCAACCGGGTCGCTTCCCGCCGCCGTTCGCGGCCACGGGCGAGCCTGTGGTGCTGTTTGAGCACGCCAACTTCTCAGGCCAACGCCTGGCCTTGTCGGCCGCCAGCAACCAGCTCAGAAACCAAGCCTTTAACGACCTGGCCACAGCGGTGGAAATCACACGCGGGCGCTGGCAGTTTTGCGAGCATGGCGACTACCACGGTGAATGCATCGTGCTCGGGCCGGGGCGCCATGTCTTCAGCGGGCGCTTCCATCAGGCCGTGTCGTCCGTGCGGCCGGTGGGCGGCGCCGACAACCGGCCGCTCGCAAGCTATGGCGGCATCACCTTGTTCGAGCATGGCGACCACCAAGGCCGCGAGCAGTTCATCGGCGAGGCTGTAGCCAGTCTCGTGCAGCTCAACTTCAACGACCGCGTGTCGTCGGTGGAAGTCATGGGCGGGCGTTGGGAGCTGTGCACCGATATCGACTACGGCGGACGCTGCATCGTGCTCGGGCCGGGGCGCTACAACTTCGACAAGGCGCTGAACGACCGCATCAGCTCGGTGCGGCCGCGCTGATTTGAACCTGGCCCTGCGCACGGCGCTCGCGATGAGCGCCTTCGCCGGCAACTCGCTGCTGTGTCGCGCCGCACTGCGCGACACGGCCATCGACGCGGCCAGTTTCACCACGCTGCGTTTGATCTCCGGCGCGCTCTTGCTGGCCTGGCTCATGCGCCGCCGTGGCGCGCAAGCGTTGAGCTCGGCGCCACCGCGTGGTGACGCCGTCTCCGCGCTGGCGCTGTGGGCCTACGCCGCCGCGTTTTCCTTCGCCTACCTCGGCCTCACCGCTGCCACCGGCGCGCTCATCCTCTTCGGCACGGTGCAGTTGACGATGACGGGCACGGCACTGTGGCGCGGCGAGCGTCTCGCGCCGCGCCAAGTCATCGGCATGCTGTTGGCCATGGCCGGGCTGCTCTACCTGCTGCTGCCCGGCGTGGCCGCGCCGAGCTGGCGCAGCGGCGCGCTGATGGTGCTGGCCGGTGTGGCCTGGGGCGTGTACTCGCTGCGCGGGCGCGCCAGCACCGACCCGCTGGCGGTGACCGCCGGCAACTTCAAGCTCGCCGTGCTGCCGGCATTGGCCTTGAGTGCGCTGGCGTGGCCGTACTTTGCCTGGGACGGTTTGGGCACGCTCTACGCGGTCGCCTCAGGCGCGCTGGCCTCGGGCGCGGGCTACGCGATCTGGTATTCGGTGCTGCCGCGTTTGATGGCCACGCAAGCGGCCACCGTGCAACTCTGTGTGCCGGTGCTTGCAGCGTTAGGCGGTGTGGCTTTGCTCGGCGAAGTACTGAGCTTGCGCTTGGTCCTGGCCGCCATGGTGGTGCTCAGCGGCGTGGCCTTGGTCAGCCTGCCCAAGCGCTGAGCGTCTGCTGGGCTGGGCTCAGCGTTCGCCCTTGCGATAAGGCTTCATCAAAGCCTGCGGATAGGCCGCGCGGCGCGCCACCAGCACCAGCGCCACGATGGCCATGGCGTAGGGCAGCATGAGGTAGATCTGGTAGGGCAGCGCGACGCCGAGCGCGCCCGCGCCGGCGTGCTGCAAACGCAATTGCAGTGCGTCAAAAAAAGCAAAGAGCAGCGCGCCAATGAGTGCCTTGCCCGGCCGCCACGAGGCAAACACCACCAGCGCCACGCAGACCCAGCCGCGGCCGTTGACCATGTTGAAGTAGAAGGCGTTGAAGGCCGCGAGCGTGAGAAATGCACCGGCCACAGCCATCAGCGCCGAGCCCGCCACCACTGCGCCCAGGCGCAGGCCCACCACCGACAAGCCTTGGCCTTCGGCCGCCGCCGGGTTCTCGCCCACCATGCGCAAGGCCAGCCCCAGCGGCGTGCGGTAGAGCAGCCAGGCGATCACGGGCACCGCCAGCAGCGCGAGCAAGGTCATCGCGGTGAGCTGGTCGAGCAGCGGCAGCGGCAGCCATGCCATCGGCGCGAAGGCGGTGATGGTGGGCGGGCTGTCGACCTTGGGGAAGCTCACGCGGTAGGCAAAGCTGGCCAGGCTGGTGGCGAGCAAGGTGATGCCGAGGCCCGCCACATGTTGCGACAGCGGAAGCCAAACCGTCAGCACACCGTGCAGCAACCCGAAGGCCATGCCCACGAGCGCGGCGACGGCCACGCCGCCCCACAAACTTCCACCCAAGTAGACCGTTAGCCAGCCGGCAAAGGCGCCCGCGACCATGATGCCTTCGATGCCCAAATTCAGCACCCCGGCGCGTTCGCACAAGAGCACCCCCAGCGTGCCCAGGATCAGCGGCGTGGCGATGCGCAGCACCGCCACCCAGAAGGGCAAGCCCGCCAGCAGCTCCAGCGTCTCGGTCACGAACTTTCACTCACAGACGCACCCGGTACTGCGTGAATGCCGTGGCCACCAGCACGGCGATCAAAGCCACGGCCACGATGACGTCAGCGATGTAGGTCGGCACCGCCACCGCGCGGCTCATGCTGTCGGCGCCGACGAGCATGCCGGCCACGAACACGGCGGCGGCCACCACCGCCAGCGGGTGCAGCATGGCGAGCATGGCGATGACGATGCCAGAAAAGCCGTAGCCTGGGCTCATGTCCAGCGTGACGTAGCCCGTGCGCCCGGCCACTTCCACCGCGCCGGCCAGCCCCGCCAGCGCGCCCGACAGCAGGGCCACCTTGACCATGACCCAACGCACCGGCACACCGGCGAAGGCCGCAGCTTCGGCGCTGGCACCCACGGCGCGGATCTCAAAACCGGTGGTCGTGTAGCGCAGCAGCGCCCACAGTGCCAGCGCCAGGAACAGCGCCCACAGCAACCCGACGTGCACGCGGCTGCGCTCAAGCAGGCGGGCGAGTTGCAAGGTCTCGGGCAGGCTCTGGCTTTGTGGCCAGCCCATCGCACCGGGGTCTTTCATCGGTCCGTCGAGCAAGGCCGACACGGCCAGCAGCACGATGAAGTTCAAGAGCAGCGTGGTCACGACTTCATCCACACCCAAGCGGCTCTTCATCAGCGCCGGGCCGAGCAAGAGCAAGGCGCCGGCCAGCATGGCCGCCATGAACATCAAGACAAACGTTAGCGGTGTGGGCAGCGTGCTGGCCGCGCCCGCCACGGCGACAGCGGCCATGGCCCCGGCGTAGAGCTGGCCCTCGGCGCCGATGTTGAAGAGCTGCGCGCGAAAGGCCACCGCCGCAGCCAGGCCGGTGAAGATCAGCGGCGTGGCGCGGGTCAGCGTCTCGGTGATTGCCAGGCGCGAGCCGAAGCCGCCTTCGAGCAAGAGCGCGTAGGCCTGGCCTACCGGCGCGCCGGCCCACGCCACGAGCAAGGAGCTCACGGCCAGCGTAAAGGCCAGTGCGGCCAGCGGTGCGAGCACGAGCGCAGCTCGTGATGTCTCGCTGCGGCGTTCAAGACGCATGCGCTGGCTCCGCCATCGATGCACGCGCCATGGCGTCGTCGTTCACCCCAGCCATCGCCAGCCCGATGTCTTGCAGCGACCACTGTTCGGTCGGCCGCGCGGCGCTGAGCTGGCCTTGATGCATCACCGCAATGCAGTCGGCCAGCGCAAACACCTCGTCGAGGTCTTCGCTGATGAGCAGCACCGCGCTGCCCGCCGCGCAGGCGTCCAGCAACTGCTGGTGCACATAGGCCACGGCGCCGACATCCAGGCCCCAGGTGGGCTGGCAGGCCACCACCAGTCGCGGTGCGGGCACCGACAAGACGCGGCCTAGGATGAGCTTTTGCACGTTGCCACCTGAGAGCGCGCGTGTGCGTGTGGCGACACCTTGGGCCGCCAACCCACGCACATCAAAGCGCGTCACAAGCGCGCGTGCGAAGGCCGTCGCTGCGGCACGTTTAACGAAGCCGGCACGCGCAAACGCCGGGCTGGCATAACGCTCTATCGCCACGTTCTCCCACACCGGCAAGTCGCCCGCCACGCCGATGTGCAGGCGGTCGGCGGGGATGCGCGCGACGCCGGCGTTGATGAAAGCGCGCGGTGTCGGGCGCAGCGGCTGGCCGTCGATGTGCAGCGCACCGCCACTGGCCGCGCGCTGGCCGCATAGCAGCTCGGCCAGCAGCTGCTGGCCGTTGCCGGCAACCCCTGCGATGGCCACGACTTCACCGGCGTGCACGTCCAGCGTGATGGGCCCAGCGCCGTCAACCACCACCTCACGCAGCCGCAGGCACGGCCCGCCTTGCACATGCTGGCGTTTCACCGGCGCAGCGACCTCGCGCCCCACCATCGCCAGCGCCAGGCTCGCGCGGTCGGCCTGCGCGCGCGGCCACAGCGCCACCAGGCGCCCGGCGCGCAAGACGGCCAGGCGCTGCGCCACCCGCAGCACCTCGTCGAGCTTGTGGCTGATGAAGATGATCGACAGGCCCTGCGCCACCATCTGCGCCAGCGTGGTGAACAGCGCCTGCGCTTCCTGCGGTGTCAGCACGGCGGTGGGCTCGTCCAGGATCAAGATGCGCGCGCCGCGCACCAGCGCTTTGAGGATCTCGACGCGTTGGCGCTCACCCACCGAGAGCGTGGCCACGCGCGCGTCGGGGTTGACGTGCAGGCCAAAGCGCTCGGCCGCGTCAAGCAGCTGTTGGCGCGCCGCGCGCCGGCGCGTAAAGGGCCACCACAGCGGCTCGGTGCCGAGCATCACGTTGTCCAGTACCGAGAGGTTGTGCGCCAGCGTGAAGTGCTGATGCACCATGCCGATACCGGCGTTCAGCGCGGCGCGCGGCTGGCCCGGCGCGAGCGGCTGGCCGTTGACTTCAATGCTGCCGGCGTCGGCGACGTAGTGGCCGAAGAGGATGGACACCAGCGTGCTCTTGCCGGCGCCGTTTTCGCCCAGCAGCGCGAGCACCTCACCCGCATGCAAATCGAGCGAAATGTCGTCGTTGGCCACGAGTGGGCCAAAGCGTTTGCTGATGCCGCGCAGGCGCAGCACGGGGGTCGAGGGCATCGGTCGATTCTGTGCGATGGCGCGCCCGTGGCTTGCGTTAACGTCGCGCCCCATGCTGCCCCAAGCCTGCCTGAACTGCCGCGCCTTGCTCGGCCAGCCACGACCGCGTTTTTGTGGGCAATGCGGGCAAGAGACCAACCTCAAGCCACCGACCTTGTGGCACTTCGCGCAGCAGTTCAGTGGCGCTTACTTGTCCACCGAAGGCGCGCTGTGGCGCACGCTCGGTTTGCTCTTGGTGCGGCCGGGCGAGCTGACGAAACGCTACCTCGCCGGCCAGCGCAAGCACTATGTGCTGCCGCTGCGCCTGTACCTCACCATCAGCGTCATCGTGCTGCTGATGTTGCGCGCCATGACCAGCTTGAATGTCGACGGCGCGGGCACCGACATCAACATCAAGCCGCCAGGCGAGTTCACCATTGGCGCCGGCTTTGCACGCGCCGGCATCAAGGGCGGCGAGTTCTATTGCGAAGGCTTGCCCGCGACGATTTGCAAGCGGCTGAAGCGGCGCATGGACCTCGACCCCAAGAACCTGGAGCGTGAAGCGCTGGCCTATGGCGACCGCCTGGTGGCCAACGCCGGCGTGGCACTCTTTGCGCTGCTGCCCTTCTTTGCGCTGTGGCAAAAGCTGGCCTACTTCAAACGCCGCATGGTCTACACCGAGCATCTGGTGTTCGCGCTGCACCTGCACGCCTTTTGGTTCATCGCCCTGGCCCTGGCGGTGCTGGTGCCCTCGCCGTGGGTCTCGACGCCGGCCGGCGCGGCCGTGCCCATCTACGCGCTGCTGGCGGCCAAGCGCGTCTACGGCGGGCGCTGGTGGCCGCTCTTGCTGCGCGCGCTGCTGGTGTCCACGCTCTACCTCATGACGCTGGCCCTGGTGATGGGCCTGCTGGCGATTGCCACGCTGCTGTTCTAACAGCTGAGTTGAACGGCGAGTTGTTCCAAGTCGGCGGCCGTGAAGTCGAACTCACCCGGCGCGCTGGGCTCCATCGGCCCGCCGCTCCCATGCTCCAGCGGCCGCGGAATGTAGGCCGTACGCAACCCGCAGGCGGCGGCTGCGCGCAGGTCACTCGGGTGGGCCGCGACCATCATCACTTGCGCGGGCTCCAAGCCGAGCAAACGCGCTGCGCCGAGGTAGACCTGCGGATCGGGTTTGTAGTGGTGAAAGAGCTCGGCCGAGAGCACGCAGTCCCAGGGCAGGCCCGCGTGTTTGGCCATCGCCACCAGCAGCGAGAGGTTGCCATTGGAAAGTGTGGCCAGCGTGTAGCGCGTCTTCAGGCGCGCGAGTCCCGCGACGCTGTCAGCCCAGGGCTGCAAGCGGTGCCAGACGCGGTTGAAGTCGGCACGCTGCGCTTCAGGCCAATCCAGGCCGCGCGCGGCCAGCAGATCGTCAAGGATGCGCCGATGCAGGCCGTCGATGTTCGTCCACGGCAGTGTGCGCGCACGCACCTGGGCCATGGCCGGCTGGTACCCGGCGCGCCAGTCTTCGGCGAAGGCGGGCCAGTCGATGCTGGCCCCCGCGCGTTCACCCAGCGCCTGGCCGGCCGCGATGATCGAGCTGCGCCAGTCGACCACCGTGCCGAAGATGTCGAAGGCCAGGGCGCGCACCGCGCCGAGCCCTGGCGCGGCGCTCGCCACATTCACTTGGCCGAGCCCTTGGGCGCGTTGTCGTCGACGAGCACGCTGAACTTACCGTCCAGGATGGCCTTTTCTTTGGCGCGCACCTTGGCTACCAGCTCGGCCGGGATCTTCTTCTCGAAGGTGCCCAGCGGCGCCAGCTCCGAGCCCTTGTGTTTCATCATCGAATACATGCCGTAGTCCTCGGCTTTGAACTTCCCCGCCTTCACAGCCTTGAGCGCGCGCTCGATGGTCGGCTCCATGTGCCACAGCGCCGAGGCGACCACGGTGTCGGGGTATTTGTCTTGCGTATTGATAACGTTGCCGATGGCCAGCACCTTGCGCTCTTTGGCTGCGTCGCTGACGCCAAAGCGCTCGGCATACATCACGTCGGCACCCTTGTCGATCATGGCGAAGGCGGCCTCTTTGGCCTTGGGCGGGTCGAACCAGCTGTTGATGAAGCTGACGCTGAATTCGACCTTGGGGTTGCTCTCGCGCGCACCGGCCATGAAGGCGTTCATCAGGCGGTTCACTTCGGGGATGGGGAAGCCGCCCACCATGCCGATCTTGCCGCTCTTGCTCATGCCGCCGGCGATCAGGCCACTCAAGTACGCGGGCTCCTGGATGTAGTTGTCGAATACGCCGAAGTTGGGCTCTTGCGGTTTGCCCGAGCTGCCCATCAGGAAGCTGATCTTGGGGTAGTCCTTGGCGACTTTGCGCGCGGCGGCTTCGACCGCGAAGGACTCGCCGACGATGAAGGTGTGGCCCTTCTCGGCGTACTGGCGCATCACGCGTTCATAGTCGGCGTTGGCGACGTTTTCGCTGAACACGTACTCGATCTCGCCGCGCGCCACGGCGGCTTTCAGCGCCTTGTCGATGCGGCTGACCCACTGCTGTTCCACCGGCACGGTGTAGATGGCAGCGACCTTGAGTTTGCTTTGCGCAAGGGCGGGCGCGGCCGTGGCGGCCAAGGCGATGGCGGCCACGGCGGTGAGGGTGTGGCGGCGGGTAACTTGCATGCTGGCTCCTTAAGTTGAACGGGCTCGCGCATTGGGCAAGACGCGCTGCCCTGCCGTCAATTCGGGGCCGCCCGGTGATATCCCTCGGCCCTGGGGTTTCCTGGGCCGACGAACCCACGCGGCCCGCCTAAAATTCGCGGCGCTCGCGCGTGTCCTCGCTGCTTTGCTATCGGCCACCCCGGGCCCCTGATTCCATGAACCCGTCACCCCTGACTGCGTTGTCGCCGCTGGACGGCCGCTATGCGTCCAAGCTCGGCGCGCTGCGCCCCTTGCTTTCCGAGTTCGGGCTCATGCACCGGCGCGTGCAGGTCGAGGTCGAGTGGTTCATCGCGCTGTCGCTGGCCGACTTGCCCGAGTTCCCGGCGCTGTCGGCAGGCGCGCAGCAGCGCTTGCGTGATGTGGTCGCTGGCTTCAGCGAAGCCGACGCGATGGCCATCAAGGGCATCGAGCGCACCACCAACCACGACGTGAAGGCGGTGGAGTACTGGCTCAAGGCGCAGCTTGAAGGCCACGCCGAGCTGCATGCGGCGGCCGAGTTCGTGCACTTCGCCTGCACCAGCGAAGACATCAACAACACCAGCCACGCGCTGATGCTCCAGAGCGCACGCGACGGCGTGCTGCTGCCCGCACTCGACGGCGTCTTGGCAACATTGACGGCGATGGCGCACAGCTTTGCGGCACTGCCCATGCTCAGCCGCACGCATGGCCAAACGGCGAGCCCGACCACGCTGGGCAAGGAGCTCGCCAATGTCGCCGCGCGGCTGGCGACAGCGCGCGCGCGCATCGCGGCGGTGCCGCTACCCGCCAAGATGAACGGGGCCGTGGGCAACTACAACGCGCATGTCGCGGCGTACCCGGATGTCGACTGGGAAGCCTTCAGCCGCCGTGTCGTTGAAGAGCGCCTGGGCCTGGCCTTCAACGCCTACACGATCCAGATCGAGCCGCACGACGGCATGGCCGAGCTCTTTGACGCCATGGCGCGCGCCAACACCGTGCTCATCGACTGGTGCCGTGACGCCTGGGGCTACATCTCGTTGGGCTACTTCAAGCAGCGCGTGAAGGCCGGCGAGGTGGGCTCGAGCACGATGCCGCACAAGGTCAACCCGATCGACTTTGAAAACGCCGAGGGCAACTTCGGCCTGGCGAATGCACTGCTAGCGCATATGAGCCACAAGCTGCCCATCAGCCGCTGGCAGCGTGACCTCACCGACTCGACCGTGCTGCGCAACATGGGCGTGGCCTTCGGCCACATGCTGCTGGCGCTGGACAGCCTCTCGCGCGGCCTGGACAAGCTCGAAGTCAACCCGCTGGCCCTGAGCGGTGACCTCGACGCCGCCTGGGAAGTGCTGGCCGAGCCGGTGCAAACGGTGATGCGCCGCCACGGCCTGCCCGACCCCTACGAGCAGCTCAAGCAGTTCACGCAGGGCAAGCCGATCACACGCGAGCTGATGCAGGGTTTCATTCGCGGCCTGCCTTTGCCTGCTGGTGAACGCGCGCGCCTGCTGGCACTCACGCCCGCGGCCTACACGGGCCTGGCCGAGCCACTGGCGCGGCGTTTCTCATGAGCGGCTTTCGCGCTCAACTGCTCGCGGCGCAAGCCGCCCACGGCTCCATGCTGTGCATCGGCCTGGACTCCGACCCCGCGCGCTTCCCCGGCGCCTGGCGCGACGACGCTTCGCGCATGCACGACTTCTGCGCCGCGATTGCTGAGGCCACCTTCGACCTGGCCTGCGCCTTCAAGCCGCAGATCGCCTACTTCGCCGCACAGCGCGCCGAAGACCAGCTCGAACGCTTGATGCACACGCTGCGCCGCATCGCGCCGCAAGTGCCCGTGATCCTTGACGCCAAGCGCGGCGACATCGGCGCCACCGCCGAGCAATACGCGCGTGAAGCCTTCGTGCGCTACGGCGCCGACGCGCTCACGCTCTCACCCTTCATGGGCTTCGATTCGATCGAGCCCTACTTGCGCTATGACGGCAAGGGCCTCTTCCTTTTGTGTCGCACGTCCAACCCGGGTGGCGCTGATCTGCAAGGCCAGCGCCTGGCCGACGGCTCGCTGCTTTTTGAGCACATCGCGCGGCTGGCGCAGGGCGACTGGAATCGCGACGGGCGCCTGGGCCTGGTGGTGGGTGCCACCTACCCCGCCGAGTTAGCACGTGTGCGTGAACTCGCGCCTGAGTTGCCCCTGCTCATTCCGGGCATCGGCGCGCAAGGCGGTGACATCGACGCCACCGTGCGCGCCGCCTGGCGCGAGGGCGCGCCCATCGTCGTGAGCTCCTCACGCGCCGTGCTCTACGCTAGTAGCGGCAACGACTTCGCGGCCGCTGCGCGCGCCACCGCCCTGGCCACGCGCGACGCCCTGCAGCGCGCCCGCGCCGGGGCCTGACCCACCCACAGCAGCGGCGGCCCTATGCGAATGTCCTCACCCCCGCCCGCCGACGCCGACAGCACCTTGCTCGACGGCGACGCCGGTCAAAGCGTGCTGCCGCCACTGGAGTCGGAATTCCTGCCGCTGCTGCGCGCCGAGCGCGAGCCGCACGCGCAGCCCAACAGCATCGCGGCGCGCTGGTGCATGGCCGGGCTGGCGCTGATGGCCGTGCTGATCCTTGTCGGCGCATGGACGCCGTGGTCGGCCGCGCCCAAGCCCGCAGCGCTGGCCTTGACGCTGGCCAGCGCGGCGCTGGCCACACTCAGCTTGCTCGTTATTGCCGTGCCACGCTGGCAGCGCGGCTGGCTCGTCACCGCGATGTTCGTGCTCGGCAGCGGCTTGTTGACGCTGGTGGCAGCGACTTCGGGCACCGGTGTGGGCGCGCCGGGCCTGGGTTTGCTCGGGCTCTTTGTCGCCACCACCAGCCTGGTGGTCAGCCTGCGTGCTGGCATGGTCGTCACGGTCGCAGCGGTGGCGGCGGTGTTGGGCTTGTACTACCTGGGCGCGCAGCCGCGCGTGGTCTCGCCACCGGTCAGCGTATTTGTGTTGTTATCACCCCTGTGGGCCCAACTCGCGGTGATCGTCGTGGGGCTGGCCTGTGGCTGGGCCATCGCGCGCATGCTGGCGCGCCATGCTGCGGCGGCCGACGAGCGCGAGCGCCGTTTCGCCGGGCTGCTGGGCATCGCCGCCGACGCCTACTGGGAGCTCGACGCGCAGCTGCGTGTGGTCGCCGTCAACGACCGCAGTCAAGACGCGGCGGTGGGTGGGGCGACGGACATGCTGGGCCATGTGCCCTGGGAGATGCCGCAGTTCGGCTGCGACGCCGAAACGCTTGACGCCTTGCAGGCCGATCTTGAAACACGCGTGCCGTTTCGTGAACTGGGCGTGCGCTGGCGTTCGCGCAGCGGCCACACGCGCCACTTCAGTGTGAGCGGTGAGCCGCGTTTCGACACCCGGGGCCTGTTTCGCGGCTACTGGGGCGTGGCGCGCGAGATCACCGCGCATGTGCAGGCACGCCAAGCGCTGGCGGCCACACAAACCCGCTACCTCGAACTCTTCTCGCGCATCCCCACGCCACTGCTGCTGCATCGCGCTGGGCTGATCATCGACGCCAACGCGGCAGCCGTGCAGCTCTTCGGCTACGGCGAGCTCAAGTCCATGCTCGGGCGCGACCTGTTGGAGAGTTTTGAAGACGGCGACTCGCGCGAACGCGGCCGCCGCCGGCTTGAGCAGCTCACCACCATGGCCATCGGCGAAGCGCTGCCGGTGGCCGACTTCCGCCTGCGCAGCCGCCAGGGTCGGCGCATCGCCGTGCGTGCCACCGGCGTGGTGATCGAAGCCGACGGTGGCCCTGCCGTGCTTTCGATCTACGTCGACGACACCGAACGCCGCCGCGCCGAAGAAGCCGTGCGACGTTCGGAAGCGCTGCTCTCGCACCTGGTGGCCACCAGCCCCGACGTCATCACGCTGACCGATTTGGCCACCGGCCGCTACGCCATGGTCAACAACACCTTCGAGCGCATTTCGGGCTACAGCGCGGCCGACGTCGTGGGCAAGACGTCGATCGAGCTGGGCATTTGGCGCGACCCCGCGCAGCGCGAAGACTTTGTGCGCCAGGTGCGTGAACGCGGCGCCGCGCGCGAGCTGCCGTGCGACTTTGTCGTCAAAGACGGCAGCGTGGTGCAGCTGCTCGTCTCTGGCGCCGTGTTCGCGATGGACCGGCGCACCTACCTCGTCATCAACGGCCGCGACATCAGCGCGCAAGAGCGCTCGCGTCTGGAGCGCGAGGCCATCCTGCAAAACGCCTCGATCGGCATTGCCGTCACCCGCGAGCAGCGCTTCGTGGTTGCCAACCCGCGCTTCGAGCAGATGTACGGCTGGGGCGAGGGCGAGCTCATTGGCCAGCCCGGCGCTGCGGTGTGGACCGATGCGCATGAGTACGCGGCCGTGGGCGCCGAGTTTGGCCCGGCGCTGGCACGCGGTGAGCTCGTCGAATTCGAGCGCCCAGGCCAACGCCGCAATGGCAGCAGCTTCATCGCGCGCGTGCTGGGCAAGGCCATCGACCCCACGCGCGCGGTCTTGGGCGGCACGATCTGGATCGTTGAAGACATCACCGAGCGGCGCCTCGTTGACGAAGCGCTGGCGCGCGCACGCGACCAAGCCGAAGCCGCCAACCGCGCCAAGAGCGCCTTCCTGGCCAATACCAGCCACGAGCTGCGCACCCCTTTGAACGGCATGCTCGGCCTGGCCCAGCTGGCGCGTGCGCCCGACATTGAGCCCGAGCGTCGCCAGCTCTACCTCGACCAGATCGTCGAGAACGCACAGGCGCTGGCCGCCATCGTTTCTGACGTGCTCGACCTGTCCAAGATCGAAGCCGGCAAGCTCACGCTGGAGGCGACGGCGTTTGATCTGCCTGAGCTGCTGTCCACCTTGCGCCAGGCCTATGCCGCACTGGCCAGCCTGCGTGGGCTGGAGCTGCGCTTCGAGCTCGACGCCACGCTGCTGGGCGAGGCGCAGCGCCATGTGCTGGGCGACCCGCTGCGGCTGCGCCAGATCATCTCGAACCTGCTGGCCAATGCGCTCAAGTTCACCGAACACGGCAGCGTGCGCCTGTTGGCGCGGCGCCAGGGCAGCGGCGCCGACGAGCGTGTGCGCGTCGAGGTCCACGACAGCGGCCCCGGCATTGCGCAAGACGTGCAGGCCAGGCTCTTCAAACCCTTCACGCAAGCCGATGAGTCGACGACACGGCGCTTTGGTGGCACCGGCCTGGGGCTGTCGATCTGCCGCGAGCTGGCGCAGCTGATGGGTGGCGATGTCGGCGTCATCAGCCAGCCCGGTGAAGGTGCCTGCTTCTGGGTCGAGCTCAAGCTGCCCCTGGCCGACGCACCCGAGGCCAAGCCCGAGCCAGCGCCACCGCACGATCTGAAAGGGCTGCGCGTTTTGCTGGTCGAAGACAACGTCGTCAACATGCTCATCGGCGTGGCCATGCTCGAACGCTGGGGCGCCATCGTCGAACAGGCCGTCGACGGCCAGCAGGCCGTGGACGCCGTGCGCCAGGCGCAAGCGCAACACCAGCCCTTCGACCTGCTGCTGATGGACCTGCAAATGCCGGTGATGAGCGGCTACGAAGCCACGCGCGCTATACGTGCTTTGGGCGCCCTGGGCGGCGCGCGGCGCCTGCCCATCATCGCGCTGACCGCCGCCGCGCTGGTGTCGGAACGCGAACAGGCGATTGAGGCCGGCATGGACGACTTCCTCACCAAACCCATCGACACCGACAAGCTGCGTGCCACGCTGGGCCGCTGGGCCCTGAAAGCCTGAGCGGCTGAGCCTTTGTGTTCGCGCGGCGCTACTTGGTGCCGAAGATGCGGTCGCCAGCGTCCCCGAGCCCCGGCACGATGTAGCCATGCTCGTTGAGCTGGCGGTCGATGGCCGCGGTGTAGACCGGCACATCGGGATGGTGCCGGTGGAAGTTGGCCAGGCCCTCGGGCGCCGCTAACAAACTAACGAAGCGGATTGATTTCGGCTTGGTTTCTTTGAGCCGGTCGACCGCCGCCACCGCCGAGTTGCCGGTGGCCAGCATCGGGTCGAGCACGATGGCGTCGCGCTCGTGCATGCTGTGCGGCATCTTGAAGTAGTACTCCACCGCCACCAGGCTCTTGGGGTCGCGGTACAGCCCGACATGGCCCACGCGCGCCCCGGGCACCACTTCAAGCATGCCGTCCAGAAAGCCCGAGCCGGCACGCATGATGACCACGAACACCGTCTTCTTGCCGTCGATTACCGGCGCCATGGTTTTTTCCAGCGGCGTCTCGATCTCGATCAGCTGCGTGGGCATTTCGCGGGTGACCTCGTAGGCCATGAGCATGCTGATCTCGTGCAGCAGGCGGCGAAAGCTGCTCGTGCTGCGGTCCTTTTGCCGCATGAGGGTGAGCTTGTGCTGGATCAGCGGGTGGTTGATGTGGTGGACCACGGGCGTCGTCATGGGGGTTCTCCGAGCCGCCAACCGGCAGCCAATTGCAAGCTGAGTTCGGCGGCGGGTATCTCGCGGCAGCCGCTGACATTCTGGCCTGCCCACAGCGGCGAAAAATCGCTGCTGCCGCGGGCTTCGGCGGCGGCGCGCAAAGGCGCAATGGCCGCCGCGGCGCCGGGGAAGGCAGGTGCTAGGGCATTCAGCGGCCCGAGTTCGCGCATCAGCCGATTCTTGATGCCTCGCGCCGGGCGGCCTGTGAAGAGGTTGGTCAGCGCCGTGAGTGCAGCGTCGGGGCCCTTCAGCGCCGCGCGGTGCAGCGCGCTGGTGCTGGCTTCGGGGCACAGCAGGTAGGCCGTGCCGACTTGCACCGCCGCAGCGCCGAGCATCCGTGCGGCGGCCACGCCCCTGGCATCGGCGATGCCACCGGCGGCGACGACGGGCACGCGCAGCGCGCGCACGAGTTGCGGCAACAGCGCAAACGTGCCGCTGTGCGTGGCCACGTCGAAGTCGTCGCTGAGGAAGTGGCCGCGGTGACCACCGGCCTCCAAGCCCTGCGCGACGACGGCGTCAACGCCACGCGCTTGCAGCCACAGCCCTTCAGCGACCGAGGTGGCCGACGCCAGCACGCGCGCACCCCAAGACTTCACGCGCGCCAGCAGCGCGGGCTCGGGCAGACCGAAATGAAAGCTCAGCACGGGCGGATGAAACGGCTCGATCAGGTCGGCCAGCTCGTGGCTGAAGGGCGAGCGCGCGGCCGCGGCGGGCACGGCAGCGAGGTCGACGCCAAGCTCGTGTGCGTAGGGCGCCAGCGCAGCGCGCCAAAGCGCTTCGCGCGCGGCGTCGGGCGCAGACGGCTGGTGCACGAAGAAGTTGAGGTTGTAGGGCCGCTTGGCCTGGTGCAGCCGCTGCAACTCGGCCACGATCTGTGCTGGCGTCAACATCGCACAGGGCAGCGAACCCAGAGCACCGACGCTGCTAACGGCCAAGGTGAGGGCGCTACCCTGAGCGCCAGCCATGGGCGCCTGGATCACGGGCAGGGTAATGCCCAGCAGCTCGCACAAGGCAGCGGTGTGGTGGCTCACGGCGCTGTCGCTTGGAGCCTTAGAACACGGTCCCGTCGCTGTCGATGGCCAGCGGCGGCGCGCCGCCACGCAGCTCTTGCGCGATGGCCCGGCCTGCGGCCCAGGTGCCGCCTTCCAGGATGCACGGCAGTGGCAGCTCAGCCGCCGTCTTGCCCAGGCGCTGGCGCACGCGCGTGGCCAGCTCGTCCATGAGCGTCACGGTCAGCGCGCGCCACTCGATGATGCCTTCGTCACCCGCCTTGTGCGTGCGCGTGAGCCAGGCCGCGCTGCGTGGCTTGATGACGCCGGTGTCGAGCAGCAGGCCGCCGTTGCGGTACTCGGGCAGGGCTGTTAGCGCGTCGACGCCGGTGAGCGTGACACCCGCCCATTGCAGCGGCTCGATCAGCGAATACGTCAACCACTGGCTGAGCTTGTGAAAGGGCACCCAGCCGGCGGTGATGGGGTCGTGGCCAGGCGCGGGCACGCCGCCGACTTCGTCACCCGCAAAGCGGTGCGGCCAGGCATCGCCCGCCGGCACGCCTTTGAGCTTGCCGGCACTCGCCCAGATCGGCGCAAAGGTGCGCAGCAACTCATTCAGCAAGGCCGTGGCGCTGAGCTCGCTGCGCGTCAGGCCTTGCGTCAGGCCAGGTATCAAGCGGTCCAGCACCAGGCAGGGCCGCGCCGGTGTGCCGTCGCGCGCGGCTTCGCTGTCCAGCGCCTGGCCCAGCCGCGCCAGCAGTGCGGCGCGGCCTTCAAGGCCGACCAAGGGGTTGGACGGGCTGGCCTGGAACATCGCGCGCAGCGCGGCGGCGTCGATGTGCTTGAGCGTGGCGGCGTCCACGCGCAGCGGCTCGGTCTTGCTGGCCGAGAAAGCGCCGGCCATGAAGGCGCGAAAGCTCGCCACGCCCAGGCCTTCGGAACGGCTGTAGCTCGGCGCGGCGCTCGCGGGTTGTGCTGTCGCTTCGGGTGTTAGCTCGGAAGTCGTCGCAGGCTCGGGCTTTGGCTCCGGCTTGGCGCCGCCGATAGCCTGGTCCAGCATCGCCAGCAGCTCGTCGCGCCCTTGGTGCTGCACCGGCATGGCCATCGCCGCCAGCTCTCTGCGTTCGGTGTAGCGCCACGCCGCGCCGGCGCCGGCGTCGAGCAGCACGCTGATCACCGTCAGGTCGAACATCGATCGCGCGCGCTCCAGCGCGCTGGAGCCCGCCAGCGCCGCGTCAAGCTCGGCGCGGCGATCCACGCCGCCCGCCTCAAAGTGGCGCCAGCGGCTGTGCAGCGGAATCACGAGATCGGGGAAGCGCTGGCGCGTGAGCGTGGCCACGCGCTCGGCGGCATCGTCCAGGCGGCTGCGGTCGATGGTGAAGAAGCTCGAACGCCGCTCGTCCACCGCGCGCGTAATGGCAGCGCAGCGCAGACGAATGGTGGCCGGGTCGCGCAGGCCTTGCAGGAGTTCACTCAATGGAGCCCCCTGAGACGCCGCTTCGCGCCGCCCCCCCCGAGGGGGTTGAGTCAACTTGGGAGCGGCCCGGCGTTGACTCAAGAGAGCGCCCCTTGACACTGGCTAACTGCAATTCGGTGGGCACCGCGCCGTCGGTGAAGTAACCCGCCGCGATCTTGGCTTCCATCTCCACCCGGGCGTCGGCAGGGATCAGCGCGTCGGGGATCTTCACGCGTTCACCAACCTCGATACCGCTGCCGGTGATGGCGTCGTACTTGTCATTGCTCATGCTCACCAATCGATGGATTTTCTGGATGCCCAGCCAGTGCAGCACGTCGGGCATTAACTCCTGGAAGCGCATGTCCTGCACCCCTGCTACGCACTCGGTGCGCAGGAAGTATTTGTCGGCGCTGTCACCCCCGAGCTGGCGCTTGCGCGCGTTGTAGACCAGGAACTTCGTCACCTCGCCCAGCGCGCGCCCTTCCTTGCGGCTGTAGGCAATGAGGCCAACGCCGCCCTGCTGCGCGCCGCGGATGCATTCCTCGATGGCGTGCGTGAGGTACGGGCGGCAGGTGCAGATGTCGGAGCCGAAGACGTCCGAGCCGTTGCATTCGTCGTGCACACGCGCCGTCAGCTCAACTTGCGGGTTAGCCAGCGCGCGGATGTCGCCAAAGACATAGAGCGTCTGCCCGCCGATGGGCGGCAAGAAAACTTCGAGGTCGCTGCGTGAC
>JANOJR010000636.1:0-5337 GCA_031418855.1 Rubrivivax sp.
CGACACCACAAGGTAGCCGGCCTCGGCCAGCGCCTGCGCAAACCCGCGCGCATGGTCCAGGCCTTGCGCGCTGGCGTGGCGGCTGCCGACCACGGCCACCGACTCGACTTTGAGCGCGGCCAGGTCACCTTGCACGTACAGCAGCAGTGGCGGGTCGGGCGATTGCAGCAGCTGGGGCGGATATTCGTCGCAGCCCAGCGTGATGACGCAGCGCTGCTCGCTGCCTGCCCACCAAGCCAACGCGGCGGCCAGGCGCCCGCTGAAGGTGTCGTTTTCCTTGGCCAGCGCTTGTGCCACCGCAGGCCCGGCCTGCTCGTGCAGCTCGGCAGCGCTGGCCGAAAACACACGCTCGGGGCTGCCGAAAGCGGTGAGCAAGGCGCGTGCGGTGTCGCGGCCCACACCGGGGGTTTCAAGCAGCCGAAACCAGGCGGCAAATTCGCTGCGGTCAAGCACGCAGCGGCCTCGGGCGACTTAGGGCTGCGTGAAGCGGTCGCCCGCCTGCACGGGCTCTTTCACCTGCAAGATGAGCGCGTAAGACACGCGCTCGAAAACGCGAAAGACGAAGAGCAGGCCGTGGCGTTCATCGGGCAGCTGCATGGGCTGGCGCGGTGTGACGGTGCTGTCCACAGCCGTCGTGCCCGCGCGCCACAAGGCCAGCACATGGCCGCGCTCGAGGCCGTCTTTGCTGCCGCGGCTCAAGGCCACGATCTGGTTTTGCCCGGCGGTGAGCGCGTCGCCGTAGAGCGAAATGATGCGGCCCGACACGGGCGCGCTAGGTGCACGCGGCGCAAAGGCCGCCAGGTCTTGCTGCGGCACGGGCGAGAGGCGGTCACCAATGCCGGCTTCCAGCCGCGTGCTGCTTACGGTGAAGGTGGACGGCACGACCATGCCCACAGGCACGACGGCGCCGGTGCGCGTCTGGCCTTCGCGCACATGCTGCGCGGTACCCACGTAGACGCCTTCAAAACCCAGCACTTCGCGCGTGTCGGGGTCGAACAAAGGCTTGGGCTCGCGAAAGAGGCGGAAGTCGCGCGCGCCAGCGAGTTCACCGCGCACGTAAGCCGTTTCGCCGCGCGAGACCATGACGCGGCCTTCTTGCGTCGCGACGATGCGCGGTGAGTTGGCCATCTCGCCGGCGTTGAAGACCACGGCTTCGTTGAGGAAGGGGCCGATCAGGTGCAGCGGGATCGAGGCAATGGCGCCGTTGTCGAGCACCTCGCTGCGCACGCGCGGCGACAGCTTGACGGTGTTGCTGGGCATCTGGCCTGCCGGCTGGCCCACGAGCAAGCGCGCGCGGCCGCTGGATTTGTCCAGTACCAGCACCTGGCCTGGGTAGATCAGGTGGGGGTTGCGAATCTCTTGCAGGTTCATGCCCCACAGCTCGGGCCAGCGCCAGGGGCTGGTGAGGAAGAGCTTGGAGATGTCCCACAGCGTGTCGCCACGCTGCACGGTATGTGAGTCGGGTGCGTTGGGCGCCAGCTCCGACAGCGCCACACCCGTTTGCGCCACTTGCTGCGCGGTCCCGCGCTGCTGGCTGCTGATGGGGAACTTGGGCTCGGCGGCAGTGGCCGGGCCAGTGCCTGCGAGCCACAGGGCCGCGCCTACAAGCCCGCCGGAAAGCACACCTGTAAGCACGGCAACAAGCGGCAGGCCCGGCGAGCTCTTGGTGGCGGGGCGGCGGCGTTCGCTTGGGTTCATGGAGCGGGTCTCCCGGGGATCGATTCGGCAGCGCGTGCGATGCCACAATATGGCCCCGCAGGCCGCGCCAAAAAATGGTCACGGGATGGGCGCCACACACTTCATACAGCGCCGTAGATTCTGCCCGTAAACCCTTGATGCTGCAATGAAACTGTCTGTGCCGCATGCCCCGAAATCGCCTGCGAACGGGCGCTGGCGTTGCGCTTCATCCACAGCTGTTTCGTGGTGTTTCGAACCTGCCGCCAAGGCCCTGTCCAACTCTGACCCTGCTTGTCTGCCATGGCCCTGTTGACCATCCTGCGTTACCCCGACCCGCGCCTGCACCTCGTGGCCCAGCCCGTGCTGGCGGTGGACACGCGCATCCGCACCCTGGTCGCCGACCTGCTCGAGACCATGTACACCGCGGACGGTGTGGGCTTGGCCGCGACGCAGGTCGACGTGCACGAGCGCGTGATCGTGATGGACACCTCAGAGCAGCGCGACGAGCCGTTGGTGCTCATCAACCCCGAGATCACCGCGCGCAGCGACGAGATGAGCGTGGTCGAAGAAGGCTGCCTCTCGGTGCCCACGGTCTACGACAAGGTGACACGCCACGCGCGTGTGAGCGTGCGTTCGCTTGACCGCGACGGACACGCCTTCGAGTTCGACGCCGAGGGCCTGCTGGCCGTGTGTGTGCAGCACGAGATGGACCACCTGCTGGGCCGCGTCTTCGTCGAATACCTCAGCTCGCTCAAGCGCGACCGCATCCGCACGCGCATGCTGAAAAAAGCGCGCGAGACGGCGTGATGGCGCAGGGCTTGGGGCTCGGCGCATGAAAGTCATCTTCGCCGGCACGCCCGAATTTGCGCGTGCCGCGCTGGCGGCCATCCACGCCGCCGGGCACCAGCTGCCGTTGGTGCTTACTCAGCCTGATCGCCCGTCAGGCCGCGGCCTGAAGCTGGTGCCCTCACCCGTCAAGGCCTACGCCATCGAGCACGCCCTGGCCCTTTCGCAGCCGCGCAGCCTGCGCCTGGACGGCAAATTCCCGGCCGACGCCTTGGCCGCGCAAGCGCTGCTGTCGCAGGCCGCGCCCGACGTGATGGTGGTCGCCGCTTACGGCCTGATCCTGCCGCAATGGGTGCTGTCGTTGCCGCGCCTGGGCTGCCTGAACATCCACGCCTCGCTGCTGCCGCGCTGGCGTGGTGCGGCGCCGATCCACCGCGCCATCGAGGCCGGTGACCTTGAGACCGGCATCACCATCATGCAGATGGATGCGGGGCTGGACACCGGGCCGATGCTGCGTTTGCAGGCCGAGCCGATCTCGGCGATTGACACCACCGGCAGCCTGCACGACCGCCTGGCCGAGCTCGGCGCACGGCTCATCGTGCAAGCGCTGGCCGATGTGCAGGCCGGCACGTTGAACCCTCAAGACCAGCCGCAAGCTGGCGTGAGTTACGCGCACAAGGTCGACAAAGCGCAGGCGCAGCTCGACTGGGCGCGGCCGGCCGCCCGGCTCGAACGCCAGGTGCGAGCCTTCAACCCAGCGCCGGGCGCGACGTTTTTGCATGCGGGCGTGACGCTCAAGCTGTGGCGCGCGCTATGCCTGGCCGATAGCCACGCAGCGCCGGGAACACTGCTGCAACCCGGCCCCGGCCGCATTGCCGTGGCATGCGGCGGCGGCGCGCTGGAGTTGCTGGAATTGCAAGCGCCGGGCGGCAAACGCCAGGCGGCGGATGTCTTCGTGCGCGGCCACCCGCTGCTGCCGGGAGCGCGGCTGCCAGGCTGAAGGCCGGCGCAACTCAAGTTCGCCGCAGGCGCGGCCGATAACGGGTCGATGTCCCGCGCCCACACCCCCACGCCACGCCTGCCCCTCTTCCTGGCTTGCCTCATGCTGCTATTGGCCGGCTGCGACCAGCTCGGCATTGAAGCCGCCAGTGCCGTGGCGGCCAAGCGCGAGGGTGAAGGCAAGGCCGTGGGCGGCGCCTGCCGCCATGCGGCGCGCGCCATTGAAGACTGCTACGAGCTGAACAAGAGGGCCGACAAGGCGGCGATGTTCGCTGGCTGGCGCGAGATGAACGACTACATGCGCGAAAACAAGATCGAGGCCGTGGCGCCGCAGTCCAGCAGCGACAACGCTGACATCGCGGGAACACGCGAGGCCGACGACAAGCCGGCCGCAAAGGCGTCGGCCAAGGCCGCCAGCCCCGAGCGCGTAGCCAAGAAGTAGCCGCCGCGCACGCCCGAGTTGGCGGTGCCGACGTTTCATCGCCTTCTCACGCAAGGCGTCGCAAGCCGCTGGCATCGCCGCGCTGCCCCGCTCACAGTCGCGTCCACTCCCAGACCAGGACGCCACCATGAACACACCACGCTCGCTCACGCTGATCAAGTTCTTCCCGCCTTTGCTCTTGCTGGCGGCCTTCGTCTTCAGCACGCCGCCCAGCATGGCCGCGACCACCGGCTCGGGCCGCGTGATCACCGAAGCGCGCACGGTCAGCGACTTCAACGCCATCACCATGAAGGGCTCGATGAAGCTGGAGGTGCGCCAGACCGGCCGCGAGTCGTTGAGCATCAGTGCCGACGACAACATCCTGCCGCTGATCGAAACCAAGGTGGAAGCCGACGGCAGCGACCGGGTGCTGCACATCCAGTTCAAACGCGACGCGTCGATCGCTACCCACCGCGAGATCAAGGTCGTGATCGAGGTCATCAAGCTGAACGCGGTGTCCAACTTCGGCTCTGGCGACATCCGCATCGACGGCGTGAAGGGCCCGCTGCTCAAGCTGGCGATGCTGGGCGCCGGTGACCTTAGCGCGCGCGGCCTGGCGCTCGACGCGCTGAGTGTGCGCATTGCCGGTAGCGGCGACGTGCGCGGCGAAGGCAGCGCCAAACAGGTGACGCTGAATATCGCCGGCAGCGGCGACGCCGCACTCGCCGACGTGGTGGCCAGCGAGGTCAACGTCACCATTGCCGGCAGCGGTGACGCCAAGGTGCACGCCACCAAGTCGCTGACCGTGCGCGTGGCCGGCAGCGGTGATGTGCAGTACCGCGGCGGCGCCACCGAGATCCACAAGACGGTGATGGGCAGCGGCAGCGTCAAGCCGATGAAGTGACGCGCTTGCTGCCGGGCCGGCGCGCCAAGCACCGCAGGCCCGATGGGACAATGCCGCCATGCAAGCATGGCTCGCTAACGCCCAACGTACATGGCGCCACGCCGAGTTCCGCCGTGGCGCCATCGACATGGCTGGCGTCTGCCCCGGCATCGCTGCCTGGGGCCTGGTCACCGGCGTGGCCATGATCAAAAGTGGCATCACGCTGCCCATGGCGGTGTTCATGTCTCTGGTGGTCTTTGCAGGCAGCGCGCAACTGGCGACCTTGCCGCTCTTGGCCGCCGGCGCGCCGGCTTGGCTGATCTGGGCCACCGCCGCGTGCGTCAACCTGCGCTTTGTCATCTTCAGCGCGCATTGGCGGCCGTATTGGCGTGAGCTGCCGCGCCGGCGGCGTCTGCTGCTGGCCTATCTCACGGCCGACTTGAGCTACGTGCTCTTCATGCGCCGCTTTCCCGATCCCACGCCAACGCCTGCGCAAGTGCCCTACGTTTGGGGCGGCGTCAGCGTGAACTGGACGTCGTGGCAGGTGGCGTCCATCGCCGGCATGTTGCTG
>JANOJR010000637.1:0-3027 GCA_031418855.1 Rubrivivax sp.
CATCCCCAACCACGGCGTGCTGCAACTCGGCGACACGCTGACCGAAGGCGAAGCGCTGCAATTCACCGGGCTGCCCTTCTTCGCGCCCGAGATGTTTCGCAGCGTCGAAGTCGCCGACCCGCTGCGCAGCAAGCAGCTCAAAGCGGGCTTGACGCAGCTCGGAGAAGAAGGCGCGATCCAGGTCTTTCGGCCGGTGGCCGGCACGGTGCTGCTGCTCGGTGCCGTGGGCCAGCTTCAATTTGAAGTCGTGGCGCACCGGTTAGAGCACGAGTACGGCGTGAAGGCCCGCATCATGCCCAGCCGCTACCAGGTGGCGCGCTGGGTCACCTGCGACGAAGCCGATGGTGGTGAGCGTGAGCTCAAGCGCTTCATCGATGGCAACGCGCACCGCGTGGCGTATGACGCGGTGGACGCGCCCACCGTGCTGGTGGAGTACGCGCCCGAGCTGCGCGCGATTGAGAGCAACTGGCCGAAGATCAAATTCCACGCGCTGCGCGAGCACGCGGGGCTGGTGTTTCAGAGGCGGCTAGAGGGGTAGGTCACACCGCCGGCGGACTCTGCGGGATCGCGTTCAGCAATGCCGTGAGCGCCGTGCGCAGCGTCGGCAAGTCGTCGCGCAGGATGCTCCAAACCGTGTCGGCATCGATGCCCAGATAAGCGTGGGCCACACGGTTGCGAGTGGCAATCACCTCGCGCCACGGCACATTCGACGCCAACGCCCGATGCTCAGATTCGACGTGCGTCGCCGCTTCACCGATCAATTCCAGATTGCGCAGGATGGCGTCATAGCGCATCTGGTCCGCGTCCAGAGACTCGCGCGACACGCCGGCTGCGTAGTCCAGAGCACGCCCACAGAACTCCAGCATGTCCTCTACATAGAGCCGCGGATCGCGCTCAGACAGGGATGGCATCGCGCTCAACATACGGCCGCAAGCGGGGGCGCAATGCTGACTCGGTGACCAGATCGACCGGATGGCCCAGCAGGTCCTCCAGGTAGAACTGCACGCCGAAGTAGCGCTTGGAAGTGGCGGGTCCGTCAAAGTCAACGAGGACATCGACATCACTATCGGCCCGCGCCGCGTCGCGTGCCACGCTGCCGAACAGCGCCAGCCGCTTGACACCAAAGCGTGCCGCGAGCTCGGGCTTGTGCTCAGCCAAAAGTGCCAGGACTTCCGCGCGGTTCATGGCCGGATCATGCCGCATCACGGCCACGAGCCGCACACGACGCCACCTCGCGTACCAGTTCGATGGCGTGAACAGATCCGGTCCTGGCGGCTGCCTCGCTGCCTTGTGTCACCGCGTTTGCCGCCACGGCTGCCCTGCCAGCTTTGACCAGGGTGTCGCGACCCGCAGCGTGCGCGGTGCGAGACCGCGTCACTTGAAGCGGCTCTCGCGACAGGCCTGCGCCGGTGCGAACGCGTCTTCCATCGTCGGGCGCGTGCGGTAGGCGCCACTCGCTGACTGTCCGCGCCTACCTGAGCAGCCTCGGCGTTGCTCAGCAGGTTTGGCGCTTCCATCTGGTGGCGCGCCACAGCGGGTGCTTGCAAGACCGAGCCCGGCCGGATGCGGCCTTGCTGGCACAGGCGTTCGAGCGCGATTTGCGGCGCAGCATGGCAAGTTTTACAATTTCAGCCTCCAAAGCTGAAATAGCAAATCCATGTTTCAACGCATCGCCGCAAGCCGCCTGCTGCGCCTGGCACGGGGCTTCCCCGTGGTCGTGGTCACGGGTCCGCGCCAATCCGGCAAGACCACGCTGGCGCGCGCCGCACTGCCATCCCATGCCTACGTCTCGCTGGAGGACCCCGACGTGCGCCGCCGCGTCGCGGCCGACCCGCGTGGCTTCCTCGGCGCGTTTGAAGCGGGTGTCGTGCTTGACGAAGCGCAGCGCGTGCCCGAGCTGCTGTCGTACCTGCAAACCATGGTCGACGAAGACCGCAGGCCCGGCCGCTTCATCGTCACCGGTTCGCAAAATTTGTTGTTGACTGCAGCGGTCAGCCAAAGCTTGGCCGGGCGCGCGGGCTATCTGGAGCTGCTGCCGCTGTCTTACGCCGAAGCGGCGCCGACCTTCGATGCGATGTCGCTGGACGAACTGCTCTGGCGCGGCGCCTACCCGGCCATCCACAGCACCGACGTCGCCGTGACCGACTGGCATGCCAGCTACGTGGCGAGCTACCTTGAGCGCGACGTGCGTGACATCAGCCGCGTGGCCGACCTGCTGCAGTTCCAGCGCTTCATGCGCATCATGGCCGCGCGCTGCGGGCAGCTGCTCAACCTCAACGCCGTCGCCAATGATCTGGGCGTGGCGCAGACGACCGCGCGCGACTGGTTGGCTGTGCTCGAAGCCACCTACGTCGTATTTCGGCTGCCGCCCTACTTTGGCAACTTCGGCAAGCGCCTGGTCAAGACATCCAAGCTCTACTTTCACGACACCGGGCTGGCCGCCTGGCTGCTGGGCATTCACGACCCCGCCACGATGAACAGCCACCCCATGCGCGGCGCACTTTTCGAGAACCTGTGCATCACCGAACACGCCAAACACCTGCGCCACACCGGTGCGGCAGGCACCGCCTACTTTTGGCGCGACAACATTGGAAATGAGGTGGACTTGTTGGTCGACAAAGGCGGCCGGCTTTGGCCCATCGAGTTCAAGTCAGGCGCCACCTTCCAGAGCGAATGGCTCAAGGGCCTGCACACCTGGCAGCGCCACGCGGCCAAGGCGCCACAAGGCGAGCCGCTCTTGATTTGCGCCGCGCCGGGCAACCAGCGTTTACAAGGTGTGGGCGTGGCCACCTGGCGCGACGCGCTGATGGCGCTGCCGCGCAGCGTGTGAGCCGCCTTCAGCCCACACGCCCCGGCGCGAACAAGTCTTCCATTGCACGGCGCGTGCGGTAGGCGTCGGTGCGAGTGTCAATGGCGACGTCGTCCCAGCTCAGGCTTTGGCCTTGCTTGACGGCGCGCACCAGCTTCACGTCATGCGCCAGGCCCAGCGGCAAGCCGCCGATCTGCACGGAGGTTGCCGCCGGCAGC
>JANOJR010000638.1:0-7885 GCA_031418855.1 Rubrivivax sp.
GGTGATGGAAAAGGAAGGCGTGAGCCAGGCCTTTGGTGTGCCCGGTGCAGCGATCAACCCGCTGTATTCGGCACTGCGCGAACGCGAGTCGATCGCCCACATCCTGGCGCGCCACGTCGAGGCCGCGTCGCACATGGCCGAGGGCTACACACGCGCCCGCGCTGGCAACATCGGTGTGTGCATCGGCACCTCGGGGCCTGCAGGCACCGACATGATCACGGGGCTGTATTCGGCCAGCGCCGACTCCATCCCCATCCTGTGCATCACGGGCCAAGCGCCGCGCGCGCGCATGTTCAAGGAAGACTTCCAGGCGGTGGACATCGAAAGCATCGCCAAGCCGGTGACCAAATGGAGTGTCACCGTGCGCGAGCCCGGCCAGGTGCCGCGTGCCTTCCAACAAGCCTTTCACCTCATGCGCTCGGGCCGGCCGGGGCCGGTGTTGATCGACTTGCCGTTTGACGTGCAGATGGCCGAGATCGAATTCGACATCGACACGTACGAGCCCTTGTCCGTGTACAAACCCGCAGCCACCCGCAAGCAGATCGAGCGCGCGCTGGACATGCTCAGCGCCGCCGAGAAGCCGCTCATCGTGGCCGGCGGCGGCATCATCAACGCCGACGCGTGCGCGCTGCTGGTCGAGCTGGCTGAGCTCACCGGCGTGCCGGTCATTCCCACGCTGATGGGCTGGGGCACGATCCCCGACGACCACCCGCTGATGGCCGGCATGGTGGGCCTGCAAACCAGCCACCGCTACGGCAATGCCACCCTCTTGGCCAGCGACTTCGTGCTGGGCATCGGCAACCGCTGGGCCAACCGCCACACCGGCTCGCCCGAGGTCTATTGCAAGGGCCGCACGTTCGTGCACGTGGACATCGAGCCGACGCAGATCGGCCGCGTCTTCACGCCCGAGCTGGGCATCGTCAGCGACGCGAAGATCGCGCTGCAACTCTTCGTCGACGTCGCCCGCGAGCGCAAGACGGCCAGGCAGCTCAAAGACTTCAGCCCCTGGGCCGCGCGCTGCGCCGAGCGCAAGGCGCTGATGCACCGCAAGACGCACTTCACCGAGACGCCGATCAAGCCCTTGCGCGTGTACGAAGAGATGAACAAGGTGTTCCCTCGCGACACCGTGTACGTCACCACCATCGGCCTGAGCCAGATTGCGGGCGCGCAGTTCCTGCATGTCTACGGCCCGCGCCAATGGATCAACTGCGGCCAGGCCGGGCCGCTGGGCTGGACGATTCCCGCCGCACTCGGTGTCGTCGCTGCCGACCCCACACGCACGGTGGTGGGCCTGTCGGGCGACTACGATTTTCAGTTCCTCATCGAAGAGCTGGCGGTGGGTGCGCAGTTCCGCCTGCCCTATGTGCACGTGCTGGTGAACAACAGCTACCTCGGCCTTATCCGCCAGAGCCAGCGCGGCTTCGAGATGGACTTCTGCGTGCAGCTGGCCTTCGACAACCAGAACGTCGCCGACCCCGCGCTGCAAGGCTACGGTGTCGACCACATGAAGGTGGTGGAAGGCCTGGGCTGCAAGGCCGTCCGCGTCACCGACCCCGAGAAGATCGAAGGTGCACTGCGCCAGGCGCGCGCGATGGCGCAGCAGTACCGTGTGCCCGTCGTGGTGGAATGCATCCTGGAAAAGGTGACCAACATCGCGATGGGCACCGAGATCGACAAAATCAACGAGTTCGAAGACATTGACTGCCGCCACCCCGAAGGCCGACAAGGCCTGGAGATGGCAGGTCTGCTGGAGTAAACCATGCCCCGTTTTGCCGCCAACCTGTCCATGCTCTTCACCGAGGTGCCGCTGCTAGAGCGCTTCGAGCGCGCCGCGCGTGCTGGCTTCACGTCGGTGGAGATGCAGTTCCCCTATGAAGCGCCGGCGGCCGTGCTGCGCGACGAGTTGATCGCCCACCGCCTGACGATGGTGCTGCACAACCTGCCCGCGGGCGACTGGGCGGCGGGCGACCGCGGCATCGCCTGTGACCCCGCGCGTGTCGATGAATTCCGCGCCGGTGTGCCGCGGGGCATTGACTACGCCACCACGCTGGGCGTCATGCAGCTCAACTGCCTGTCGGGCAAAGCCCCCGCAGGTGTGGACGACGCGCTGGTGCGCCGCACGTTTGTGGACAACCTGCGTTTTGCCGCTAACGCGCTTAAAGAGGTGGGGCTGAAGCTGCTGATCGAGCCCATCAACAACTTCGACGTACCGGGCTTCTGGCTCAACCGCACGGCGTTGGCGGTATCGGTGCTGGACGAAGTTGGTGCCGACAACGCCTTCGTGCAGTACGACATCTATCACGCGCAGCGCTATGAAGGCGAACTCGCCGCAACGCTGAGCAAGTACCTCGCGCGCATCGGCCACATCCAGGTGGCCGACAACCCGGGCCGCAACGAGCCGGGCACGGGCGAGATCAACTACGCCTTCCTCTTTGCGCACCTTGACAGCCTGGGCTACCGCGGCTTTGTCGGCTGCGAGTACAAGCCCGCAGGCAGCACCGAAGCGGGCCTGGGCTGGCTGGAGAGCGCGCGCCGTCAACTCAAGGCCACGGCCTAGAAAGCATCCCCATGAAACTCGGATTCATAGGCCTGGGCATCATGGGCGCACCCATGGCGGGCCACCTGCTCGCGGCCGGCCACCAGCTCTTTGTGCACACGCGCAGCAAGGTCGTGGCGGGCCTGGTCGAGGCCGGCGCCACGGTGTGTGGCAACGCCAGCGAGGTGGGGAGCCAGGCCGACATCGTTTTTCTGATGCTGCCCGACACGCCTGATGTGCAGCGTGTGCTCTTTGGCGAGCACGGCGTGGCCCAGGGGCTAACGCCCAACAAGACGGTGGTCGACATGAGCAGCATCTCGCCCATCGACACCAAAGATTTTGCGCTGAAGGTCAACGCGCTTGGCTGCGACTACCTCGACGCGCCGGTGTCGGGCGGTGAAGTCGGCGCCAAGGCCGCGTCGCTCACGATCATGGTGGGTGCCAGTGAAGAAGGCTTCGCGCGCGTCAAGCCGCTGTTCGAACTGATGGGCAAGAACATCACCCATGTCGGTGGCAACGGTGACGGCCAGACCACCAAGGTGGCCAATCAGATCATCGTCGCGCTGAACATCGCGGCCGTCAGCGAAGCGCTGGTCTTCGCCAGCAAAGCCGGCGCCGACCCGGCCAAGGTGCGTCAGGCCTTGATGGGCGGCTTTGCCGCCAGCCGCATTCTTGAAGTGCACGGCGAACGCATGATCAACCGCACCTTCAATCCAGGCTTTCGCATCGCGCTGCACCAGAAGGACCTGAACCTGGCGTTGGCCGGCGCCAAGGCGCTGGGTGTGAGCCTGCCGCAAACGGCGGGCGCCGCGCAGTTGATGCAAAGCTGCGCGGCCCACGGCATGGCCCAGTTGGATCACTCCGTGCTGGTGCGCGCGCTGGAGCTGATGGCGGCGTTTGAAGTCGGCCAGAAGGCCGACGCCGCTTGAGCGTCGACTGAGCGTCGACTGAGCGTCGGCCGACTCGGCTTACTCGCCGGGAATGCGTTGCGCGTGCAGCTGCACCGGCTTGGCCGACTTCTTGCGCATGCGGATGTTGAGCATTTCCACACCCAGCGAGAAGGCCATGGCGAAGTAGACGTAGCCCTTGGGCACATGGTGATCGAAGCCTTCGGCCACGAGCACCACGCCGACGACCACCAGGAACGAAAGCGCCAGCATCTTGATCGTCGGGTGTTCGGAGACAAAGCGGCCGATGGGCCCGGCGAATAGCATCATCAGCGCCACCGAGACGATCACGGCGGCGATCATGATGCGCACGTCGTCGACCATGCCCACCGCGGTGATGATCGAGTCGAGCGAGAAGACCAGGTCGACGATCATGATTTGCAGGATGACGGCGCCAAAGGTCGCCACCACCTTGTTCGGGCCATGCCCACCGTCAGCGCCTTCGACGGCCTGGTGCACTTCGGCCGTGCTCTTCCAGATGAGGAAGAGGCCGCCCAGGATCAGGATGATGTCGCGCCCCGAAATCTCTTGGCCCACCACGGTGAACAAGGGTGCCACCAGGCCCACGATCCAGGCCAGCACCAGGAGCAAACCGATGCGCATGAACATGGCCATGAACAGGCCAAGTCGACGTGCGAACTCTTGCTTGGCCTTGGGCAGCTTGTCGACCAGGATCGAGATGAAGATGATGTTGTCGATGCCCAGCACCAGTTCGAGTGCGGTGAGCGTGGCAAATGCGATCCAGGCTTGTGGGTCGCTTAGCAGTTCCATCATGGGTCGCTCTTCTTCTCGGGTCGGTGGGCGGGTTTCAGATAATGCCACGGTGACGGCGTTCACCGAACCCACAACCCCATACTGGCAAGGCCTGTTGCTTGCGGCGAACGTGCCGCAAGGGCAGGCGCCGTGGCGGCTGGGCTATCCGGCGGTGCTGCCCGATGGCAGGGTGTTGATGCTGCCTATCCGCGCCCTGGCCAGCACGCCGACCCATGCGGTGGCCTCGCTGCTGATTGACCAAGCTTCGTTCGAGGTTGCGGAGACCTTGGCGCAGATGTTGGCCCGGCGGCTGGTCGATCTGCAGCCCGAGCTCGTGATCGGCTTGCCCACGCTGGGCCTTGGTTTTGCCGCTGCGGTGGCGCGCCACCTGGGCCACAGCCGCTTTGTACCCATGGGCACATCGCGCAAGTTCTGGTACGACGACGCCTTGTCAGCGCAGGTGCACTCGATCACCAGCCCGGGTGTGGTGAAGCGGGTCTACCTCGACCCGCACCTTCTGCCGCTGGTGCGGGGCCGGCGCGTCGTGATCGTCGACGACGCCATCAGCAGCGGCAGCACCGCGCTGGCACCCTGGCAGCTTATCGAGTCGCTCGGCGCCGAGGTGCTGGCCTATGGCGTGGCCATGCGCCAGGGCACGCGCTGGCAAGAGGTGCTCGGGCAAGGGCGCGCGGGGCGTGTGGTGGGCGTGTTTGACAGCCCCTTGCTGCAGCTGGCTGAAGGTGGCTGGATCGAACGCTGCTAACGTTCATCACGAACGCAGCGCCTCAGCGCAGCTGGTAGTCGGCCCAGTCGGGTGAACTCAAGCCCTGCACGTATTCCTTCGTGAAGCCCGGCCACAGCGCGGTGATCTTGCCGCCGTCCACGCGGTACCAGCTGCGGCAGTGGCTCCAGACCGAGCCCGCAAGGCGCGCTTGCAGCTCGGTGTTGTGCCGTACCTGCACCTCATCGCGCACGGCAATGCTTTGTGCCTTCGCTTCCTGCACCTTTTGCATGGCGCGGATGATGAAGTCGACCTGCGGCTCGATGTACAGCAGCGTCGAGGTGTGCCCCGTGCCGGTGTTGGGCCCCAGCAGCAAGAACAGATTGGGGAAGCCGGCGACGGTGACGCCGCGGTAGGCCTGCGGCCCGTCGGCCCAGGCCTCGGCCAGCGTGCAGCCGCCCACGCCTTGCACCGTCAGCGACGACAGCAAGTGCGTGGTGTCGAAGCCCGTGGCGCAGACGACAGCGTCAATCGTGCGCTCGCGGCCTTCCATATCGGTGATGCCGTGCGCCGTGAAGTGGCTGATGCCGGTGGTGACAAGTTCGACGTTAGCGCGGCTCAGCGTGGCGTAAAAATCGTTCGAGTAGATGATGCGTTTGCAGCCCAGTGGGTGGTTAGGTGTGAGCTGCGCGCGTTGGCCCGCATCGCTCACTTGGGCCTCGCGCAAGTAGCGCGCCATCTTCAGCATGCGCCGGCGTGGCGCCGTGCCTTCGTCAAAGCCGCGACGGCCGAGTTCAAGCAGGCGGTACCAGAGCGCGCGCACGGCCGCGACGTAAGGCGGCAGGTGGCTGAGCCAGCGGTCCAGCGCGTGATAGCGCCGGTCCAGGCGCGGCAGTATCCAGTTGGCGGTGCGCTGGAAGACGTGCAGCTGCGCGGTGCTCTGCGCGATGGCCGGCACCAGCTGCGAGGCCGTGGAGCCGGTGCCAATGACGGCCACGCGCTTGCCTGCGAGGACCACGCTTTTGTCCCAGCGCGCCGAGTGCAACTTGTCGCCTTGAAAGTCCGCCAGCCCGGGGATGTCGGGCCAGCGCGCCTGGCTCAGCGGGCCCGTGCTGCACACGAAGAAACGTGCGTCGAGCTCGGCACCTGTGGCGGTGTGAATGCGCCAGCGGCCGGTGCGCTCGTCAAACACGGCGCTGGTGAGACGGTGGCCCAGGCGCATGTGCGCGCGCACGCCAAACTGGTCGGCGCAGTGCTCCATGTAGGCGTGGATCTCAGGTGCGGCGGCGAAGCGCTCTGTCCAGCGCGGGTTGGGCGCGAAAGAGAAGGCGTACAGGGGCGCTGGCACATCGACATGCGCGCCGGGGTATCGGTTGTCCCACCAGGTGCCACCCAGGCCGGCGGACTTTTCCAGCACCACGAAGTCGTGCACGCCCGCGCGCTTGAGTGCGATGGCCATGCACAGGCCCGACATGCCGCCGCCCAGGATGACTACCTCTCGGCGTTCGGGCGCGCTGGCTTGTGCGCTGGTTTGCGCGGCGCCGGGTGCGGCGGCTGCGGCGTCGACGGTCTCGGCAACAAAGCGCCCCGCCCGCAGCATCGCCTCGTCGGCACTTTTGAGCACGCCCGCATGCGCCTGGAAGACATGCCAGCGCCGCTGCGTGACTTCACAGCGCACGTTCACCTTGGCCGTTAGCAAGGCGTCGTGAAAACGCAGCGCCTCATCGTGCAGCAACTCGTCGGTGCCGACCTGGATCAGCACCGGTGGCAGAGCGTGCAAGTCGGCCGTGAGCGGCGAGGCCCAGGGGTGGCTGGCGGGCGCATCGCCCAGGTACGCGGCCGCGCACTCGCGCGCCCAGGGCAGGCTGAGCATGGCCTCGCCGGGCACGGCATGAGCTGGCGCGTTGGCCAGGGTCATGTCGACCCAAGGCGAAAAGAGCAGCAGCGCCGCCGGCAGCGTGTGGCCGCCATCACGCAGCGCCAGCGCGGTGGCGACAGTCAGGCCACCGCCGGCAGAGTCGCCCGCGATGACCAGCGCGCCACGCGCTTGCAGCGCCAGCGCAGCGGCCAGGCCGTCATGCACGGCGGCGGGGAATCGGTGCTCCGGGGCGAGCCGGTAGTCGAGCGCGAAGACGTCCATGCCACTGAGCCGCGCCAGCCGCGCGGTGATGTTGCGGTCGGTGGCCGGCGCGCCCACGCAGTACGCACCGCCGTGCAGGTACAGCAGCGTGCCGCGCCGCGGTGCCTGCACACCGGCGCGTCCACTCAGGCGCACCCATTCGCCGGGCACGCCGCCCACCGTGTCGGCTTCGAATCGCACACCTCGCGGCAGCAGCACCGTCTTCGACAAACTCAGCAGGCGCTGGCGCTGCTTCGCAATCGGCACACCGGCGGTGAAGACAGGCATCAAGAGCTTGCGCAACGACGCGCGCAAAAGGCCCGCGAGCAGACGTTCACGCAAGCCCGTCGGCACAAACTCAAGCACAGCCATGCGTTCACGCTCCCCCATTCGAAGGCGGCATTCTGATGCGCCGCCGGGGCTATATTGCCGGCCATGCCGCACCTCGTCATCCTCTACAGCAAGAACTTCGAGCCCGCCACCGACATGAGCGCGCTGTGCCGCCTGCTCTGCGACAGCATGCTGGCCGTGCGTGATGAAAGCGGCGTGCAGGTCTTCCCCACCGGCGGCACACGCGTGCTGGCCTACCCGGCCGCGCACCACGCCGTGGCCGACGGCGCGCGCGAGTACTTCTTCATGTACCTGAACGTGCGCATGGCCAAGGGCCGCAGCGCGCTTGTGCACAAGGCCGTGGGGGATGCGGTGGCCACGGCCGCGAGGGCGCACCTCGCGCCGCTGTACGACACCCAGTACATCGGCCTGACCGTGCAGGTGGACGAAGGCCACGAGGTCTTCGACGCCAAGCTCAG
>JANOJR010000639.1:0-20072 GCA_031418855.1 Rubrivivax sp.
GCTCGGTCACCGGCGCGGTGGGCCTGCTCGACCGTGTGGCGCCGCTGTGTTTTGCCGCACCCGTGTTCTTCCACTCCGTGCGCTGGTACTTCCAGCTCAAGTGATGCGCATCCTCGGCATCGACCCCGGCTTGCAGCGCACCGGCTTTGGCGTCATCGAGTGCCAGGGCCCGCGCCTCAGCTACGTCGCCAGCGGCACCATCAGCACACTGGAAGCGCCGCGTGGTGACTTGCCACTACGTTTGAAGATTATTTTCGAGGGCGTGCGCGAGGTCATTCAGCGCTACGAGCCCGGCTGCGCGTCGGTCGAGATCGTCTTCGTCAACGTCAACCCGCAAAGCACGCTGCTGCTGGGCCAGGCGCGTGGTGCGGCACTGGCCGCACTGGTGGCGGCCGACCTGGCAGTGGCCGAGTACACCGCGCTGCAAATGAAGAAGGCCATCGTCGGCCATGGCCTGGCGAGTAAGGCGCAGGTGCAAGAGATGGTCAAGCGCCTGCTCAAGCTGCCCACCTTGCCGGGCAAAGACGCCGCCGACGCGCTGGGCATCGCCATCTCACACGCCCACGCAGGTTCGTCGTTAGCCGCCGCCGCCGTGGGCTCGCCCCTGCAGCGGCGCCAGCACGCGCAGTACCGCAAAGGTCGCATTTACTAGAGGTGAATCCATGAGTTCAAGCATCCACACCTTGTGGGTTAGCGTTCCCAGCGGCGGCGGCGCGTTTGACGCCTACCTGGCCCTGCCGCCCGCCGGCAGCGGCCCCGGCCTGGTGCTGTACCAAGAGATCTTTGGCGTCAACGAGCACATCCGCACCGTGGCCGAGCAGTACGCGCTCGACGGCTTTGTGGTGCTGGTGCCCGACATCTTCTGGCGTCAGCAACCACGCATCGAACTCGGCTACGACGCTGACGATCGCGCCAAAGGCATCGCGCTGGCCGGCGCGCTCAAGCCCGAGCAGTTGATGATGGACATGCGCGCCGCCGTCGGCGCCTTGCGTGGCCTGGCCCAGGTGGGCGGGCGCAAGGTCGGTGCCATCGGCTATTGCCTGGGCGGGCGCCTGGCCTACATGAGCGCGGCGCTGGCCGAGATCGACGCGGCGGTGTCGTACTACGGCGGCGGCATCCACGACCAGCTGCACCTGGTCAGCGGCATCCACTGCCCCACGCAGTTTCACTACGCCGAGCGCGACGACCACATTCCCTTGTCAGCCGTGGCGCGCGTGCGCGAAGCCTTCGCCGGCAAGATCTGCGAGGTGCATGTCTACGACGGCGCGATGCACGGCTTCAACTGCTGGCAGCGCGCGTCGTACCACGCGCCCAGCGCGGCGGTGGCGCATGGGCGGGCGCTGCGGTTTCTAGCGGGGCATTTGTTTTAGCCCACGAGGTTCTAACCCACGAGCGCAGACAAGGGCACCACTTCAGCGCGTTCGTCGATGCGGTAGCGCTGCGTGCCGGGGTAGACGACATAGAGCCGCTCTAGCCGCAGATCGGCCAGCGCGATGTGCATGGATGCCGTCATGCGTGGCGCGTCGGCATGCTTGAATTCCACCCCGATGCGCCGCCCGTCCTTGAAGAGCAGCAAGTCGATCTCGGCGCCGTTGTGCGTCGCCCAGAAGAAGGCCTGGTCGGGCTTGGCGACACGCAGCACCTGCTCCAGCGCAAAGCCCTCCCAGCTGGCACCGCAGCGGGGATGGCTGAGCAAGTCGCCCCAGCTCGGGGTGCCCGTCAGGGCATGCAGCAGGCCGCTGTCACGTACGTAAACCTTGGGCGCCTTGACCTGGCGCTTGGACAGGTTTTCGAACCAGGGTTGCAGCTGACGCACCATGAAGGTTTTCGTCAAGACGTCGAGATAGCGGCGCACCGTCGGCTCGGAGACGCCGAGCGAACGTGCGGGATCGGCGGCGTTCCAGATCTGACCATGGCTGTGCGCCAGCATGCGCCAGAAACGCAGCATCGCAGGGGCCGCCACATTGACGCCGAACTGCGGCAAGTCGGTCTCGACATGGCGCTGCATCGCCTGCACACGCCAGCTGAAGCTGGCGGCCTCACTGCGCGCGAGAAACGAGCGCGGATAGCCGCCGCGCAGCCACAGCGTTTGCTGCTGCGCTGGCGTGACTTCTTCGAGATCAAAGCCACCGAGTTCGATGACCTCGACGCGCCCCAGCAAGGACTCGCTGGCCTGGCGCAGCAGCACCGGCGAGGCGCTGCCCAGCAGCAGGAACTGGCCGCTGCGCTCTGAGCGGTCAATGAGCACGCGCAAGACCGGGAACAGGTCGGGTGCGAGCTGCACTTCATCGATGACGATGGTGGGCGATGACACGCCTTGCGCCACGAGTGGTGTCAGCGCGGTCATCGGCTGCGCCAGGCGTTGCCGGTCGAGCGGATTTTCAAGATCGAACCAAAAGGGCCCGTCGCGCTGCACCAGCTGCGCGGCCAGCGTGCTTTTGCCACTTTGCCGTGGCCCGGCCAGCACCACCGCACGTGAGCGCGCCAGCGCCACGCGCACTTCCTGTTCGAGACTCTGGCGCTCAAGCATGCGAAGATTGTGCCTCAGTGATAATGAAAAAGGAACATACGCTTTTCTTTTTTCATGAAACTCTTAGGGAGGCATTGACTACACCATGCGCCCCAGCCGCTCCAGGATCAGCACGGCGAAGAAGCCCAGCGCCGCCAGCACCGTCCACTTCACGATGACCACGCCGCGCTGGCGCCAGCGCACGTCGCTGGTGGCCACGTACATCGCCAGGCACAGCACGCCGGTGAGCAGCAAGAGGCCAAAGACGAGGCGCAAGATCAGCATCGTGTTGTCCGCCGTTGCGCTACCACGCTGGCGCCAATTCGGTGAAGCCCACGGGCGCTTCTTGCTCGCGCTCGAAGCTCACCAGCTCCCACGCCGAAGCGTCGGCCAGCAACTTCCGCAAGAGCCGGTTGTTGAGCGCGTGGCCGCCTTTGAATGCCGTGTAGCTGGCCAGGAGCGGGTGGCCCAGCACATGCATGTCACCGATGGCGTCGAGGATCTTGTGTTTGACGAATTCGTCGTCGTAGCGCAGGCCCTCGGTGTTGAGCACGCGGTAGTCATCGACCACGATCACGTTGTCCATGTTGCCGCCCAGGCCCAGGCCGCGTGAACGCATCAGCTCGACGTCTTTGGTGAAGCCAAACGTACGCGCACGCGCGATGTCGCGCCGGTACTGGCCCGAGCTGAAATCGAAGCTCACCTGCTGGCCGGTGGCGTCGAGTGCGGGGTGTTTGAACTCGATCTCGAAACTGAGCTTGTAGCCGTGGTGCGGCGCCAGGCGCGCCCACTTCAGCGTGGCGCCCTCGCCTTCACGCAGCTCCACCACCTTCTTCACGCGCAAGAATTTCTTGGCGGCTTTTTGTAGCTGGATGCCGGCACTCTGCAAGAGGAAGACAAAGCTCGCCGCCGAGCCGTCGAGGATGGGCACTTCTTCAGCGCTGATGTCGATGATGAGGTTGTCGAGGCCGAGGCCCGCGCAGGCCGAGAGCAGGTGCTCGATGGTCTGCACCTTGGGCGCGCCAGGGTCACCGCCGGGGCTGATGGTGGTGGCCATGCGCGTGTCGCACACGGCTTGAACGTTGACGGGAATGTCCACCGGTGTGGGCAGGTCGACGCGGCGAAACATGATCCCGTGGTCGGGCGGTGCCGGGCGCAATATCAACTCGACCTTGAGGCCGCTGTGCACACCCACGCCCACCGCGCGGGTGATGGCCTTGATGGTGCGTTGGGAGAGCATGGCCGATTGTCGGTGACTCAGCGGCTGGCTCGTCGCAACAGGGTGATGGCGATGCCCAGATTCAGAAGGTTCCAGGCGATGCCGTTGAGAAAGGCCGCGTGGTAGCTGCCGGTCAGGTCAAACACTTTGCCCGACATCCAGCCGCCCAGCGCCATGCCCAAGAGCGTGCACATCAGCACCGTGCCCACGCGCGCGCCGGCTTCGGCCGGTGGGAAGTACTCGCGCACGATGATCGCGTAGCTGGGCACGATGCCGCCCTGGAAGAGGCCAAACAGCGCCGAGATGATGTAGAGCGAAGCCAGTGAGTCGAACGGGATGAAGAGCAAGAGCGCGATGCCTTGCAGCGTGGAGCCCAGCAGCAGCGTGCGCAGGCCGCCGATGCGGTCGCAGATCAGCCCCGAGAGCAGCCGGCTGACGATGCCGCAGGCCAGCATCAGCGAGAGCATCTGCGCGCCACGCGCCGCGCCAAAGCCGAGATCGCTGCAGTACGCCACGATGTGCACCTGCGGCATCGACATCGCCACGCAACACGCCACCGCGGCCACGCACAGCGCAGCTTGCGCCTGGTTCAGCGTCAGCTTGAAGGGCGTGTCCGAGACACGGCTGGCCGCCGCGCTGCCGGGTGCTAACGCGGTAACGGCGGGTGGCGGTGGCCGCAGCCACCAGGCCAGCAGCGGCATCGTCACGGCACAAAAGATGCCGAGGCCAATGTAGGTCTGGCGCCAGCCCACCGTCTCCACAAAGTGCTGCACGATGGGCGGCCAGACAGCCCCCGCGACATAGTTGCCGCTGGCGCAAATGGCCACGGCGATGCCACGGCGGCGCTGGAACCACAGCGAGGTGTCGGCCACCAGCGGGGCGAAGGTGGCCGAGGCGCCGAGGAAGCCGAGCAAGACGCCATGCACCACCGCAAAGAGCCAGATGTTGCCGACCATCGCCGCGCCGATGAAGCCCAACCCCAGGCCGGCCGCGCCGATGAGCAAGGGCGTGAAGACCCCGTAGCGATCGGCCAGCCGCCCCATCACGATGCCGCCCACACCAAAGCCCAGCATCAGCGCCGTGTAGGGCAACGAAGCGTCGGCGCGTGCCACGCCAAATTCGGCCTGCACGGCGGGCAACACCACCGAGACGACGTACATCGCGCTGCTGCCGATGGTCATCAAGGCCAGCGCGAAGACCAGGCGCCACCAGGCCTGGCGTGAATCGACGCCCGTCGGGTTCATAGGCAGCTCACGGGCTCTCATCAGGCGCCGGCAGCGAACGCGACTCGCGATGCGCCACCCACAGCGTGGCCGCACAGATGAGCGCGCCGCCGGCTAACGTGGTGGATGTGGGCACATCGGCGAAGATCAAAAAGCCCAGCAGCGCCGACCAGATGAGATCAAGAAAACGCAAGGACTGCGTGGCCGAAATGTCGGCCGCCACGTAGGCCCGCGTCAGGCAGTAGTGGCCACCTGTGCCGAGCACGCCGCTGACGGCAAAACCCGCCCATTGCCAGGCGGACACCGCCTGCCAAACAGGAATGGCCAGCGGCAGGCTGAAGAGCGTCACCGTGATGCCTTGCCAGAGCACGATGACGCCGGCGGTCTCTGTGCGCGTCAGCGCCTTCGTGAGCAGGAAGGACGCGGCAAAGATCGGCGCCGACGCGAACATCACGAGGTGGTAGAGCCCGCCGCTGCCCGACAGCTTGGGGGCGACGACGATCATCACCCCGATGAAGCCGATGACGGTGGCCAGCCAGCGCTCCCAGCGCATGGGCTCCTTCAAGAACAGGTAAGCGCCGATCATGATGAAGATGGGGCCGGTGAAACCAATCGCCGTCATGTCGGCCAGCGGTATTTTCGGCAGCGCGATGAACCACAGGATGAGGCCCACGGTGTGCACTGCGCCGCGCACGAACTGGCCGCCGATGCGCTTGGGCTTGAAGGCCGCCAGGCCGTGGCGAATGACCCAGGGCAGCAGCACCAGCGTGCCGAAGAAGTAGCGCAGGAACTGCGCCTGCATGGGCTCCAACTGCGTGGTGAGCACACGCGCCAGGGCGTTGAGCAAGCAAAAGAGCAGGCCCGACGCGCTGGCCCACAAGAGCGCGTGCGTGGCCGGCGAAAGGGCTTGCGCGCGTGACTTCAAGGTTGCGTGTCGGCCGGCCCAGCCTGGGCGCGCTGCGCGGGCTAGGGGCTCCGGCGCAGGGCGGGAATCGGGCGGGGTGGGCATGTCGGTTCAGAATAACACTGCGGAACTTGGCGCATTCCAAGCCCCGCGCCACCTCAAGAGGCCACCACCATGCTCAACCGTCGCACCTGTTTGTTGACCCTTGCCACGCTGAGCAGCGCCGCACGCGCGCAAAGCGCCTGGCCGAACAAAGCCATCCGCTACATCGTGCCCTTCGCACCGGGCGGTACCACCGACATCCTGGCGCGCGTGGTCGGCGAGAAGCTGGCGCTGGCGCTGGGCCAGCCGGTGGTCATCGACAACAAGCCCGGCCAGGGTGGCTCGGCCGGCGCGGCCGAGTTGGCACGCGCCGCACCCGACGGCTACACCATCGGCGGCGGCACCATCAGCTCACACGCGATCAACGCCACGCTGTACGACAAGTTGCCCTACGACCCGGTGACGAGCTTCGCGCCCATCACGCTGTATGCGACGCAGCCCAACGTGCTGCTGCTGCACCCCAGCGTGCCGGCCACCAACGTGCGTGAGTTCATCGCGCTGCTCAAAGCCAACCCCGAAAAGTACAGCTTTGGTTCGGCCGGCAACGGCACCTCGCAGCACATCTCGGGCGAGCTCTTCAAGACCATCGCCGGCGTGCGCATGCAGCACATCCCTTACCGCGGCAGCGGGCAGATGCTGCCCGAGCTTTTGGGCGGCACGCTGCCGGTGGCGTTCGACAACATCGCCAGCGCGATCCCGCATGTCAAGGCCGGCAAGCTGCGTGCCTTGGCCGTGACCACGGCACAGCGCAGCAGCGTGGCACCCGACGTGCCGACGCTCGCCGAGAGCGGCATGGCGGGCTACGAGATCAGCAGCTGGCAGGCCGTGTTCGCGCCGGCGGGCACGCCCGCGCCCATCGTCGAGCGGCTGTACAGCGAGATTGCGCGGATCCTCAAGACGCCCGAGGTCAGCAAGCGCTTAGGCGAGCTTGGCCTGGATCTCTCAGGCATGCCACCGGCCGAGTTGGCGGCGCTGGTGAAGGCCGATGTGCCGCGCCTGGGCAAGGTCGTGCGCGAGAGCGGGGCCAAGGCCGAATGAGGCGTGGCTAACGCTTGAGATAAGTTGACACGGACCGCAAGTCCAGCAGCCAGTGTTGCCCCACCATGTCTTTGCCAAAGGAGTGATGGCGCTCTTCGCTGGTCAGCACGAAGCCCGCACCGAGGTAGATGTGGCGCGCGGCCGTCAGCACGTCGTTGGTCCACAGCACCATGCGCCGGTAGCCGGCCGCACGCGCGAAGTTGATGCACTCTTGTGTCAACTGCCTGCCGAGCCCCAGGCCGCGCGCGTCGGGCTCGACGTAGAGCAGGCGCAGCTGGGCCACCCACTTCGAGCGCTGCACGACGAACACGGAGCCGACGACGCGGCCGTCGCGCTCGGCGATCCAGGCGTTCTCAAAGCCGGGTTTGAACTTCTGCACATAGCTTGCGGCGATCTGCGCCACCAGCGCTTCGAAGCTGGCGTCCCAGCCGTATTCCTGGGCGTAGAGCAGGCCCTGGCGATGGGCGATCCAGCCGATGTCACCGACCTGCAGCGGCCGCAGCAACGATGGCGATGGCGGCGAGCCCGGGCGCTGGCTCATGCAGCAGTCCCCGCATGGTTGACGTTAGCCGGCAGCGCGTGCAAGCCCCGAACCTTGGACAGCACGATGATCAGCGCCTGCACGCCAAAGCCCGCAGCCGCCAGCCACAAGCACGCCGCCGCGCCGCCCTGCGCACCGACGACACCACCGATGGCCGCACCGAGCGGGCGCGCGCCCATGTTGGCGGTGAGAAAGATCGAGGTCACGCGCCCGAGCATGGCTTGCGGCGTGACGGTCTGGCGCAGCGTGGTCGAGCTGATGGTCCAGACGATGGGGCCGACACCAAAGAGAAAGAACGACAGCGCGGCGAGCCAGCCGCTGGGCCAGCTCAGCGTGGCTGCCATCACCAGCGCTGCAGCGACCGAAAAGAGCGGGCCCAGGATGACGGCGCTGCCGTAACTCATGGCGCGCATCACACCCGGCGCGGCCAGCGCACCGGCGACCATGCCGGCGCCGTAGCAGGCCAGCGTGAGGCCGATGCCACTGGCTGACAAACCCAAGGTGGCCACGGCGTGCGGTACGTAGGCCGCTTGCAAGACGAACCACGAAAGATTCCAGGCCACTGCCGTGAGCAGGATGGGCCGCAGGTAGACATGCGCCCAGACCATCTTGGCGCCGTCTTGCAGCTCAAGCAGCACATGGCGCGGCGCCGTGGGCTCACGGCGGCCTTCAGGCAAGCGCCAGAGTGCGGCGACGGCCGCTGCCGACAACATCGCCGCCAGCACAAAAGCCGCACTGGCGCCGGCCCAGGCCACCAGCGCGCCGGCCAGCGCCGGGCCGGCGGCAAAGGCGGCGCTACGTGCCAGCTCAAGACGGCCGTTAGCAGCGGCGAGCATGCTGCCCGGCACCAGTGAAGGCACCAGAGCCGGTGCCGCGACGCTGAAGCCCACCGTGCCGGTGGCGCCGACGAAACCCAGCAACGCGAGCCAGGGCAGCGAGAGCTGGCCGGTGAGTGCCGCGACCAGTAGCCCCAGCAGCGAGAGCGCGCGCAGCACTTCACTGGCGACCATGATGGCGCGGCGCGAATGCCGGTCGGCGAGCAGGCCCATCGGGATCGACAGCAGCAAGAACGGCAGCGTTTGCGCCGTGGCCAGCGCGCCGA
This sequence comes from Rubrivivax sp., assembly GCA_031418855.1. Taxonomy (GTDB): domain Bacteria; phylum Pseudomonadota; class Gammaproteobacteria; order Burkholderiales; family Burkholderiaceae_C; genus Rubrivivax. The sequence continues at coordinate 8,639 of JANOJR010000639.1, forward strand.
TCTCACCCGGCCCGGCACCCAGGGCCAGCACGGCGACGATGGGCACCGCCGCCAGGCTCAGCTGCTCGGCGGCTTGCGCGGCGAGGTTGGCCCAGGCCAGGTGGATGAAGGGGCGCGGCAGCGTGGGGGTCATGGCAGGTGCGGGCTCGGCATGAAGCGATCTTGCCCGAGACGGCCGTGCACCACCCGCCGTATTCGGACCTGCCCTTGCGGCGCGACTGAGACGCAGTGTTGCCGCTCACACCTCGGTTAGATTGCGCGCTTTGTTGCCAAGCGCTCAGCCACACGCCCACCATGAATCTTCACACCCTGCCCGTCGCCCTTGCGCTGCTGCTTGCCGGCTGCGCGCTGCCCACGCAGACGCCACGCCACGAAGCGGCCACGCAGGTGGCCGTGGCCGCCACCGCCAATCCATTGGCCACGCGCGCGGCGCTGGCCATGCTTGAGCGCGGCGGCAGCGCCGCCGACGCCGCTGTGGCCGCGCAGATGGTGCTGGGGCTGGTGGAGCCGCAGTCATCAGGCATCGGCGGTGGCGCCTTGGCGATGCATTGGGACGCCAACAAAAAACAGCTCAGCAGTTTGGACGGCCTCGCTGCCGCGCCGGCCCGCGTGACGGCGGGCTTGACGGTCGATATCGACGGCGCACGCCTTGACGCCGACGGCGTACAACGCGGCGGCCGCAGCGTGGGCGTGCCCGGCGCGCTGGCCCTGCTGGAGACGCTGCACCAGCGCCATGGCCGCCTGCCCTGGGCCACGCTCTTCGAGCCGGCGATCACGCTGGCCGAGGGCGACTTCGCCATGCCACGCTACCTGCGCGATGTGCTGTCCGCACCCGGCGCCGCGCGCAACCACCCAGACATGGCCGGCCTGTACTTCGACGCCCAGGGCCGCGTGCTGCCCATCGGCACCCTACTGCGCAACCCGGCCTACGCCAAGACCTTGCGCGAGATCGCCGCGCTCGGCCACCCCGGCTGGCTGCGCCAGGGCGGCGCGCGTGAGTTCGTCGCCGCCGCCCAGGGCGGCAGCAAGGCCAGCCTCATCACCGAGGCCGATCTACAGAACTACCGCGTGCAGCCACGCGAACCACTGTGCGCGCCTTTCAAACGTTATCGCGTGTGCGCCATGGCGCCGTCGTCCTTCGGCGGTGTGGTCGTCTTGCAGATGTTGCAAATGCTGGAACACACGCCCACCAGCTTCGACTTCGACGACGCCGAGTTCGTGCACCGCTTCGTCGAAGCTGGGCGCCTGGCCCAGGCCGACCGGCTGCGCTACGTGGGCGACCCGGGGCACGTCAACGTGCCCACCGCTGCTTTGTTAGCGCCTGGCTACCTGAACCCGCGCGCCGCGCTCATCGACGCCAACCGAGCCATGCCCGAAGCACGCGCAGGCGCGTTGGGCGCCGTCACCAGCGGCTGGCTCAGCGACCGGGCCGAACACGCCGCCACCACGAGCCAGATCGCCATCGTCGACGCACGCGGCAACGCGCTGAGCATGAGCACCACCATCAACCTGAACTTCGGCTCGCGGCTGATGGCCGGCGGCTACGTGCTCAACAACGCCTTGACCAACTTCAGTGACGCGCCGCCGCCGGGTCAGCAGCAGGCCAACCAAATGGCCAGCGGCAAGCGGCCGGTGACTTCGATGGCGCCGATCATCGTGTTTGACGAGCACGGCGCGCCGGTGGTGGTGGGTGGCTCGGCCGGTGGCGGGCAGCTCGTGGACTACATCGCGCGGAGTCTGATCGAGATGCTGGTGCATGGGCATACACCGGCGCAGGCGCTGGCGCGCGGGCATGTCTCGACCGCCGTGGAAGGCAGCGTGCAACTCGAACGCGGCAGCTCGATGGCGGCCCACGCACAGGCCCTGCGCGCCCTTGGCCACCGTGTCGACGTGGTCCAGATGCGCAGCGGCCTGGCCTTCGTCAAACGCACGGCGCAGGGCTGGATCGGCGCGGCCGACCCGCGGCGTGATGGTGATGCGCAGAGCGCTGCGAACGTCGCTGCGGGTGTCGCCGCCACCCGCTAGCGATGCCTCGCCCGCGCACCTTCAAGGCGCCAACACCTCGAGCGTCGGAAAGTAGGTTTTGAAGCGGCTGGCGTCCCGCGTCAGCAACGGCCAACCCTGTACTGCAGCATGTGCGCCGATGAAGAAGTCGGGCAGCACCTGCAGCTTGCTGCCACCGCGTTTGCGGTACTGCGCGTAGGCCTTGGCCGCCAGAAACAGCGCCGGCCGGGGGATCTCGTGCAGCTCCAGCGCCAGTGTGGCCACCACGCTGTCCAGCGCCTCCAGCGTCGAGAACGACAACGAGATTTCCGCGTAGATGACCGGGTTGATGACCAACTGGTGAATGCGGGCCTGCACGCGCATTTGGCCGATGGACCAGTCGGCCCATTGCGGGTCGTCCTGCACAACGTCTACCAACACATTGGTGTCGACCAGCAGCATCAGTCATCAGTACGCAAGAGTTTCATCAGCTCATCGGTGCGCCAGCGCACATCGGCACGGCCTCGCACGGCGTCGAAGCGATCCGTTGGTGCGCGGCGGCCTTTCTTGGCGGGACGAGGCCGATGCAAGACCACGTCGCCGGCGGCGTTGACCGAGAACTCGACCGCCGCGCCGGGCAACAGTTGCAGTTCATCGCGTATCCGCTTGGGCACCGTGACTTGGCCTTTGCTGGTCAACGTCGTGGGCATGAGGGACCCTTCAAGTGTTACTCAATTTATGGATAGTAATACCAACGAGAAGGGAAATTGCCAGGGTGCATGACGCATGCGCTTCGTGAGCGAGGTCCGCTGGCCAGCCCAGCGAGCTGCGCCACCGCAGCCGGCTGGGGTGGCGCAGCCGAAGCCTCAAGCTGCGCGACGCCGGCGAAGGGCCACACCGAGGCCTGCCAAAGCCGTCAGCGCCAACGCCAGGTTTTGCGGCTCGGGCACGATGCCGTCGTCGCGCAGCACATCACCGGAGCGAACGGCTACGGCATACAAGCTAACGCTCGTGCCGAAGCTGACCTGGCCACCATCGCCGGTACTGAAGCGCCATGCGGCGCCCGAACCCGGTGACACGTACTCAGTACCGGACCAGTAGTCGCAGCACTGCATGTCCTGGAAGGATGCGGTGTTGGTCAGACCGTAACCTGGTTGAGGACCGCCAGCACAAGTGGCGTCTCCAGGCGGGCAGAACGCCAAATTCCCGAGCGTCACGTAGTACAGATGCGCCCACTCGCTGTAGGCGCTGCCTACCTGCGTCTGCACGTTGTAGCCGCAGTCGGTGCCGCCGGCAAAGCTAAAGTCGCAGCCAGCGGCACCGCTGTCGATGATGGCAGGCAGGCGCCAATCAGTGAATCCGCCTGTGGTCAGCGCGTCTGCCCAGGCCACGGCGCTGGCCCAGTTCATCGTGCTGTTCTGCTGGTTCATGTTGGCCAGCCACGTGACGTTCGTCGTGGCGTCCCAAAAGAACGCCGCGCTGGGGTCGTTCAAGGGCACGGCATGGCCGGCGATGTCACGCGCAAACAGCGTGCTTTCCCATGTGCCCTGGCCCGGAACAGGCGCCGCGTGGGCGGTGGCGATACAGGCGGCCAATGTGGCGGCCAGCGCCAAGCGTGTGAACAGTGACATGAACGATCTCCCTCGTTGATTGGATGTGTTTGGACGGTGGTCAGCCATGCAGATCGCAGCCGCCTCGCCGAAGGTTGCAAAGGGCGTGCCAGTGCGCGACATGACGGAACTTTTTTCAATGGAATCATCCACTTGCCGGGCCGGGCCGGGCCGGGCCGGGCCGGGGCGGGGCGTTGTCAATTTTTTCGACACGCGCGACAGGCCACCAGCGGCGCGCCAACCAGATGGCTGCGGGCAAGCGCCCGGTGAGCACGATGGCGCCGACCATCGTGTTTGACGAGCACGGCGCACCCGTCGTGGTGGGTGGCTCGGCCGGTCGCGGGCAGATCGTCGACTACATCGCGCAAAGCTTGATCGAGATGCTGGTGCATGGCCGCACGCCGGCCAAGGCCTTGGCGCGTGGCCATGTCTCCACCGCCGTGGCGGGCACAGTGCAGTTAGAGCGCGGCACGCCAGCCGCAGCGCAGGCCGATGCGCTGCGCGCCAAGGGGCACCGCGTCGAGGTCGTCGAGATGAAGAGCGGCCCGGCCTTCGTCAAGCGCAGTGGCGGCAGCTGGATCGGCGCGGCCGACCCGCGCCGCGATGGCGCGAGCGCCGCACTTTGATCGAGCCAGCGCCGCCTCGGTTCTGAGCACCGAGGCGGACGTCGCCAGCCGCGCTGCCCGCTGCTTCACGCTGTCGGCCACCACCTCCGCACAGCCGCGTTGCGGCTCGCGGCCAATCGTCGCGTTCGTTGCCGCACAGACCAATTTCGCGTCCGCACGTACCTTTGGCCCGCTGAAATGCGTGCTCAGGGAAAACTTCATGGCGTCCTATCAAGTCGCGGTCATCGTTGGCAGCCTTCGCAAAGACTCGTTTAACCGCACGCTGGCGCTCGCGGTGGCCAGGCTTGCGCCGGCCACGTTTCGCTTCGAGCATGTGCTGATCGCCGACTTGCCGCTCTACAACCAGGACGACGACAAGAATCCGGCTGCCAGTGTGGTTCGCCTGAAGGCTCAAGTGAGTGCGGCTCAGGGCCTTTTGTTTGTCACGCCCGAGTACAACCGCTCGATTCCCGGTGTACTGAAAAACGCCATCGATCATGCGTCGCGGCCCTACGGCCAAAGCGCCTGGGCCGGCAAGGCCGCCGGCATCCTGGGGGCGTCTGTCGGGGCGATCGGCACCGCACCGGCGCAGCAGCACCTGCGCTCGATCCTGGGCTGTCTGGATGTGGCGACCATGGGCCAGCCTGAGGCCTTTGTGCACGCCAAAGAGGGGTTCTTCGACGCCGAGGGCAATGTGGGCGGCGCCACCAGGAAGTTCATGCAGGGCTGGATGGACCGCTACGTGGCCTGGGTGAAGTGGCACAACGATTGACGCGGCTGGCGTGATCTTGGCTCTGCGCGCGACCAGCCGGCGCGCCCGCCGTCAGCGGTGTCGGTCAGTGTCCGTGCTGTGCGCGGGGTAAGGCGCCATGGGCGTAAGCGACGGCGAAAGCCCGCCAAGTTCGCTGGCCAAACCATGGTTGACGTCGCGGTGGTGTGCTTCATCCGCGCGCACCACCCGCACCACGTCGCGCAAGCTGGCGTCGGCGGCAAGGTTCCAGTAGCGCTTGGCAATGTCTGGCGCCGCGACATTGGGCAAGACCCCGGCATCGATCTGCTCTAGGTAGCGCGTGTAGCTGAGCACGGCCTCTTCCTCGAAGTAGCCCACCAAGCGGTGTGCCGTGCGCCTGGACACTAGGTACAGCAAGCAAAAACCGAGGAAGAAAAGCCATTGCGCCAGCAGGATGAGCAGCCGTTCGGGCGCGCTGGGTTGTGCTATCTGCACGAAGGTCATCAAGTGCATGCGCTCGTTCTCGGCCTCTTCAAGCAAGGCGCGAATCCAGCCGTCATCGTCGACCATACGGCGCAGGCAGTGCAGGTGCGTGACCATGGCGCCCACCATGCCTGGCACGGCTGCCACCGTTTCCAACACCACGGCACGATGGCCATAACGTTGGGCGAAGAAGAGATCCGCAGTCAGGCGCAGAAATTTCGTGACGCCCAGGGCGAAGCGGTCCGACAAACCGTGCGGCGGATGGTGCGGTGCCGTGTCGATCGTTCGTTGCATGGCCGACGCCTGGGCTTGCGGATATTGCGGGAGGCTGTGCCCATGTGCGCCGGTGTGCTCGCGGCCCTAAATCAAGTCTTCCACGGTCAAGGTCCGGTAGTGCACCGCCAGCGTGGCGCCGCCAGCGCTGGCCAGGGCTGCCGCCTTGGCGGCGCGCTCGTCATCCTCCGCGCTTACCAACAACCAGCGCCAGCCCTCTTTGGCCAGCGCCAGGTAGCGGCGCAAAAGGGTGATCTCGTAGCCGAAGCCGGCAAGAGGGCCAGCATGCTCAATCGCCGCTTCGAGCTCGCCCACGCTGTCCTGTGGCGCGAAGTGAAACACCGTGCGAGCCGACCGGCCCGCGCCATGCAGGGCAGCCGCCACGGCGTCGGCGTGGGCCTGCGTGGGCAAGCCCAGCATCACGTAGCCCACCGGTTTGAAGACGCCAAAGGACGTGGGCACGCCGTCAGTCGTCACCGTGTCGCTCGTTGCTGCTTCGGGGGTCACGAGTTGCATGTGTTGCTCCTTCGGGTTCGATGCGTGTCGGGGTGGCCGCAAGCGCCGTGCATAGCCGCTAACGGCGCTGGAACGGCATGCTGGCGGACGCGTGACGACGCGTCTGTTCGTTGCAGCACAGAGTGCGGCCGGGGCCGGCCGCCGCTACAAAAGCCTGAACGCCGCGATCGCCACACAGGTCGGCGGAAGTGCGGCGATGAGTAGCCCCAGCGGGCCAATCGTCTCGCCCTCAAAGCTGCCGCGCAAAATGGCGTAGCCCGCAGGGTTGGGCGCGTTGGCGATCACCGTCAAGCCGCCGCCGGTGACGGCACCGGCGACGATGGAGACCTTGAACTCGTCGCTCAAACCTTCCACGAGTGATGCCAGGTAGGTCAGCGCGGCGTTGTCGGTGATGGCGGTCAACACCGTGGCACCGTAGAACACCGTCGTCGCGTCCATGCCCAGCAGTGCTGGCTCCAACCACCAGCGCTGTTGGCCGCCGAGCACGACCAGGCCCGCGAGAAAGAAGGCCACCAGCAGCGCTTCCCGCAGGATCAGCGGGCTCTGGTACTCCTTGTAGGCGGTGGTGAAGCCCAGGAAGAACAGAAACAGACCCATGAACACGGCAGGGTGGTGCGCGAACAAGACCAGGCCGCCCATGAAGGCGAGGTGCACCAGCCACACGCTTGCGGGAACGCGCTCGGTGGGCGCCGTACTGGCCTGGGCCACACCAGCGAGTTCACGGCGAAACATGAACGTGGCCACGCTGCCGTTGATGAACACCGCGATCGCGGCTTTCCAGCCGAAGGTGGTGAGCATGAAACGCGAGTCCCAATTCCACACATCCGCCACCATCAACACCGGTGGCGCGGCATAAGACGTGAGCGTGCCGCCGATGGAGATGTTGACGAAGAGCACGCCTACCGTGGCGTACTTCAGCCGCGCCGAGACCTTGGCACTGAAGAGCGCATCGCGCAGCATCAGCGCGGCCAGCGTCATGGCCGCCGGCTCGGTGATGAACGAGCCCAGCAGCGGCACGGCCGTCAAGAGCAGCAAGTACATCGCCATGCTGGTGGGCAGCGGCAGCAGGCGCGCAGCAGCGCGCACAGCCTCTTCCACCAAACGCAGGATGGGCCGCGTGCCGGCCACGACCATGATCACGAAGACAAACATCGGCTCGGTGAAGTCGCGTGAGTTGACGTAGCTGAGTGCCTCTTGTTTGCCTACCAGCGCGAACATGCACAGCACCAGCACCAGGGCCCAGAAGCCGAACACCACCTCGACCTCGCCCAACAGATGCCACAGACCGGCATGGCGTGGTTGGCGGTGCGCCAGGCCTTCAAAGAACTTGGTCGAAAAGGTGTGGATCAGCGCGACGACGAAAAGGCCTGCGGCGACGACTTGCATCAGCTCGGGTTGGCTCAAGACCGAGTTGCTCATGCCAAACGCTCGCCCACCCAGCCCGCCACCGACGCCAGCGCCGCAGGCAAGGCCGCTGCGTCGCTGCCACCGGCCATCGCCAGGTCAGCCTTGCCGCCGCCCTTGCCGCCGACTTGCAGCGCCACAAAGTTGACCAGCTCGCCAGCCTTGATGCGGCCTGTGCTGTCGGACGTGACACCCGCGGCGAGCTGCACCTTGTCGCCGTCCAACGCTGCCAGCACGATGGCTGCCGTCTTCAACTTGTCTTTGAGCTTGTCCAGGGTTTCGCGCAGCGTCTTGGCGTCGGCACCGTGCAGCACCGCCGCCAGCACCTTGATACCTTTGACGTCCACCGCCTGCGACATCAGCTCGTCGCCTTGCGCCGAGGCCAGCTTGCCTTTGAGCGCGGTGACTTCTTTCTCCAGCGCGCGCACATGGTCTAACACCGCCGTGACGCGCAGTCCGACTTCAGCCGGCGTGACCTTCAAGGCGCCGGCCACGCCTGCGAGCGAGCCTTCAATCTGCTGCAAGTAGGCCAGAGCATTGCCGCCCGTCACGGCCTCGACGCGGCGCACGCCGGCGGCAATGCCGGTCTCAGTGACGATCTTGAAGAGGCCGATGTCGCCGGTGCGCTGCACATGCGTGCCGCCGCAGAGTTCACGGCTGCTGCCAATGTCGAGCACGCGCACTTCGCTGCCGTACTTTTCGCCAAAGAGCATCACGGCGCCGAGTTTTTGCGCCTCGTCCATGGTGAGCACGCGCGCCGTGGTGGCAGCGTTGGCCAGGATTTCGGCGTTGACGATGGCCTCGACCTGGCTGATCTGCGCGTCCGTCACCGGGGCGTTGTGCACGAAGTCAAAACGTGTGCGCTCGGCCGTGACCAGCGAGCCTTTTTGCTGCACATGTGCGCCCAACACCTCACGCAGCGCCTTGTGCATCAAATGCGTGGCGCTGTGGTTGCGCACGGTGCGCACGCGCTGCTCGGCGTCGACCTTAGCGGCTAACACATCACCGACGCTGACAGCGCCTTCCACCACGCGGCCCTGGTGGCCGAAGACGGCGGCCTGCACCTTGATGGTGTCGACCACGAGCACGCGCGCCTGAGTGTTGCGCAGCTCGCCGGCGTCACCCGCCTGGCCGCCGCTTTCGGCATAGAAAGGTGTGTGGTCGAGCACGATCACGGCGTCGTCACCCGCCTTGGCACTTGGCACCGGCGTGCCGTCGATGTAGATGGCCGTGACCACGCTGCGTTCGCACACCAGGTGCTCATAACCATGGAATGACGTGCTCTCCCCGCCGTAGGCCAGGCCGGCGGCCATCTTGAACTTGGCCGCCGCGCGGGCCTGTTCGCGCTGACGGTTCATGGCGGCGTTGAAGCCAGCGTCGTCGACCGACACGCCGCGCTCGCGGCAGACGTCGGCCGTCAAATCGAGTGGGAAGCCGAAGGTGTCGTGCAGCTTGAAGGCGGTGTCGCCGGCGATCACCTTCGTGCCTCCGGCGAGCGCCTCTTCCAGAATCTCCATACCGTTGGCGATGGTCTGGAAGAAGCGCTCTTCTTCCATGCGCAGCACCTCGGTCACGCGCGCGGCTTCCCGCTTGATCTCGGGGTAGGCGCCGCCCATTTCAGCCGCGAGCGTGGCCACGATGGTGTGGAAAAACGGCTTGCGCGCACCGAGCTTGTAGCCATGGCGAATGGCGCGGCGCGCGATGCGGCGCAACACATAGCCGCGGCCTTCGTTGCCGGGGATGACGCCGTCGACCACCGTGAAGCTGCACGCGCGAATGTGGTCGGCAATGACTTTGAGCGAGGCCGAGTCTTTGTCGCAATCACCACCACCCGCAGCGTCCACCGCCTTCTTCGCGGCGGCCAGCAAGGCCACGAAGGTGTCGATCTGATAGTTGCTGTGCACGTGCTGCAGCACCGCCGCGAGCCGCTCCAGCCCCATGCCGGTGTCGACGCTGGGCTTGGGCAGCTTGTGCATCACGCCGTCTTCGGTGCGGTTGAACTGCATGAAGACGTTGTTCCAGATCTCGACGTAGCGGTCGCCGTCTTGCTCGGCGCTGCCGGGCGGGCCGCCTTCGACATCGGGGCCGTGGTCGTAGAAGATTTCGGAGCACGGGCCGCAGGGGCCCGTGTCGCCCATCATCCAGAAGTTGTCGGACATGTAGCGTGCGCCCTTGTTGTCACCGATGCGCACGATGCGCTCGGCAGGCAGGCCGATCACCTTCAACCAGATGTCATACGCCTCGTCGTCTTCGGCATAGACGGTGGCCCAGAGCTTTTCTTTGGGCAGGCCGAACTTGACGGTGAGCAATTCCCACGCGAATTGCAGCGCGTCGTGTTTGAAGTAGTCGCCGAAGCTGAAGTTGCCCAGCATCTCGAAGAAGGTGTGGTGCCGCGCGGTGTAGCCCACGTTGTCCAGGTCGTTGTGCTTGCCGCCGGCGCGGATGCACTTTTGCGACGTGGCCGCGCGCTTGTAGGGGCGGCGCTCGTTGCCCAGGAACACGTCCTTGAACTGGTTCATGCCCGCGTTGGTGAACAAGAGCGTGGGGTCGTCGCCCGGCACCACGGGGCTGGAGGCCACGACGGTGTGGCCTTTGGACTCGAAGAAGCTCAGGAAGGTGGCGCGGATCTCGGCGGCTTTCATGGTGTGGCCTTGTCGATACGTTCAGTTTGCAAAGGGGTAGAGGCGGATGCCCGCGCGCGGTGCGGCGGCCATCATCTCGGCGTCGAAAGTGGCCAGTGCAGCACGGCGGCGCAGGGCGAGCTCGAAGTACAGCGCGTCGTAAGCACTCAGGCCATGCGCTCGTGCGCACTCCACGGCGCGCGCCACTTCCACCACCTGCGCGTCGACGACGGGGTTCAGCGCGAGGATGGCCTCAAGCGCCGCGCCCACGCGGTGCGGTGCTGCGGCCCCGCGCCGCTCGGCTTGTACCAGCGCGTTGGCGACTTCGGCGTTCCATAGCGCGGGCACGATCAGCTCGCAATCCTTGAGCATCAACAGGCCCGACGCGTGCGGGCGCGGTGCGGCCGTGTGCAGCACATAGCGCAGCACAAACGATGCGTCGAGCACCACGACTTCGGGCGCGGGCTCGGCATGGCGCGGCGTTGTGGTCATCAGCCCCGGCCGCTTTCAATCAGCTCTTTGATCGACACACCCTTGAGGGTGATGCGCTCGAAGCTTTGCAAAGTTTCCAACGCCGACTGGCGCCGCTGCGCCGCCGCGCGCGTGCTGCGCGAAACGGGCACGAGCTTGGCCACGGGTTTGTTGTGGCGCGTGATGAGCACCTCTTCACCGCGCTCGGCGCGCGCCACCAGCTCCGACAAGTGCGTCTTGGCGTCAAACAGGCCGATGCTTTCCATGGCGTGTGGCGGGCTGTGCCCGGTTGGTTGAATCAACCAGATTGTAGGCGAGCGCGTGATCTTGCTATCGTCGCCGCCTGCTCCCTTTTCAAGGACCCACACCATGGCCAGCCACGCCCGTTTTGATTGGACCGACCCCTTCTTGCTGGACAGCCAACTCAGCAGCGACGAGCGCGCCGTGCGCGACGCTGCAGCCGCCTACTGCGACGACCGCCTGCAGCCGCGCGTGGTGCAAGCCTTCCGCCATGAAACCACTGACGCGAACATCTTTCGCGAAATGGGCGAGCTCGGCCTGCTCGGCCCGACCATCCCCGAAGCCTACGGCGGCGCGGGCCTGAACTACGTCTGCTACGGCCTCATCGCGCGCGAGGTCGAGCGTGTCGACTCGGGCTACCGCTCGATGATGAGCGTGCAGAGCTCCTTGGTGATGGTGCCGATTTTCGAGTTCGGCACGGAGGCGCAAAAGCAGAAA
>JANOJR010000640.1:0-2201 GCA_031418855.1 Rubrivivax sp.
GATGTCCCAGGGCTCGGCAATCAGCTTCACGCCGGCCAGCGCCGGGTCTTGCCCCAACGCCTTGAAGAAGGCGTGGTTGCGGTCGAAGTTTTCGTCGCCACGGCCCAGCGTGGGCGCGAGGTCGAAGCGAAAGCCGTCGACGTGCATCTCCTGCACCCAGTAGCGCAGGGAGTCCAGCACAAACTGCATTACGCGCGGGTGGCGGATGTCGACCGTGTTGCCGCAGCCGCTGTAGTTTTCGTAGCTCTGCAAGGCGCCGGGCACCAGGCGGTACCAATGACGGTTGTCCAGACCACGCCAGCTGATGGTGGGGCCGCGCTCGTCGCCTTCGGGCGTGTGGTTGTAGACGACGTCGAGCAGCACCTCGATGCCCTGCGCGTGCAACGTGCGCACCATGCTGCGGAATTCATCCCGCGCATGTTGGCCGTTAGCTTGTGTCGCGTAACGCGGGTCCGGGCAGAAGAAGCCGATCGTGTTGTAGCCCCAGTAGTTCACCAGGCCGCGCTCGACGAGGTGCTTTTCGTCGATGTGCTGTTGCAGTGGAAGCAGGCTCACCGCGGTGATGCCCAGGCGCTTCAAATGCGCAATGGCTGCGGGCGAGCCCAGGCCCAGGTAGGTGCCGCGCTGCGCTTCGGGCACGCCGGGCATGAGCTGGGTGAAGCCGCGCACATGGGCTTCAAAGAGCACGGTCTCTGCCAGGGGGCGGTGCAGCAGGGCGTCGCCTTGCCAGTCGAAGTGGTCGTCGACCACGCGCGCCTTGAGCGCATCACGCGCGTTGTCACGCATGTCCATGTGCTGCGGGTGCTCGGCGTCGGCCGCGAAGTGCGGCGCCGTCCAGTCGAAGTGGCCCACGATCTCGCGCGCCCAGGGGTCGAGCAAGAGCTTGTGCGGGTTGAAGCGGTGGCCATGCTCGGGCCGCCAGGGGCCGTGCGCGCGCAGGCCGTAAATGAGCCCGGCGGCGGCGCCGGGCAGGAAGCCATGCCAGATGTCGCCGCTGCGCGAAGGCAGCGCGACGCGTGCGACTTCGTGCTCACCCGCCTCGTCAAACAAGCACAGCTCCAGCGCCTGGGCATGCGCCGAGAACACGGCGAAGTTCACGCCCGCGCCGGTCACGCTGGCACCAAGCGGCCAGGCGCGACCGGCTTGCAGCACCGTGCCGGCGTTCATGCGGTCCATTCGAAGAACACAGTGGCTAACGGTGGAAGTACGAGCACGATGGAATCGGCACGGCCGTGGCTGGCGACGGCCTCGGCCGACGCGGTGGCCAACGGCGTGCCGACGTTGCTGCCGGCGTAGTAGCTTGAATCGGTGTTGAGCGCTTCGCGCCAGCGGCCAGCTTGCCCAAGATGCTGCGGCACGCCCAGGCGGAAACCTTCGTGCACCACGGGCGCAAAGTTGCACACCACCAGCATGGGCGTGCTGCCCTCGGCGCCGTGGCGCACAAAACTCAGCACGCTGCGCTCGGCGTCGCTGTGGTCAATCCACTCAAAGCCGTCGCCCGTGAAGTCGCGCTGCCACAGCGCGGGCGTGCGCTTGTACAGCGCGTTGAGGTCACGCACCAGGCGCTGCATGCCCAGGTGATCGCTCTGCGCTAGCAGGTGCCAGTCGAGCGATGCATCGTGATTCCACTCGCGCTCTTGCGCAAATTCGCAGCCCATGAAGAGCAGCTTTTTGCCCGGGTGGCCCCACATGAATCCGAGGTAGGCGCGCAGGTTGGCGAACTGTTGCCAGCGGTCGCCCGGCATCTTGTGCAGCAGCGAGCCTTTGCCGTGCACCACCTCGTCGTGCGAGATCGGCAGCACGAAGTTTTCTTTGAAGGCGTAGACCAGGCCAAAGGTCATCTCGCCGTGGTGCCAGCGCCGATGGATCGGCTCGCGCGCCATGTAGGCCAAGGTGTCGTGCATCCAGCCCATGTTCCACTTGTAGTGAAAACCTAAGCCTCCAGCGTAGGTGGGGCGTGAGACGGCGGGGAAGGCGGTGGACTCTTCGGCCAGCGTCACCGCGTGGGGGCGTTCGCTGCCGATGACCTCATTCACGCGCTTCAAAAGCGCGATGGCTTCCAGGTTCTCGCGCCCGCCCAGAGCGTTGGGAATCCACTCGCCGCTCTTCCTGCTGTAGTCGCGGTAGAGCATGGACGCCACGGCGTCGACACGCAGGCCGTCGATGTCGAAGCGTTCCACCCAATACAGCGCGCTGGCCAC
>JANOJR010000641.1:0-5199 GCA_031418855.1 Rubrivivax sp.
AAGTGGGGCATGGTCGTGCAAGACACCGAGTTCCCTGCGAACGTGCAGGACATGCTCAACGCACAACGCTACGACCTCGCCATCATCGACATGCACATGCCGGGCATGGACGGCACGATGCTGGCCCACGCCATCCGCAGCGCCGGCCACACGCTGCCGCTGGTGCTGTTCAGCAGCCTGGGCCGCAAGGAAGCCAGCGACAGCGTCTTCGCCGCCACGCTGGCGAAACCTCTACGCCAGAGCCAGCTCTTCGACACGCTGGTGAACCTCTTGGCGCACGACGCCGCGCCCAAACAAGCCACCGCCCCGGCCAAGCCGCGCATGGACGCCGAGATGGCGACGCGCCACCCCTTACGTATTTTGTTAGCCGAAGACAACGTGGTGAACCAGAAGCTCGCCATGCGCCTCTTGCAGCAGATGGGCTACCGCGCCGACCTGGCATCCAACGGCATCGAGGCCATCGAGTCCATCGAGCGCCAAACCTACGACGTGGTGCTGATGGATGTGCAGATGCCCGAGATGGACGGCATGGAGGCGAGCCGTCAAATAACGGCCAAGTGGAAAGCACACGAGCGACCGCGCATCGTGGCCATGACGGCCAACGCCATGCAGGGCGACCGCGAAGCCTGTCTCGCCGCGGGTATGGACGACTACGTGACCAAGCCGATACGCGTGGATGCGCTGGTGGCGGCGCTGCTGGCGGCAGGGGTGCGCGATGAACGCTGACGCGGGCCGCTCAGGCGCCCAAGGCAATGGCGCCGTTGGCCGAGGTGTCGACGACGATCACTTCGGCAGGCCGCGCGCGTCCCAGGCCAGGGGGTCGGCGGCGTCGCTGCGCTCAGGGATGCAGTCGAGTTGGGCCAGCAGCGCGGCCATACGGTCGGCCTGCCCGGCGCGCCGGGTGGTTTCCTGCAGCAGCCGGTCTACGGCGCGCTCAACCAGGGCGGCCTTGCTCAAGCCCGTGCTCTTGGCCAGGCGCTCGACCTTGCTGACCACCGAAGGATTTGCAATCCGCAAAGGCATGACGTTCACTGCGATGTTGATCTCAATAGGGTCAATTTACATTGCGATCAGCGGGCAGGCAATCAAGCGAGGCGGCAAGTTCCGCCGCGCACAGCACAGCAACACGGATTCCGACTCCGGGAGACTCGATCGACATGAATGACACCCATCAGGCCACCGCCGACCACGCCCGCGACCTGGTGTTCCGCGGCAAGCAGGCCGAAGCCATCGCCCTGTGCACCCAGGCGCTGGCGCAGCGCGAGCTGGCGCCGCAAGACAAGCTGGCGCTGCTGGAAGTGCGCAGCGACGCACTCTTCGCGCAAGGCTTGCTGACCGACGCGCTGACGGACGCCGACACCATGCTGCAAGCCGCGCGCCGCCTGCGCAGCGCCGCGGCCCAGGCGCGTGCACAGTGCGCGCGGGCCCAGGTGCTGTCGCGCATGGGCCGCCTGCCCGAGCTGCCGGACGCCAGTGCTGCGGCGCTGAAGCTGGCCCGCCGCGCGAGCGACCCCGCACTGCACGCGCTGGCGCTACTGCGGCGATCAGACAGCCTGTACCGCAGCCAGCGCGGTAGCGGCGTGGCCGAGGCGCAGGCGGCGCTTGCGATTTATGCCGGGCTGGGTGACCTGTCGGGTTGCGCACGTGCCGGCAGCCAGCTGGCCTGGGTGCAGGCGCTTGTGGGTGCGGTGCCGGCCTCGCGCGACACGGCACACCGGGCGATTGCCGATGCACGCGCCTGCGCCGACGACCGCGCGCTGGGCGCGGCGCTGAACGCGCTGGCGTCCACGCAAACCGACTTGGCGGCGCGGCTGCGCGGCTACCAGCAG
Organism: Rubrivivax sp.; assembly: GCA_031418855.1. GTDB lineage: Bacteria > Pseudomonadota > Gammaproteobacteria > Burkholderiales > Burkholderiaceae_C > Rubrivivax. Next base: position 1,830 of record JANOJR010000641.1, read on the forward strand.
GCCGCTGAGGCCTATGGCCGTGCCGGCCAGATGCCAGGCCGCCTGGCCGTGCAGGGCAACCTGGCCCACCTGTTCGGCGACTTGGGTTTGCACGGTCACGCGCAGCGGCTGCGCCAGCAGTGCGCGGGCGAACTGCGCCGGCTGGCCTTCTATCCGCTGCTGGCGGGCATCATTACCAGCGCAGCCGGTGCAGCCATCGAAGCGCGCGAGCTGCCCGAAGCCCAGCGCTTGATCGACGAGTACGCGGCGCTGCTGAAGGACTTTGCCGAGCCGAATGCCGAGCACACGCTCAGCATGGGGCGCGGCATGCTGGCCCTGGCGCACGGGCGCAGCAAAGAAGCCGTGGCGCACCTGCAAGACGCTCAACGCGCGCTGGGCCCTGAGGCGCCGGTGTTTCTACGTGAATTCACGCAGACCTGTCTGGCCAAGGCCCAGTTGGCCTGCGGGCGGCCGCGGCTGGCACTGGCTGCAAGCCGGCAAGCTGTGGCTTTGGCGCACGCGAATGCGGGGGCGTTTGCCGGGTTGATGGGCGTCGGCCTGTACTGGCAACACCACTGCGCGCTGGCCGCCAACGGCCGTGCCGACGAAGCCTGGGCCGCGCTGCAAGAGGCCCACGCACACTTGCTCGACGGCGTGAAGAACGTGCACGACGAAGGCCTGCGCCGCAGCTTCTTGAACAAGGTACGCGAGCACCGCGCCGTCACCCTGGCCTGGCTGCGCGAGGCCGCCCGCCGCGCGCTGCCCGACGACGAGCGCCTGGCCCACCTGCGATTGCCCAGCGACGTGGGCGAACCCTTCAAGCGTCTGGTCGACACGGGTGTGCGTCTCAACCAGATCCGCAGTGCCGACGAGCTGCAGGCCTTCCTGATCGAAGAGCTGCTCGAGCTCAGCGGCGCCGAGCGTGTGCTGCTGGTGCTGGAAGGCGCTGACGGCGAACTCACCCTGGCCGGCGCCCAGTTGCCGCTGGATGAAGACACATCGCAGGGCCGCGCCGCACTGCTGCAAGCCATCACGCCGTGGCTGCTGCAAGCGCGCCTGACGCAGACCCTGAGCCTGCGCCACGGCCCCGAGGGCGCCGCCGCCGTGGACCAGCGCAGCTGTCTGGTGGCGCCGCTGGTGGCGCAACGCCAGGTGCTGGGCTACCTGTATGCCGACATAGCCGGCGCCTTCGGCCGTTTTGTCGAGACCGACAGCGACCTGCAGGGCATGCTGGCCGCGCAAGCCGCCGTGGCGCTGGCCAACGCGCACTGGGGCGAAGGGCTGGAGGCCAAGGTCGCCGAGCGCACGGCAGAAGCCCGCGCCGCGCAGGCCGCTGCGGAGCAGCGCGCGGCCGAGCTGGCCATCATCAACAGCATCCAGCAAGGCATGGCGGGCAGCCTGGACTTCCAGGGCATCGTCGATCTGGTCGGCGGCAAGCTGCGCGAGGTGCTCAAGAGTGACGACCTGGGCATCGTGTGGGCCGACCACGAGACACGCACGGTGCGCCACCTCTACGTCGTCGAGCATGGCAAGCCGCTGCACCTACCGGACCGGCAATTCACGGACGACGCGCTTTGGCAGCGCATGGCGGCGGCGCGCGAGCCTCTCGTGCTCAACACCGTGGCCGAGCAGATTGCCGCTGGCCGCGCGGCCATCCCCGGCACCGACCAGTGCATCGCAAGCATTGCCGTGCCCATCGTGGTGGGCGACCGCCGGATGGGCACCATCGACCTGGAAGACCACCGACGTGAGTACGCCTTCGGCGAATCTGAAGTACGGCTCTTGCAGACCATCGCCTCGTCGATGGGCGTGGCGCTGGAGAGCGCGCGCCTGTTCGACGAGACCCAGCGCCTGCTGAAGGAAACCGAGGCGCGCGCCGCCGAACTGGCGATCATCAACAGCGTGCAGCAGGCGCTGGCCGCCGAGCTGAATATGCAGGGCATTTACGACGCGGTGCGCGACAAGATCCGTGAGGTCAATGGCAAGGCCGACCTCGACATCCGCGTCTTCGACGACGTGGCTGGGCTGATTCGCTACCCCTATGTCTACGACCACGGGAAGCGCATTGAGGTCGAGCCGCAGCCGCTGGGCGCGCCGGGAATTGCCGCGCACGTCCGGCGCACGCGCCAGACGCTGCTCGTCAACGACCGCATGGCCGAAACGATCGAACGCTTGGGCTCGACCTTGCTGCCTGGCACGCAGATGGAGAAGTCGGCGGTATACGTGCCCCTGCTCTGGGGCGGCACGGTGCGCGGCCTGCTCGGCGTGAGCGACTACGAGCACGAGCACGCCTTCAGCGAGGCCGACGTGCGCCTGCTGGAGACCCTGGCCGCCAGCATGAGCGTGGCGCTGCAAAACGCGCACCTGTTCGACGAGATCCAGCGCCGCACGCGCGAAAGCGCGGCGCTGGCCGAGGTGGGGCGCGAGATCAGCTCCACGCTGGATATCGCGCAGGTGATGCGGCGCATCGCCCACCAAGCGCGCGAGCTGCTGCACGCCGACAACAGCGCCATCTTCGTGCCTGCAGGCGAAGACCGCTACCGCGCCATCGTCGCCGACGGGACGATCGAACAGCAGTTGCGCAACACCGAGGTGCGCACCGGTCAGGGCATCATCGGCAGCATCATCGAAAGCGGGCAGGCCGAGCAGGTGAACGACGCCGCGCAGGACGCGCGCGCGGTGCAGATCAACGACACGCCTGAGGAGGCGGTGGAACGCCTGATGGTGGCGCCGCTGCGCGCCGCCGACCAGCCGCTGGGCGCCATCGCGCTGTGGCGCTCGGGCGGCGAGCCTTTCAAGCCGCACGAGCTGGAATTCCTGGTCGGCCTGTCGCTGGCGGCCAGCGTCGCGATGCGCAATGCCGGGCTGTTCGACGAAGCCCGCGCGGCCAAGGCAGAAGCCGAAGTGGCGCGCCAACAAGCCGAAGGCGCGAATGAAGCCAAGAGCAGTTTCCTCGCGACCATGAGCCATGAGATCCGCACGCCGATGAACGCGGTGATCGGCATGAGCGGGCTCTTGCTCGACACACCGCTGAACGACGAGCAGCGTGACTACGCAGCGACCATTCGCGATTCGGGCGATGCGCTCTTGACCATCATCAACGACATCCTGGACTTCTCGAAGATCGAGGCCGGGCGCATGGACATCGAGCGCCATGCGTTTGACCTGCGCGAGTGTGTGGAGAGCGCGCTGGACTTGATTGCGTCGCGCGCTGCCGAGAAGCACCTGGACCTGGCCTACGTGTTCGAAGGCGAGGTGCCCGTGGGTGTACTTGGCGATGTGACGCGCTTGCGGCAAATCCTGCTCAATCTGCTGAGCAATGCCGTGAAATTCACCGAGCGCGGCGAGGTCGTGCTGACGATCACCGCCGAGGCTGACGCGCTGCACATCA
>JANOJR010000642.1:0-8721 GCA_031418855.1 Rubrivivax sp.
ACGCGGCGGCGGTCCCAGGCCAGCAGCCGCTGCGCCAACGCCTGCGGCAGCAGTGCCGCAAATTCGCTCACGCCGGGCTTGAAGTGATCAAAAGTCTTCACGATTTCGTCGTCGCGCGCGCCGACCTCGTGGCGGATGCGCGCCTGGCGCGTGCGGGCGAGCTTGAGCTGCGCCACACGCACGATGTCATCGAAGGCCATCCACAGCGCGAGCCAGCGCGTCATCTCTTGGGTGATGGGGCCGGCCAAGCCTTCTGCCGCGCGTACCTGCGCCAGGCGCTCGTCATACAGGCGCACATAAGCGGCGTCCTGGTACTCGTCCAGCCGTGCACGCGCCAGGGCGAGCAGGTCCGGCTCCACAGGCTTGAGGGCCGCCGCCACCCGCTCGCGCTGCTGCGTTTGCGCGCCGACCTGCTCAAACGCCAGCGCAAAGCCGCGCAAGCTGCCGTCGACACCCACGCCACCGGCGCGGATGGTGTCTTCGAACACGTCTCGCGTGAAGGCGCGTGGCAGCACACCACTGGCGGCGATGGCACCCAGCATGACGCTGCTGATCACGGTGCCCGCGCGGCGCGCCATGCCTGCGAGGTCCAGCAACTCGGTGGCACGCGCATGGTGTTGCAGCAGCTGCATAAGTGCCGCGCTATCGCTGCGGCCATCGGTCAGCACCGCCTTCTCAGCGACGGTCAGCACGCGCGCCGTTGCACTGATGATCAGCGTGCGCTCGGTGTTAGCAAACCCAAGGCCAACCTGGCGCACGGTTTCCAAAAGCTCGCTGCTGACCAGCAGGTCGATCTCCCCGGGCACCGGGCTCAAGCTGAACACAGCATGGTGGCCGGCGGTGGCGGCGATCTCCAGGTAATAGGTCGTCGCGCCCGTGCGCTGTGCCACGCCGGGGATCGACGTGCTCTGCGCCGCATGCCCGGCGCGCACGGCCGCCGCATAGAGCCATTCGGCGAGCACGCCACCGCCTTCACCGCCCAGGGCGCAGACGAGGATGGATATCGGCTTGGCCACGTCGCTTGCTCGGTTCATCACTGGGATCGTCACTCGATTCAAGCCGGGCGCAACCAGCCAGTCACGCTGCCGCGCAGCCCCGCCAGCAGTCGCTCGAACCAGCGCGGGTGGCGAATGATCTCGGCGCGATAAAAGCTCGGGCACAGCGTGGCCGCGTGCGCGTTTTCGCCACACAGGCCGCAGCCCACGCAGCCTTCGATGACGGTGGCCACGGGGTCGACACGCAGCGGGTCGGGGTTGTCCTTGAGCGTCAGCGTGGGGCAGCCCGAAAGCCGGATGCAGGCGTGGTCACCCGTGCACACGTCGTCGTCCACGCCGTACTTCACGCGCTGCACGCGCTGCCCCTTGGCCAGCAGCGAAGCCAGCCAGGGCTTGATGCGGCGCTGGCGCTCCAACTGGCATTCGCCCTCGGCGATGATGATCTTGAGGCCAGCGTAAGGCGTGGTGAAGGCCTCTTGCAGCACGCGGCGCATGCTGTCAACTTCATAACTCGGCACCACGCGCAGCCACTGCGCGCCCATGCCCTTCAAGGTGTTTTCGATGGACTGGTCGGCATGCACGAGGCTGCGGCCTTTGTCGCGCTCATCGCGCTTCAGCGCCTCGGCCGGCGTCGACAAAATGTCTTGCGTGCCGGTCGCCGAGGTGTAGCCATTTTTCATGATCATCAGCACCGCGTCGTCACCGTTGAAGAGGGCCGCCTGCACGCCGGTGATGAGCCCGTTGTGCCAGAAACCACCGTCGCCCATGATCGCCAATGAGCGCCGTTGCATGGCCGGCGACACCCCCGCGCGGCTGGCCAGGCTCATGCCGTAACCCAGGATCGAATGCCCCGAGTGAAAAGGCTCGAAGGTGGCAAAGGCGTGGCAGCCGATGTCGGCGGCGATGTGCACCGGGCCGACGTTTTGCTGCGCGAGCTTCAGCGCCGAAAACACCGGGCGCTCGGGGCAGCCGACGCAGAAGGTGGGCGGGCGCGGCGGCAAGGTGATCGCGGCGGACACCGCCGCGCGGCGCTGCTGCACGCCGGCCAGCCAGGTGCGCGCAGCGTCGACGTTCACGCCGGGTAGTTGCGCCGCGACAAACGCTAACAAGCCACGTACGAGCACTTCCACCGTGTACTCGCCCGCCGGCGGCAGCAGCTCTTTGCCGAAGACGCGGGTTGGCGCGTCTTGGCGGCGCAGCGCCATCACCAGGTCTTTTTCGATGTACTCCGGCGAGCCCTCTTCCACCACCAGCACGGCCGCCTTGCCCGCGCAAAAGCTGCTCAGCTGCGTGGGCACGAGCGGGCAGGTGACGTTCAGCACCAACATCGGCAACGCGCTCACGCCTTTACTGTCCGCCAGCCCTAACTGTTGAAGTGCGCGCAGCAAGGCGTTGAACAAACCACCCTGCACCACCAGGCCCACCTGGGCTTGCCGGCCTTCGTGGATCTCGTTCAAGCCGTGTTCGACGATGTAGCGCTGCGCCGCCGGGATGCGCTCGTCGACCTTCAGTTTCTCGTGGCGAAACGTCACCGGCGGGTGCGCCAGGCGCATGTAGTCAAAGCGCGCGGGCTCGGCAATCAAGTCCAGCTTGCCGAACTTTGGTGCCTGGTTGTCGCGCGCCACAAAGCTGCCGCGCACATGGCAGGCGCGAATCCGGAACTCCATCAGCGCCGGCATGTTGCTGGCTTCAGACAGCGCAAAGGCATGCTCCACCATCGCCACCATGTGGCCGAGCTCGGGGCGCGGGTCGAAGAGCGCCATCGTGCTCTTCAGCGCAAAGGCATGGGTGCGCTCTTGAATCACGCTGGCACCTTCGCCGTAGTCTTCACCGACGATGACCACGGCGCCGCCCACCACGCCGGGCGAGGAAAGGTTCGACAGTGCATCGGCCGCGACGTTGGTGCCGACGATGCTCTTCCACGTCACCGCGCCACGCAGCGGGTAGTGGATGGAGGCGCCCAGCATGGCGGCGGCCGAGGCCTCGTTGGAGCAGGCCTGCACATGCACGCCCAGGGTGTCGAGGTAGGGCCGGGCCTGCACCATCACGTCAAGCAAGTGCGAGATCGGCGAGCCTTGATAACCGCCGATGTAAGCGACACCCGATTGCAGCAGCGCCTTGGTGATGGCCAGGATGCCTTCGCCGTGAAAGGTATGCCCAGCGCCCAGCTTGAGCTGCTCGATCTCGCGGTGAAATTGCACTTCCATGGCGGGCACTGTAGGTGGCCATGTGGTGCCCGCCAACGCGGGTGTTCCATGGTGTGGGTGCTGGCTACACTGCCGCGCATGAACACCTTGGCATTCATCGGCGGCGGCAACATGGCCAGCGCCATCGTCGGCGGTTTGCTCGGCGCGGGCTCGGCGGCGGGCGACATGCTCATCGTCGAGCCTTGGGCTGAGCAGCGCGCGAAGCTCGAAGCCGCGTTCCCCGGCGTGGCCGTGCGCGCGGCGGCCGACCAGTCCTTGGCCAGCGCGAACGTCGTCGTTTGGGCCGTCAAGCCGCAGCAGTTTGGCGAGGCGGCCGCGCCTTGCAAGGCGCACATCGGCGGCGCCTTGCAGCTGTCGATCATGGCCGGCGTGACCTGTGCCAGCCTGGCCGCTGCGACCGGGGCCAGCGCCATCGTGCGCGCCATGCCCAACACGCCGGCCTTGATCGGCCAGGGCATCGCCGGGCTTTACGCCACGGAGGCGGTGAGCGTCGAGCAGCGCGAGGCTGTCGAGAAGGTCCTGGCCGCCACCGGTAGTTTGTTATGGGTGGCGCGAGAAGCCGACCTTGACGCCGTGACGGCGCTGTCGGGCTCCGGCCCGGCCTACGTCTTCTATGTCCTCGAAGCCATGGTCGACGCGGGTGTGCAGATGGGCCTGCCTGCCGCGCAGGCCCGCCGCTTCGCGCAAGAGACGTTCGCGGGCGCGGCGCAATTGGCCATGCGCAGTGATGAGTCACCCGCCACCTTGCGCCAACGCGTGACGTCCAAGGGCGGCACGACCTTTGCCGCTATCGCCGCGCTGGATGAGGCAGGGGTGCACGGGGCTTTCGTCAAGGCGCTGCATGCGGCAAGCGCGCGGGCGGCAGAGCTGGGGCGCGCCGAGCTTCCCTGACAGGCAAGGGTTGTCGGTCGCGTTTGAACAACGCGCACCCCTTTTTCTCGTGAAGTGCGCAGGCGGCGAGAGCGCGTCGGTTCGTTATCGCAGAGACAAGACATCACAGGTGATCGAAGGTCCGCCATGTTCCAACTCAGCATGCGCGCCTCGCTGCCTGCGTATTGAATAGTTCGGGTGGTCGTTGTCTGCCTGGGGACGGGAATGAAAGACATGCTGGGGTTTGTTGACGCACCGATGGACACCCACAGAAGCCACGAGATCGCGGCCTGGCTGCTGCGCGGTGCTGGCACCGAATCGAGCACAGACCAGGTGGTGGCTTCCATCATCGCCTCCTGCCAGGACATCGATGGCGCCCTGACACCCATCATCGGCCCACGTGCAGTCGCGGCAATGTTCCACCGCAGCGCCCGCTTGGCCGGCCAGAACCAGCCGCTGCTGGCGGGCACCTTGACCGGCCCCACGACCACCCTGGACCTGAGCGGACTGCAAACGCGCCTTGCCGCGCAGACCCCACCCGATGCAGCTGCGGCCGCTGGCCTGCTGCTGCACACCTTCCATGAATTGCTCGGCACGCTGATCGGGGCTTCGCTGACAGAGCGTTTGCTGCGGCGGGTGTGGCCGCCTATGTTGAACAGCACACCCCAGGAGCCAAGCTCATGACTTCCAAAGTAGCCTTCCAACGCCTGGCGACCGGGGTCCCAGGGCTGGACGAAGTGCTTGGCGGGGGACTGCCCGAGTTCTCATTCAATCTTATCGCCGGCCAGCCGGGTTGCGGCAAGACCACGCTGGCCCACCAGATCATGTTTGCCTTGGCCACGCCGCAGCGGCCGGCGATCTACTTCACCGTGCTCGGCGAGCCACCGCTGAAGATGCTGCGCTATCAGCAGCAGTTTGCGTTTTTCGACAGCGAGGCCATCAACCAATCTGTGCGTTTCATCAGCCTGTCCGAAGACGCGATGGCAGGCGATCTCGACCGGGCGCTCAAGCGCATCGTGGACGAGGTCACGCAGCACAGCCCGGCGCTGGTCTTCGTCGACTCCTTCCGCTTGGTGGTGCTGGCCAGCCAGAGCCACGGCAACGGGCACAACGGCTTGCAGCAATTTGTGCAGCAACTGGGCATGCTGATGACGAGCTGGCAGGCCACCACGTTCCTCATCGGCGAGTACTTCGATGAAAACGACGCCAACCCGGTGTTCACGGTTTCGGACGGTCTGATCTGGCTGCGCCAGAGCGTGCAGCGCAACTCCATGGTGCGCAAGATGGAGGTCGTGAAGATGCGCGGCCAGGCCAGCCTGCCGGGGCTGCACAGCTTTCGCATCGGCAGCCAGGGCGTGGAGGTCTACCCGCCGGCGAGCATGGCCGCGCAAAAGACGGGGGATCCCGCGGCCACGGCGGCATCGGCGTCGTTGCCAGTGCCGCCGGTGATGATGGGCGTGCCGGGACTGGACAGCATGCTCGGTGGTGGCTTGCCGCGCGGTTACTCGCTGCTGGTGGCCGGGCCTTCAGGCGCGGGCAAGAGCATCCTGGCAGCAGCCTTCCTCGCCGAAGGCGCGCGCTGTGGCGAAACCGGCGTCATCGCGGCCTTTGAGCAGCACCCCAACCGTTCGCGCAACCGCGTGGTGGCCGAGCTCATCGCGTCCGGCAAGGTGGCGCTGGTGGACGGCCGGGCGGCCGACGTCTCCATCGATGAAGTGATGTTCAAGCTGTTGCGCGAGATCCGCCGCCTGCACGCCAGCCGTGTCGTCATCGATTCGCTGTCGGGCTTCGAGCTCACGGTGGCGCCGACCTTCCGCGAAGACTTCCGCGAGTCCTTGTCCCGGCTCGTCACCACGCTGGCCGGCATGGGGGTCTCCGTGCTGATGACCTCGGAACTGGAAGACCGCTACACCGATCTGCGCTTCAGCCCCTATGGCACCGCCTTCATGACCGACGCCATCATCGTGCAGCGCTACATCGAAGTTGACAGTCGCTTGCGGCGCGTGATGGCAGTGGTCAAGGTGCGCGCCAGTGCGCATTCCAACGAGCTGCGTGAGTACCACATTGGCGCCGACGGCATTCGCCTGGGTGCGATGCTGGTCGACCAGGAAGGGCTGCTCGGCGGCAAGCCGACACGCAGGCTCGAGACATTCGAGCCCAAAAGTGAAGACCGCCTTCAGGATGCGTGAACGCATGGCTGTCTGGCGTGCACGATGAATGACCACGCCGAATTGCCCGTTGGCGATGTGGCCACGGCCAAGGCCACGCTCGACCAGTTGAACCTGCAGGTCACCGCCATGCGCGCAGTGCTGGTGCAGTTGCTGCAGGACGTGGTGCGGGCTGAAAAGCGACTCGACAACGACGCAACCGCGCGGCTACTACAAGCCAATGAGCAGTTGGTCATCAGCGGTCTGGAACTGCGTGCCGAAGTGGATTCGTCGGCAGGGGCGTTGGACGAAATCACACGATCGGTGGCGCTGGATGCGCTCACCCGGCTGCCCAACCGTACCGTGCTGCTGGACCGCCTGGAGCAGGCCATCGCTGGCGCCAAGCGGCACCGCAAACGCGTGGCCGTGCTGTTTCTGGATCTCAATAACTTCAAGCATGTCAACGACACCTTCGGCCACGCTGCCGGCGACCGGGTGCTGCAAGATGTGGCGGCCTGCCTGAGCGGCTTGGTGCGGGAGACCGACACCGTCAGCCGATACGGTGGAGACGAATTCCTGATGGTGCTGGCCGAAGTGGCCGAAGCGGCGGACGCCGGCATCATTGCCGGCAAGGTGAATGCCGCGCTGCGTGCGGCCAACGTGGCCGACGCCCACGGCAGCCTGGTGTCGGCCAGCATCGGCATCAGCATGTACCCCGATGACGGTGAGGATGCCGCGGCACTCATCGCCCGCGCCGACGCCGCCATGTACCAAGCCAAGCAGCACATCGCAGGCGGCTTCGCCTTCCATGCCCTGCCCGCCGATGGCCAGCCAGCGGCCCGCGTGGCGACGGCGCAAAGCGCGCAAGAGCAACTCATTGCCGAGCATGAGCTCAGGCATGCACAGCTGGTGGAGGCAAACGAACAACTGGTGTTGGCCGCGCTTGGCTTTGAAGCCCTGAGGGATGCTGCCGACGGCGCACGGCAGCTGCGCGCGGACTTGCTGGGCGCGGTGGTGAAGGAATTGGACAATCCCAACGCACCCGTACGTCTTGCCGCGTCGCTGTCGGGTCTGGGCAGGGCACACGAAGAACTGCTGCCACGGGCGGTGGCGATGGTCGAGCGCCAGATGGAGCACATGGCGCGCACGGTCGGGGCGCTTTTGGAGCCGGTTCAAGGCGAGTCGCTCAAGCTGCCTGGCGCGCACGCCATCGACGTGATCGGTTTGGCACGCGCAGCGGCCGAGAACTGCCGCGACGCGATCGAGAGCCGGCATCAGGTGCTGGACCTGCAACTCCACGCCCGGCCCGTCGGCGTGCACGGCCACCCCATGCAGCTGGCGCAGGTGCTGAACCGCTTGCTGCGCAACGCGACCGACTACACGCCCGACGGCGGCCGTCTCGGGCTGCATGTGCAGCCACAGGGTGCGGACGTGCAGCTGCTCTTTTCGGACGATGGCATGGGCTTCGAGCCCGATGCACTGCACATCGCGCTCGAACCCTTCGCGCGCGACCCGCGCCTGCCCTGGGACAGCGACGACAGCTTCGGTCTTGGGCTGACCACCGCGCGTGCGGTGTTGGAAGCCCACGGGGGCAGCGTGACGGCAAGCAGTGCCGGCTCCGGACGCGGTTCTCAGTTCACCGTGTTGCTGCCGATCGTCCCGCTGCCCGCCGCCAGCTAACGGCCCGGCTACAAAGCAGAGAAGGCCGGGAAGGGCCCCGGTCCGTCCTTGCCGCGCCGATCACTTTTGCTTGGCGAGCCACTTGTCGAACTGGGCGATTTCTTTCTTCTGCGCCACGATGATCTGCCTGGCCATGGTCTTCATTTCAGCGGACTTGCCTGTCGCAAGCTGCGCCTCGGCCATGTCCAAGGCCTGCTGATGGTGCATCTTCATCATCATCGCGAAGTCCTTGTCGGTGTCGCCTGACATCGTCATCTTCTGCATGCCATCCATGCCCTTCATCATGGACGCCTTCATGTCATGCGGCCCAGTTCCACCCTTGTGCATCTGCCCCATGGGCATGCTGCCGGAGTGCGGCATGGCCGGCGCGGTTTGCGCCTGCGCCGGCGCTGATGCAAGCCAAAGTGCGGCGAGCGGTGCGAGGCACATCGCCTTGATGGGGTGGAGTGTGTTGCGGTGCATGGATATCTCCTGGTGGGTGAACAGGGGTGCTCAGTGCGCCATGGCCAGACAGGCCTCGGCGCAGTCGTTGCAAGCTTGCCGACAGGCACTCTCGATCGGGCTGAGCATCACGGTTCTCCAAGGCGTCGGTGATTCGACGCGCCAATCTAAGTCCGTGTGCCAGCACTGCGCGTAGGACAGCCGTGCCGAGCGAGGTAAGACCGCACCGCGCCTGCGGCCCGGCAACGGTGGGCTCACGAGAAACAAAACTGGTGCGCGAGGTGTTTTGCTCCTTCCCCCTGGCAGGGGGAAGGCTGGGATGGGGGTCGTGGGCCGACTCTGCCGCACCGGCAGTGCGGGGGGGCGGGGGGGCGCCCCCCC
>JANOJR010000643.1:0-19191 GCA_031418855.1 Rubrivivax sp.
CCGTTGTGCGCCACCATGCGGTAGGGGTGGGCCAGCGGCCATTCGGGGAAGGTGTTGGTCGAGAAGCGCTGGTGCACCAAAGCCAGCGACGAGACCACGCGCGGGTCCTGCAGGTCCTGGTAATACTTGCCCACCTGATCAGCGAGCAGCAGGCCTTTGTAGATGACGGTGCGGCAGCTCATGCTGGGCACGTAGTACTCGCGGCTGTGCGTGAGCTTCAACTTCTGGATCGAGGCCGACGCCGTTTTGCGGATGACGTAGAGCTTGCGTTCTAAGGCGTCAGGCACGATGACATCGGCACCGCGGCCGATGAAGATCTGCCGAATGACCGGCTCTTTGGCGCGCACGGCGGGCGACATCGGCATGTCGCGGTCAACCGGCACATCACGCCAGCCCAACAGCACCTGGCCTTCCAGGCGCACGGCGCGCTCGAGCTCTTGCTCGCAGGCCAGGCGCGAGGCGTGCTCTTTGGGCAGGAAGATCATGCCCACGCCGTACTCGCCGGGGGGCGGCAGCTTGACGCCGAGGGCCGCCATGCTCTCGCGGTAGAACTCGTCGGGCAGCTGGATCAGGATGCCCGCGCCGTCGCCCATCAGCTTGTCAGCGCCCACTGCGCCGCGATGGTCGAGGTTTTCAAGGATCTTCAGCCCCTGCTCGATGATGCTGTGCGCGCGCTTGCCCTTGATGTGGGCGACAAAGCCGACACCGCAGGCGTCGTGTTCGTGTCCCGGGCTGTAGAGGCCGTGCTCGGCGGCGCTGGACAGTTCAGCGTCGGTGGCGGCCGCAATTGCGGACGGCAGCGAGGACGTGAATGGGGTGGACATGGGCGCTCCTGGCCGAAAGTCGGAGCGCGAGGCTACCGCAGTGCAGCATCACCATCAACCGCTTTAATTGGGGTCAGAGTAGATTGATTGTTGCTTCGACTTTTGGCTCGCCTTCTATGGGGTCAGAGTCGATAAAGATAATGGCGGCGGTTGCTCTGGTGGCGTCGCGCTGCGTCCCGTCGTCACATCCCTTCGTCACGCTGCGTCGTCGCACTCCATCCTCACGTTGCGCCGCGCGTCGATCGTCGCAAGGGACGACCGACTCGCGCCGGCAGCAGCGGGCGTTGCAGCTCACGTGCAAGCGGGCGCACGAAGTCGGCGGTGCCGAACACGCGGCCGCTGCGTAAGGCGGCTTCGAGCGCCGCGAGCCAAGCCGGCGACAAGTCCGCCGCCAAGAGCGCGCGGTAGGCGGCTTCGCGCTCGAAGGGCGTGTTGCCCAAGGCCCACAGCTCCGGTGGCGCGGTAAGCAAGGCCTGTCGCTGACTTGTCAGGCTGTCCGCGTCGCCCACCAGTGCCCCGCCCTGCTCGGCGCGGGCCAAGCGCTCGACACGCCTTAGCGCAAAGAGGCACATCTCACCGGGCTCGACCACCGCTGCGCGGTAGCGGCCATCCCACAACGTGCCGCTGCGGCCGTGGCGCAGGTTGAATTTGCTCACGTAGCGCCGGCCCAGCACCTGCACCGCGTGGCCCAGGGCTTGGGCGGTTTGCGGGCGCAAGAGAAGGTGCACGTCGGTGTCGCGCACCGCGACGGTGTGCAGCGCGATGTCGCCCGCAGACAGGGCATGGCGCAGCGCTTCATAAAACGCCGCTTCGTCTGCGCTATCGAGCACCACGCGCGCGCCGCTGTGGCCGCGCAGTAGCACGTAATGCGCCAGGCCCGGCATCACCAGTCGCGGCAGGCGCGCCATGGTCTTAGGCGCCGAACGGGTCGCGCCCGTGCAAGCGCTGGTACTCGCGCTGCGCGTAGCGGTCGGTCATGCCGGCGATGTAGTCGGCCACCGCGCGCGCCGGGTCGCTGTCGTTGGCGTGGTCTGCAGGCAGCTGCGACGGCGTCGTCGCGTATGTCTTCGTATAGGCGGCAAAAAGCGCCGTCACCACACCGCGCGCCTTGTCGGTCATGGCCTGCACCTGGGCGTGGCGGTAGAGCGTGCGAAAGAGGTGTTGGCCCAGGGCGGTGACCTGCGCCTGCATGTCCGCGCTGAAGCGCACCAACGGCGGCGCCAGGGCAACGTCGGCGCTGTGGGTGATGGCGCTTTCACGCAGCGCCTGGGCGGTGCTTGCCACCAGGTCACGCACCATCGCCGCCAGCATGCGGCGCAAGGTCTCGGCCAGCAGCCGCCGTGGGCTGTCGTGCGCCAACCGCGGGTACGTGCGAAGCACCTCGCTTTGACAGTTAGCAAAGAGCGCCAGATCAGCGAACGAGGCCATGCTCACGAGCCCCGCGCGCACGCCGTCGTCGATGTCATGCACGTGGTAGGCCATGGCGTCGGCCATGTTCACCAACTGCGCTTCCAGGCTGGCCTGATGCCCCGCCACAAAGCGATGCGCCACGCCACCGGGCTCGGCCAGTTCCAGAAGTTCGGCATTGCGCCGCGAGCAATGCTTGAGGATGCCCGCGCGCGTTTCCAGCGTGAGATTCAGGCCGTCAAAGGCGGCGTAGCGGATTTCCAAACTGTCCACCACACGCAGACTTTGCAGGTTGTGCTCGAAGCCGCCGTGCGCTTGCATGCATGCCGCCAGCGCGTCTTGCCCGGCGTGGCCAAAGGGCGTGTGGCCGAGGTCATGCGCCAGCGCGATGGCCTCCACCAGGTCTTCATTCAGGCGCAGCGCCCGCGCCATCGAGCGGCTGAGCTGCGCGACTTCCAGCGAATGCGTCAGCCGCGTGCGAAAGAGGTCGCCCTCATGGTTGATGAAGACCTGCGTCTTGTAGACCAGGCGGCGAAACGCCGTGCAATGCACGATGCGATCGCGGTCGCGCTGGTGCTCGCTGCGCGCGGGGTCAGCCGGCTCTGCGACGCGCCGGCCGCGGCTTTGTGCCGGGTCCAGTGCCCATGGCGCCAGGCCAAACATCTTCATTGGTGCACCCTACGCGCTGCGCGCGGTCCCGCCAAGCGGGAATTCGCACTCGGGAGACCCTCGTTGCTCATGCGCCGTGCGCTTGCAGCACACGCGCCACCAGTGCATCGGGCGCGGTGCGCACGCCAGCGCGGCCGATGTCTTCGATGACGACAAAACGAATCTCGCCGGCACGGGCTTTTTTGTCGACGCGCATTAGCTCCAGGTAGCACTCGACGCCCAGTGCAGGCGCACGCACCGGCAGCCGCGCGCGCTCGATCAAATGCGCCATGCGCGCAACAAAGCTCGCCGGCATCAAGCCAAGCTGTGCCGACAACTCGCTGGCCAGCACCATGCCGCAGCCCACCGCTTCGCCGTGCAGCCACTGGCCGTAGCCCAGGCCGGCTTCGATGGCGTGGCCAAAGGTGTGGCCGAAGTTGAGGATTTCGCGCAGCCCGCTTTCGCGCTCATCCGCCCCCACCACCGCCGCCTTGATCTCGCAGCTGCGCCGCACAGCAAAGGCCAGCGCTGCGGGGTCACGCGCCAGCAGCGCATCCATCTCGCGCTCAATCCAGGACAGGAATTCGCCGTCGGCAATCGGCCCGTATTTGATGACCTCGGCCAGGCCCGCACTGAGCTCGCGCTCGGGCAGGCTGCGCAACGTGTTCAGGTCGCACACCACGCGCTGCGGCTGGTGGAAGGCCCCGATCATGTTCTTGCCCAGCGGGTGGTTCACCGCCGTCTTGCCACCCACCGAAGAATCAACCTGCGCCAATAGCGTTGTAGGTACCTGCACAAACGGCACGCCGCGCATGAAGCACGCCGCCGCAAAACCCGTCATGTCGCCCACCACGCCGCCGCCCAGCGCGAAGAGCACCGTCTTGCGGTCGCAACCCGTGGCCAGCAGGTGGTCGAAGATGAGGTTCAGCGTGGCCCAGTCTTTGTGCGCTTCGCCCTCGGGCAGCACAAGCGTCGAGACTTCGGCGTAGTGGCCCGCCAGCCCGGTGCGCAAGTCCTGGCCATACAGCGCCAGCACGGTGGCGTTGCTAACGATCACGGCACGCGCAGCCGATGGCAGGCCTTGCCAGCTTGCCGCCTTCGCTAAGAGTGACTCACCGATGTGGATGTCATAGCGCGCACCTGAGGTGGCGACGGTGACGGTCGAAGCAGCGGTGTGTGTCGTGGCGGGCGGCATGGCGCGGCAGTGTATGTCGCCATGCCTGGGCCACCGACTTGGCCGTGCGACTTGGCCGTGCGGCCCCGGCGCTGGCGCCGTTGCAGGCTACGACGTCGTCTGCAGCAAGCGAATCAGCGCGTCGATGACGTCGCTCCCGTCGGGCGAGCGCAGCCGGTGCTGGCGCAGTGAGCGGGCCAGGTCGGCGCGCGCCAGCACCTTGGTGTCCGCGCGAATCAGCAGGCCGGCAATGGCACGTTGCACCTCGAGCGAGCGCGCCAGTGGAAACAGGCCTGCAATCTGCTGCAGGCTTTGCGGATCGCTCACGCGTTGCCGTGCCAAGGTGTCCAGCGCGCGCACCTGCGCAGCACTCGCGGTCATGCGCCCGATGCCGGACGTCACGGCACGCAGTTCACCCACATCGGCCAGCGGGCGATGGCGCAGGTAGACCTGCGCGATCGCGACCCGTTCGTCGTCCGCGCTGGTCAATGCGCGCACCGTGTGTTGATGGGCCTCGCTGCTGCCCAGGCAGGCCAGCACGGCCGAATGCGTCACGTTGCCCGCGCGCGCCGTACCCAGCGCGAGCAGTTGTTGCGCAAGCTTGGGCTCACGCTGCTGTCCGGCCGCACAGATCAGGTCGACCTCAGTTTTGCCCAGGCTGTCGCGGGCCATGCGGCTGGCGATCATGCGCAGCATCTCCGACTGCTCTTGCGCGGCGCTCAGCCAGCCCAGATTGCGCGCCAGGGCCATCATGCGTGTCTGCACGGTGGCCTCATCCGCGTCGCGTGCAAGCTCGAGAAAGCGCTCACGGCTGGTGCCGTCCTGTTCGATCGCCGTCAGTGCCATGGCCACCGCCGGTACACGCCGCTGCAACGCGCCAATCGACGCCGCGTAGCGCTCAAGGTGCTCAAGCAACATGCGCACCTCACTCACATCACGCCGCAGCACCGCGTGCATGAAGGCAAGCTTTTCGGCGTCCGTGGTGCGGTCGTCGACAAGTGCGCACATGTCGCTTCGAAAACTGGCGTGCGCATCGGTGTCGGTCACGCCAGCGACGGCGATCATCGAACTCGGCCCGAAGAGTTTCAGCAGGGTCGCGCTCGTGCGCCCACTGGCCACCTCGCCCGCTGGCGCCGACTGGAAGTAGCGTTCAAGCAGCGGCCCCGCACTGCGCCCCAGTGGCGCCGCCGAAGAAAAACCGTAGAGCACCGGAACGTCTTTGAAGACGTGGCGCAGCCGCTCGCGATTGCTCTGGCCGTAGCGCTCGCTCAAGCGCGCCGACAGCCGCTCGGTGTCGGCCGGTGTATGGCCCGCACGCAGCAGGGTGCGCCGAACTTCCCCCGAGGCGGCGTAGCGCGGCTCTGCCTTGAGCGTATTGCACCCGAACAGATACACCTCCTTGAGCTGCGAGAACAGGCCGTTGCCCGAGGCGCTGCACGAAGCCTGCTGCATCTCATGCACGGTGAGGAATTCGCGGTCATCGAAGCGGTCGGTGTAGAACTCGGTGCCGTCGTCAAAGTGGCCCGAAATGATGAGCACGTCGCAGCACACGCCGCGCCGGCGCCCCGACTCCAGCCAGTCTGGCTGGCCGCGTTGCACCAGTTCGACGAAGGTGTAGTCACCGCGCGGCAGGTGGCGTTGGAATACGACTTTCTCGTCGGGCGAATTGATGGTGACGGTGCACACCGTCTTCGCCGCAGCCTGCACCGCCGGCGACCAGGCCGCAGCCAGGCACGCAAACAAAGCGACCGAGGTCGTGAACAGGGCTCGGCGCAGGGATTCTTGAAGCGGCATGGCCGCAGTGTTTCACACGTCGCGCCAAGTGCAGCCAATGCCATGTAAGCGAACGCTGCTATCCGGAGGCCTGCAAGCGGCGGATCAGTGCGTCGACGATGTCGTCGCCCGTCGGCGA
Source organism: Rubrivivax sp. (assembly GCA_031418855.1). Classification (GTDB taxonomy): domain Bacteria; phylum Pseudomonadota; class Gammaproteobacteria; order Burkholderiales; family Burkholderiaceae_C; genus Rubrivivax. Next base: position 5,966 of record JANOJR010000643.1, read on the forward strand.
GGGCCGGCGATCTCGTTGCAGCGTGTGTACGAGTTGTGCGCCGGCAATCGAGCGCAAGTCGGCACGGATCAGCACGCCCGCGACGGCAGCCTGAACGGCACGTGACGGCGTCTGCGAGTACAGGCGCGTCAAAAGCGCCAGCGTCGCGAGGTCGGACACATAGTGACGCCCGAGACTCTCCAACGCGCTCACCTGCGCCTCCGACGCTGGCATGCTGACAACGCTTTCCGTCAGCTGGCGCAGCTCGGTGGCGTCGGTGATCGGGCGCTGGCGCAAATAGGACTGCGCGATCTGGACATCGGCCTTGTTGGCGCTGCGCAGCGCGTCGAGCGTGCGCGCGCGGGCCTCGGCGTTGCCAAGGCATGCACGCATGGCGGCATGCGCCACGTCGTCGGCCTTGCCGCCCGCCAGCGCGCCGCCGTCGTAAGCACCGTCGAGCTCGCGCCCCTCGTTCAAGCTGCACGCGAGATTCACTTCGGTCACGCCGACGCTGCGCTGCGCCTGCACATCACGCAGCATCTGCGCGAGCTCAGCCCAGCGCTGCTCGGGCGTCAGCCAGCCCAGGTCACGCGCCAGCGTGAGCATGCGTGCACGCACGGCGGGCTGGTCGGCGTCGCGCGCGAAGTCGAGGAAGCGCGTGCGCGCTTCCTCGTCGTTGGCGATGCCAGCGAACGCCAGGTTCACCTCGGCGGTGCGTCGCGCCGGGTCGTCGAGCTGTGTGGCCACTTTCTGGATGCGATCGAGATGTACCCGGGCCTCGCCCGACTGGCGTTGCAGCACCTGGTGCACGAAGCCGAGCTTGTTCGCGTCGGACAAGCGCTCATCGGCGAATTGGCACACGTCACGCCGCACGGCGGCATGCGGATCGCGCTCGGTCATACCCTGTGTCACCGCCATCCCAAACGGGGCGAAGTGCTCGAGCAGGCGGCTACTGGCGCGGCCCTGTCCGACCTCGCGTGCGCCGTTGGCACGGAAGTAACTGCTCAGCGTCACGGCGGCCGTTGGGCCAAGCGGCGCCACCGAAGAAAAGCCGTAGATCACCGGGACGTCCTTGAACACCAGTCGCATGCGATCGCGGCTGCTCTGGCCGTGCCCGGCATTCAAGGCTCGCAGCTCGCGCGCAGCGTCCTTCGGCGAGTGCCCATCGCGCAGCAGGCTGCGCACGACTTCAGCCGACGCGCTGGCATTGGCGCTGGCGTCGAGCGTATTGCAGCCGAAGAGATGCACCTCCTTCAGCTTGGAGAACAGGCCCGGGCAGGAGTCGCTGCACGAAACACGCTCGAGCTCATTGACGGGCAGAAATTCGCGCGCCTCCAGCTGGTCTGTGAAGAACTGGTCGCCGCCGTCGTAGTGGCCTGAAATGATGAGCACGTCGCAGGATGTCTTCGCACTACAAGCCGAAGCGAGCCAATCCGGCCGGCCACGCTCGACGAGCTCAACGAACCGATACTTTGATTCGGGCAGGTAGCGGCGAAACGTCTCTTTCTCATCGGCCGAGTTGACGGTGATGGTGCACACCGTCTGCTTCTCGGCCGCAGTCAGCGAGGCCGGCAGCCACAGGCTTGCGGCAAACAGCATGAGACCGAATTTCGATGGCCAGCGCATGTCGCCATCGTCGACTGCGGCGAGCTATGGATCGATCAGACGGCGGCGCGCGCCGCAGTAGGAATTGAAGAGGACTGGCTGTCGGGCGGCAACTTGCACAAGGCGGGCAAGTCCGCGGCGAGAAGTGTTCGCGACACTTGAGCGCGTGTCGCCCGAGACACCCGCAGGCGCCACCGACCGCATTGGCAAGACCGCCGAAGCGCCACCGTTGGCACCGGCGAGCGCCTGCCAGGCTGACCAGGAGGCGCCAGAAAGACAAAAGGGTCAGCACGCGCATACGTGCTGACCCTCGTCTTTACTGGTGCGGCTGGCAGGAATCGAACCCACGACCCCTTGGTTCGTAGCCAAGTACTCTATCCAACTGAGCTACAGCCGCGAAGCGCCGCACTATACCAGCGCTTCCCGCCCTGCTCAGTCCAGCGCGGCGGCGGCCTGCTCGCAACGCTGCGCGCGCTCACCGTCTGACTCCGCGCGTGCCAGCTCGGCGAGCTGGCGCCAGGCGCGCCGGCGCAGCGGAGCGGGCAGCGCCACGGCCGCCGCCGTTTGTTCGAGCAGTTTGCGTGCCTTGCCCCAGAGTTTGCGTTCGGCGAAAGCGCAACCCACGGCTGCCACCAACGCACTTTCGTGGGCGAAGCCCAGCAGCGCATTTTCCAGCCTTGGCAGCCAGTCGTTGCCCAGCCCATCACGCGCGTCGATCAAGGCCAGCGCGACCTGTTCGCGTTCATCGCGGCCAAGCTCAGTCAGACGCTCCCAAAACGGGCGCAACCACGCGCGGCCTTCGTCGGGTGCACCGAGCTTGGCAGCGCGTTGCGCGGCGCGCGCGGCGACGAAGGCATCACGCCGGTCAGCGCTTTCAAGCTTGTCCCACACCCGGCGCAGCTGCTGCATGTCGTGCGTGGCGTCGATGGCCTCATGCGTGATCGTGCGCAACAGGCCCTGCGCTGCGGTGGGCGAAAACGCGCCGTGGTTGGCCAGCAGCCGCGCCGTGTGCAGCGCCGTCATCGGGTCGCGCTCAAGGCGGCTGGCTTGCAGCTTCAAGCGCAGCGCCTGCGTGCGCCGGGCCACGCCTGGCGGCAGCTCGTTCAAGAGCGCGCTGGCGCGCGCAGCGTCGCGGTCATCAAGGGCCCACTCGGCTGCGAGCAACCGTGCGCCGTCGTCGGCACGTGTGGCAGCGCGGCCGCTGCGGGGCAGCGCGTGCGCCGCCAGTGCGTCGCGCCGCGCACGGTCTTGCAGGCGGTGGGCACCGGCGGCCGCGAGCAGGTGCGCCAGGGCAGTGAACTCGGCGTCGGGCTTGAGCGGCGCGGCGTCGGCTTGCACTTCCAGCGCGCGCAAGGCCGCCTTCTGTGCGCGGCCATAGCGAGCGCTGAAGTATTCCGACAAAGCTTCACGCAAGGCCGCCTGCGCCACGCGCTCCTTGCGCAAGGCCCGCCACTCGCCAGCGCGGCGTGGCAGCGTGGTCATCGAATAAAGCGCCTGCGAAGCCATCGTCAACAGGATGCAAAAACCCACCAGCAAGACGACGAAGAGATTGAGCGAGAGGTCGGTGCGCCAACCGCTCCAGTAGATGGTGACGATGCCGTCGTTGCGCCCCAATGTCGTGGCAGCCACCACCGCGACCGTGAAGAGCAAGACGATCCAGACGACGACGCGCATGGTGATGCTGGCTTGTGCCGCTAGCGCCCGGCCGTGGCCGTGGCAATGGCCGCCAGCGTGGCGTCGGGCCGCGGTACCGTGATCTGGCGCGCTTGCGTGCCAACCTGTTTGACGACCTCGATGGCCAGCCCGACACGTTTATGGCCGCGCTCGAAGTAACGCTCAAGCGTAGCCTGGGCGTCGCGCAGGTCCGACTGCGCAATGTCGAACTGGCGGCTGAGCAAGGCCAGCCGCGCGTTGAGCAAGCGCAGCTTGAGGTTTTCACGCAGGAAGAAGGCTTGCTCGGGTGCGACCAGCATGGCTTCAGGGTTGTCGATGCGCGTCACACGCACGAGGCTGCGCACTTCGTGCCACACGGTGTCGGCCCAGACTTGCCAGCGCTCGCCGGCTGCACGGCTCCAGCCCGGCGTAGAGGCCGCCGCAGCTGCAGGTGCTGCGGTGCGCGCCGTGGGTTTGCGGTCCGAGGCCAGCAGCGGCAGATCGTCCACAACGCGGATGACTTCGTCCAAGCGGATGGTCAGCACGGTGAGGTCGGTGACGGCGGCCGCGCGCACGCGGTCAAGGTCTTGTGCGATGGCGCGGCGCACGCGCTCCAGGCGCGGCTGGTTGTAGCGCGCCAGGCGTTCGTCACTTTGGCGCAGCGTCGCCAGCATGGGCTCGGCACTGCCGGTGATGGCGGTTTGCTGCAAGGCCACGCGCACGGCGGCTTCAACGTCGGCGAGCACGTTTTCGTCACGCGAGCGCGACAGCGACTGGATCAAATCTTCAAGCTGCGAGCGCTGCAGTGAGGCTTCGGCCACACGCACTTCCAGCAGCGAAAGCTTGGCCGCCGACTCACGCGCCAGCTCTTGCGCTTGGCGCGCCGCCAAGCGCGCTTCGGTGGCCTGGCCGCTGCTGTCTTGCTGGCGCTTGACGAGTTCGCCTTCCAGTGCCTTCACGCGCTGCTGCGTGTTCCAGGCGAAGACCAAGGCGGCGGTGGCCAGCGCGGCGAGCAAGGCCGCACCGAACGCGATCCAGCGGCCTTGCGCGCTGATGGTGGGCACGGCAGCAGCGGCTGCGGCCTCGGGCTGCGGCGTTTGCGGCGTTGCAGCGGGTGGGGAAAGGGGGATTTGGGCGTCGCTCACGGCGCGGACGATTCTACGGACGGTCCTACGGACGACCCCTGCGCATGGGCGCCGATCCACGCCACCACGTCAGCCACGCGCGGCGCCACGTCGTGCACGTGCACGAAGCCGATGGCGCGCGTGGTCGCAGCGATGCGCTCATGCGTGCACAGCGCGTGCGCCTGTGCAAAGTTGGCCGTGGGGCGCAGGCGGCGCAGGTTGGCGACGGCCTCGCTGCTGCTGAAGAGCCACAGCGTCGTGGCGGGCTGGGCGATGGCCTCGTCACAGCGCCGTGCGTCGGCGTCGCACCATTGCGGAAGCTCTCGCCGATAGCTGCTGACGAAGCGCACCATGGCGCCCTTCTCGCGCCACTGCTCGGTGAGCCAGTCGCGGCCTTGTTCACCGCGCACCACCAGAACCTGTGCGCCTTGCCAAGGCTCGTGCACCAGGCGTTGCCATAGCGCTTCTGATTCAAACGGCCCGTCGTCAGCAGGTGCGACGATGTGCGACGCCGCCACGCCGGCTTCACGCAGCGCCGCCGTCGTGCCCGGGCCGGTGGACGCAGCGCGCAAGCCCGGCGGCCACGCGGCATGCGCCGGGCGCAGCGCGAAAAAACGCTGCACCGCATTGGCGCTGACGAACATCACCAGCGACTGGCTGGCGATGTCTTGCCAGGCCTGCGCGACGGGCGCCGTGTCGCCAGCGTCGCCGATGTCAATCAAGGGCAGTGCGTGCGCTGACACGCCGGAGTTGGCCAGCTCCAACACCCAGCGCTGCGCCTGCTCACGTGGGCGGGTCACGAGTACATGCAGGTGCGCCATGCTGCCCCCGCGACACCGCTCAACTAACAAGGTAGCGACGGCCACCCACAGCGACGAGCGCAGCCGCCGCCGCTTCGCCGAGCGCGCGGGCCTGCGCCACGTCCACCACAGCAGCTTGCTGGCGCGTGCGCAGCAGCGGCTCGTGCCACAGCTCGCCGTGGCCCAGCGCCGCGTCCACCACCAGCTGCGTGCCCGTCCAGGTGGCAAACGCCGCCAAGGGCATGCTGCAACTGCCGCCCAGCGCACGCGACACCGCGCGCTCGGCATGCACGGCCAGCTCGGTGGGCGTATGCGACAGCGTGGCCAACGCCGCGCGCAGCTCGACAGCATCATCGCGGACTTCAATGGCCAGCGCCCCCTGTCCAGCGGCGGGTGTCATCTGCGCGGGGTCGAAGCTGGTGCGCACGCGTGGCGCCAGGCCCAGGCGCACGAGGCCGGCGGTGGCCAGCACGATAGCGTCATAGCCGCCTTCGTCGAGCTTGCGCAAGCGCGTGTCGAGGTTGCCGCGCAAGGGCTCGATGCGCAGGTCGGGTCGCAAGGCCAGCAGCTGCACGGTGCGGCGCAGGCTGGAGGTGCCCACACACGCGCTGTGCGGCAAGTCTTCCAGCCGCCCGAAGTGGTTGGAGACAAACGCATCACGCGGGTCTTCACGCTCGAGCACGGCAGCCAGCGCAAAACCTTGCGGCAACTCCATCGGCACGTCTTTGAGCGAATGCACCGCCAGGTGCGCGCGGCCGTCTTCCAGCGCGGCTTCAAGCTCTTTGACGAAGAGGCCCTTGCCGCCGACTTTGAACAGCGTGCGGTCCAGGATCTGGTCACCACGCGTCGTCATGCCCAGCAGCTCCACGCGCAGCTGCAAACGCTGCACCAGCAGCTCACGCACATGCTCGGCTTGCCACAGGGCGAGGCGGCTTTCGCGGGTGGCAATCACAAGGCTTGTCTGCATGGGTTCGATTATCGCCAGAGGCCACCGCGCGTCATTTGCGCAGGCACAATGGGTAACCCGGTTACTACCTTGGGAGCAGCTCATGCCGACATCCACCGCCAGCAAACGGCCCGCGAAGACCAAGTCTTTGGGAGCTAAACCTGAGGTGATTGACGACGCGGCGCAAAAGAACCGCCCACTGGTTGAAGATATCCGGTTACTGGGCCGCATCCTGGGTGACGTCATCCGCGAACAGGCCGGGCACGAAGCCTTCGAGCTCATCGAGCGTGTGCGCACGCTCTCGGTGGCCTACCGGCTCAAGCGCGACGCCAGCGCCGGGCGCGTGCTCGACCGCCTGCTCAAGAACCTGTCGGCCGATCAGACGGTCACCGTGATCCGCGCCTTCAGCTACTTCGCGCACCTGGCCAACATTGCCGAAGACCGTCATCACGTGCGCCGCAGCGCCATCCACGAGCGCCAGGGCGACCAGCGCGAGGGCTCGCTGGCGGTGGCCTTCGAGCGGCTGCACAAGGCCGACCATCGCGCCAGCGACATCGCACGTGTACTGGCCCAGGCCTACATCTCGCCCGTGCTCACCGCCCACCCCACCGAGGTGCAGCGCAAGAGCATCCTCGATGCCGAGCGCGCGCTGGCCGAGCTGCTGGTGCAGCGCGACGAGCCGCTGACGCCGCAAGCCCAGCGCGAGAACGCTGCCCTGCTGCGCGCGCGCATCACCCAGCTCTGGCAGACGCGCATGCTGCGCACCGCCAAGCTCAGCGTGCACGATGAGATCGAGAACGCGCTCTCGTACTACGAGGCGACGTTTCTGCGCGAAATCCCGCGCCTGTACCGCGAAGTCGAAGAGGCCCTGCCCGGCTTTGACGTCGGCAGCTTTTTGCGCATGGGCCACTGGATCGGTGGTGACCGCGACGGCAACCCGAATGTGAGTGCGGCCACGCTGCGCCACGCGCTGTCGCGCCAGGCCGAAGTCGCCCTGCGCTTCTATCTCACCGAAGTGCACCAGCTCGGCGCCGAGCTGTCGATCTCGGGGACGCTGGCCCCCGTCACAGTCGCGATGCAGGCCCTGGCCGAGCGCTCGCCCGACCACAACCCCCACAGACAGGACGAACCCTACCGCCGCGCCCTGATCGGCATGTACGCGCGCCTGGCCGCCACGCTGCACACGCTCACCGGCACTGAAGCGCTGCGCCACGCCGTCGCGCCGCAAGACGCTTATGCCGGCGCGTTTGAGCTGCTGGCCGACTTGCGCACCATCGAAGCCTCACTGCGTTCGCACCACGCGCAGGCGCTGGTGGCGCCGCGCCTCGCGCCCTTGATGCGCGCCGTGCAGGTCTTCGGTTTTCACCTCGCCACGCTGGACCTGCGGCAAAGCTCGGACCAGCATGAAGCCGTCATCAAAGAGCTCTTGCGCACCGCGCGCATCGAGGCCAACTACAGCGCGCTGGATGAAGCGGCGCGGCGCACGCTGCTGCTAACGCTGCTGAACGACGCACGGCCACTGCGTGTGCGCGGCGCGGTCTACTCAGCGTGGACCTTGGCCGAGCTGGAGATCTTCGAGACCGCGCGCGAATCCCTTGCGGCCTTTGGCACGCAAGCGCTGCGCCACTACATCATCTCGCACACCGAAGAGGTGAGCGACCTGCTTGAAGTGCTGCTGCTGCAAAAAGAATGCGGCCTGCTCACCGGCACGCTGGACGGCGAAGCGCATGCCGCGCTCATCACCGTGCCGCTCTTCGAGACGATTGCCGACTTGCAGCGTTCACGCCAGATCATGGCCGAGTTTTACGCGCTAACGGGCATCGTGAGCATGGTCAAACGCAGTGGCGGTGAACAAGACGTGATGCTCGGCTACAGCGACAGCAACAAAGACGGCGGCTTCTTCACCAGCAACTGGGAGCTCTACCGCGCCGAGGTGGGCCTGGTCGAACAGTTCCGCGAGCTGTCCAAACACCACGGCATCGTGCTGCGCCTGTTCCATGGCCGTGGCGGCACGGTGGGGCGTGGTGGCGGCCCCAGCTACCAGGCCATCCTCGCGCAGCCACCGGGCACCTTGAACGGGCAGATTCGCCTGACTGAACAGGGCGAGGTCATCGGCTCGAAATACGCCAACCCCGAGATCGGCCGCAGCAACCTGGAAACCCTGGTCGCGGCCACGCTCGAAGCGACCATGCTGCACCCGACGCGCGCCGCGCCCGCCGCGTTTTTGGAAGCCGCGCAGGCGCTCAGCGAGGCCAGCTACGCGGCCTACCGCAAGCTGGTCTACGAGACGCCGGGCTTCACCGAATACTTCTTCGCCGCCACGCCGATCCGAGAGATTGCCGGGCTGAACATCGGTTCGCGCCCAGCATCAAGGAAAGCCACGCAGGCGATTGAAGACCTGCGCGCCATCCCCTGGAGTTTTTCCTGGGGCCAGTGCCGCGTGGCGCTGCCCGGTTGGTGCGGTTTTGGCTCGGCGATTGAAGCCTTCTTGGCGTCAGATGCCAAGGGCGCCGGCAAAGACGCTAACGCCCGAGAGGCGCGCATCGAGCTCTTGCGCCGCATGCACAAGCAATGGCCTTTCTTTCGCACGCTGATGAGCAACATGGACATGGTGCTGGCCAAGAGCGACCTGCGCCTGGCCGCGCGTTACGTCGAGCTGGTGGAAGACAAGGTGATGGCGCGGCGCATCTTTGCTGCCATCCGCGCCGAATGGGAGCGCGCCGACGCAGCGTTGACGCTGATCACGGGTGCGCCCGATCGATTGCAGTCAAATCCGGCGTTAGCACGGTCTATCGAACATCGCTTTCCGTACATCGACCCGATCAACCACTTGCAAGTCGAGCTGCTGCGCCGCCACCGCCAGCGCAGGGAGGGCGACGACGTGGAGCGCATTGAGCGGGGCATTCACTTGTCGATCAATGGCATTGCCGCGGGCTTGCGCAATACCGGATGAAAGATCAAGCGCCCGCCAGCGCCTCCTTCACCGCCGCCACCAGCCGCCGTGACACCGGCAGCCACTCATCGATCGGCGCCACGCGCACCGCCCAGCCTTCGTCGGCGCCTCCGTCACTGCGCCGCTGCAATTCACGCACCGCGCGATTGGCCACCAAGGCGTTGCGATGAATGCGGATGAAGCCCGCACCCAGGCGCTGCTCGAGCTCCGTCAACGAGTCATCCAGCACATAGCTGCGCTCGGCGGTGCGCAGCGTCACGTACTTCATCTCGGCCTTGAGGTACAGCACGTCGGCGACCGGCACGCGCTCCATGCGGCCGCGCTCGGCCACCACCAGCATGGGGGTGTCGACCAGCGGCGCGGGCAGGGTGCTTTGGGGCCAGCGGCGCTGCTGCACACGCTGCAGCGCGGCAGCTAAGCGCGCGCGCTGCACGGGCTTGGTGAGGTAGTCCACCGCGTCAAGATCAAAGGCGCGCAAGGCGTGGCCGCTGTGCGCGGTGACGAACACCACCGCCGGCGGCGTGGGCAGCGAACGCAGCGCCGAGGCCAGCTGCAAGCCGTCGCGCCCGGGCATGCGGATGTCGAGCAGCACGAGGTCGACTTCCACACCGCGCAGCAGCTCCAGCGCATGCGTCGCACTTTCGGCTTCGGCCACGACCTCGGTGGGCGTCTCGGTACAGGCTTGCAGCAGCGAGCGCAGGCGCAGCCGCGCCAAAGCTTCGTCGTCGACGAGCATCACTTTGAGGGTTAGCGCTTCGTTGCTCATGGCTTGCACTTGCTACAGCGGCACGATGATGCGTGCGTAGAACACGCCACCGTCCAGCCACACGTCGCACTGCCCCGCCACGTCATGCAGCAAACGCAGCCGCTCGCGCACGTTGTGCAGCGCCATGCCGTGGCCGGGGGTCGACGGCTCGTCGCCCACGGTGTTGCTGACCACCAGCAGCATCTGCCCGCGCTTGACACTCGCGCGCACCGTGAGCTTGCCGCCGTCGACCGATGGCTCCACACCGTGGCGCACAGCGTTTTCCACCAAGGGCTGCAACACCAGCGGCGGCACACGCGCGCTGCCTGCGCGCGGGTCGATGTCCCAGGTCACTTCAAGCCGCTTGCCAAAGCGGATCTGCTCGATGGCCAGGTAGCGCTGCGCCAGGTCGATCTCTTCTTGCAAGCTCACCGACATGCCGACATCTGCCAGCGCCACGCGAAAGAGCTCACTCAAATCTTCCAGCACCGACTCGGCGCGTTCGGGGTCGACACGCACCAATGCGAGTGCCGTGTTGAGCGCGTTGAAGAGGAAGTGCGGGCGTATGCGCGACTGCAATTCCACCAGCCGCGCATGCGCCAGTAAAGGCTGCCAGATGCGTGCGCGGTGGCCGAGCCAGGCCCAGAGCAAAAGCGCCAGGCCGGCACCCGCCAGCGCCGCGCCGGTGGCGCGCACGCGGCCAGCCGTGTCGATCATGTTCAGCGCTTCAAGCGGCCACCAAGCCAGCAGCCCCGCCACCGCGCCCAGCAGCGAAATCGCCAGCGTTCGCGCGGGGGCGCTGAGCTTGCGCAGCAGGCCTTTGAGCGCACACACCGCCACCAGCCAGAGTCCTGCGCCCGCAACGCCCGCAAAGGCGCCCACTGACGCCTTGCCGACAAGATCGGCCCAGCTGCCCGCCACCACCAGCGCGCCCACCGCCAACACCACTTGCACCAGCAGCACGGCACGCAAGGCGAGTGCAGGGTGGCAGACGTCGAAGGCCGCCAAGGTCTGCGCCTCCTCGCGCGTGCGCTCGTCGGCCAGTGGGTCAAAACGCGAGAGCGCGAACTGCGTGCTCGCCAGCTCACCGGCGCGCGTGCTGTCGGGCCAAAGGCTGGCCGGGCGGGTCGTGCCGGCGGGTGGGGGGGGGTGGTCAGGCATGGGCGCGCATGAAGGCTGCCGATAATACGGACCCCCGCCTTGACGCCGCCGCACACGCCGCGCCCCACGATGTCCACCTCTTCCCTGCACAACAAAGCCCAGGCCTGGTCGGCCCTGTTTTCCGAGCCGATGAGCGAGCTGGTGCAGCGCTACACGTCAAGCGTCACCTTCGACCAGCGCCTGTGGCGCGCCGATATCGACGGCTCGCTCGCGCATGCGCAGATGCTGGCCACACAAGGCGTCATCAGCGCGCAGGACTTTGCGGACATTCAACGCGGGCTGACACAGATTGCCGCTGACATCGAAGCCGGCCGCTTTGAGTGGGTCCTGGCGCTGGAAGACGTGCACCTCAACATCGAAGCGCGTTTGACCGAACTCGTGGGCGACGCCGGCAAGCGCCTGCACACCGGGCGCTCGCGCAACGACCAGGTGGCCACCGACGTGCGCCTGTGGCTGCGCGGCGAGATCGACCAACTCGCACCGTTGCTAACAGCGATGCAACGTGCACTCGTGGAGTTGGCGGCAAAGCACACCGACACCGTCATGCCCGGCTTCACCCACATGCAGGTGGCGCAGCCGGTGAGTTTTGCGCACCACCTGCTGGCCTACGTGGAGATGTTCGCGCGGGATGCCGAGCGCCTGAGCGACGTGCGCCGGCGCACCAACCAGCTGCCGCTGGGCGCGGCGGCCCTGGCCGGCACCAGCTACCCGCTGGACCGCGAGCTCGTAGCGCGTTTGTTGAAGTTCGAAGGTGTCTGCCAGAACAGCCTGGACGCCGTGAGCGACCGCGACTTCGCCATCGAATTTGCCGGCTTCGCGGCGATCGCCATAGTGCACATCTCGCGCCTGGCCGAAGAGATCGTTTTGTGGATGAGCCCCAGCTTTGGCTTCATCAACCTGGCCGACCGCTACTGCACCGGCTCTTCGATCATGCCGCAGAAGCGCAACCCCGATGTGGCCGAACTCGCACGCGGAAAGAGCGGCCGCGTGGTCGGCCACCTGATGGCGCTCATCACCTTGATGAAGGGCCAGCCGCTGACCTACAACAAGGACAACCAGGAAGACAAGGAGCCGCTCTTCGACACGGTGGATACCGTGCGCGACACGCTGCGCATCATGGCCGAGATGGTGGCGGGCATCGAGGTCAAAACCGACGCCATGGAGCGCGCCGCGATGAAGGGTTACGCCACCGCCACCGACCTGGCCGACTACCTCACCAAGAAGGGCCTGCCGTTTCGCGACGCGCATGAGGCCGTGGCCCATGCCGTGAAAGTAGCCATGGGCCGCGGGCTGGACTTGTCGCAGCTGCCGCTGGTGGAATTGCAGGCGCTGCACCCCGCGATCGAAGTAGACGTGTTTGCCGTGCTCACGTTGCAAGGCTCGCTGGCCGCGCGCAATGTGCTGGGCGGCACGGCGCCGGTGCAGGTGCGCGCCCAGATTGAGCGGCATCGGGGGCGCTTGGGGGCTTAGGCGGGGGCCGCGCTCTAACTCACCACCGCCAACAACCTATCGCCACCGATAGCTGGGCGGCCATTGCGACCTCAAGGCAACTTCGTCTGCGCCTCCGTCAGTGGGCGCCCTTGTCGAAGACCACGGGCCACACGCCCGGCGCTTCCAGCCGCCAGGTCGAATTGAAGCGGCTGATGAGCTTGCCGCTGGGGTCGCACACGGGGCCGCTGGCATGCGCTAACAAACCATCGGAGCTGACTTCGACCTGGTCCGGCGCGGCCATCGCACCCGCCGTGAAGCACATCAGCAGTGGCAGCAGCGCCGCACGCCGCGCGCGCATCACAGCCGCACCGCATCGAGCTGTGCCTCGTCGACAAACCAAGCCAGCAGCACCAGCGCGGCCACGCTGCCGATGGGGAACAGCAGCACCGACAACCCAACCCATCCCGGCACCGAACGTGCCATGCGCCGCGTCGCGATGCCCAGAAAAACCCAATGCAGGAGCATGGCCGCCGCCAGCGCCAGCGCGACGAAGACAACCAGTGGGACGGACGCCGTGGTGCGATCGACCATCGGCGGCAAGAACAGCGCCAGGCAGGCCAGGGCCACGACCAGCGCCACGGTTGAAGCGGCCAGCGCGCGTTGAACGGGGGTTGCGTGCATCGATGTCTCCCTTCGCTAGAGCGGTGGCGGCAGTCTACGCGCGGCCGCCTAACATGCGGTGCATGTCTCTGAGCAGCGGCCGGCGCTGGATCGCCCACCTCGACATGGACGCGTTTTACGCCTCGGTGGAGCTGCTGCGTTACCCCGA
>JANOJR010000644.1:0-1963 GCA_031418855.1 Rubrivivax sp.
AAACGCATCATGTTCCGCCGCGCCATGAAGCGCGCGATGCAGAACGCCATGCGCCTGGGTGCCCTGGGCATCAAGATCATGAGCTCGGGCCGCTTGAACGGTATCGAGATCGCGCGTTGCGAGTGGTACCGCGAAGGCCGCGTGCCGCTTCACACCCTGCGCGCCGACATCGACTACGGCTTTTCTGAGGCCAAAACGACCTACGGCATCATCGGCGTGAAGGTCTGGGTTTACCGTGGTGACCGCCTCGCCAATGGTGATGCGCCCACGCTGGCCAAGACCGAGAACGACGACGACCGCCGTCAACGCCGTGGCCCGCGCCCCGGTGGTGACCGTGACCGCCCCGGTGCGCCGGGTGGCCGTGGCCGCCCGGGTGGTCCTGGTGGCCCAGGTGGTGACCGTCCGCGCACCGATGCGACTGCAGCGGCCCCGGCCGCAGCCCCCCCCGGCACGGCCAGCGACGGCCCCAAAGGCCCCGCCGTCAAACGCGTGCGCCGCGCCACCCCTGCTGCCGGTGCTGCACCGGCCTCCGGTGGTGGTGCTGGTGACAGCAAAGGAGAATAAAGATGCTGCAACCTGCACGTCGCAAGTTTCGCAAGGAACAAAAAGGCCGCAACACCGGCATTGCCACACGTGGCGCCGCAGTGTCGTTCGGCGAGTTCGGCTTGAAGGCCACCGAGCGCGGCCGCATCACGGCGCGCCAGATCGAAGCGGCTCGCCGCGCGATCAGCCGCCACATCAAACGTGGTGGCCGCATCTTCATCCGCATCTTTCCGGACAAGCCCATCTCGCAAAAACCTGCTGAAGTCCGCATGGGCAACGGCAAGGGCAACCCCGAGTACTACGTGGCCGAAATCCAGCCGGGCAAGGTGCTGTACGAGCTCAACGGTGTGCCCGAAACCCTGGCGCGCGAAGCCTTCACGCTCGCCGCCGCCAAGCTGCCGCTGCGTTGCACCTTCGTGGCACGCATGGTCGGCACCTGATTGGAGTGAGCACATGAATGCAACCGAACTGCGCGGCAAAGACCTTGCCGCACTCGAGAAAGAAGTGACCGACCTGCTCAAAGCCCACTTCGGGCTGCGCATGCAAAAGGCCACCCAGCAGTTGACCAACAACTCGCAACTTGGCAACACGCGGCGCGACATCGCCCGCACGAAGACCATCATTGCCGAGAAGAAAAGAGCCGCGAAATGAGCGAAGCACAAGTTGTAGACACGGCCGCCGCTGCTGCCCCGGCTGCGGTCGCCAAGAACAAGCGCACCCTGGTCGGCACCATCGTCAGCGACAAGCGCAGCAAGACGGTGACCGTGCTGGTCGAGCGTCGTGCCGCGCACGAGCTCTACGGCAAGATCGTGGCGCGCTCGCGCAAGTACCACGCGCACTCTGAGAACAACGAGTTCAAGATGGGCGACGTGGTCGAGATCACCGAGGGCCGCCCGATTTCCAAGACCAAGTCGTGGACCGTGACCAAGTTGCTTGAGAAAGCCAACCTGGTTTAAGAGACCCCACGCATCACCCCGAACGGCCGGCCGCTGGATACTTCAGCCCGGCCGTTTTTTCATTTGCAACATAAGGAGCACCCATGTTGAAAGTTGGCGACAAGTTGCCTGCAGGCAGCCTGCAAGAGTTCATCGAAGTCGAGGGCAATGGCTGCTCGATCGGCCCGAATAGTTTTGACGTCGAGAAGACAACCGCCGGCAAGAAGATCGCGATCTTCGCGCTGCCCGGTGCCTACACGCCCACCTGTTCGGCCAAGCATGTGCCGGGCTACGTTGAGAAAGCGGCCGAACTGAAAGCCGCCGGCGTCGACGAGATCTGGTGCCTGTCGGTGAATGACGCGTTTGTGATGGGCGCCTGGGGCCGCGATCAGAAGACCGGCGGTAAGGTGCGCATGATGGCCGACGGCAGCGCCGCCTTCGCGCAAGCCACAGGCCTAACACTCGACCTGACGGCACGCGGCATG
>JANOJR010000645.1:0-3853 GCA_031418855.1 Rubrivivax sp.
TGAATGCTCGCAGCTTTGTCCAGCGCAAGCCCCGCAAGTCCGCAGAAAGCTCGGCCGCAAGGCCTGCACAATCCCGCGCCATGAACCGAAACATCAGCCTCATCGGCGCGCCCACCGACATCGGCGCGGGCGCGCGCGGCGCGAGCATGGGGCCCGAAGCCCTGCGCGTGGCCAACCTCGTCCCCACACTGCAGGCCCATGGCCTGGAAGTGCTGGACCGCGGCAACCTCAGTGGCCCTGCCAACCCATGGCTGCCGCCGGTGGACGGCTACCGCCATCTCGCAGAGGTGGTGGCCTGGAACCAGGCCGTGCACGCGGCCGTCTACGCCGAGCTGCAACTGGCGCGCCTGCCCATCTTGCTGGGCGGTGACCACTGCCTCGGCATCGGCAGCATCAGCGCCGTGGCGCGCCATTGCCGCGAGGCGGGCAAGAAGCTGCGCGTGCTGTGGCTGGACGCGCATGCTGACTTCAACACCAGCGTGCTGACGCCCAGCGGCAACATTCACGGCATGCCCGTGGCCTGCTTGTGCGGGCATGGTCCGCAGGCCTTGATCGAGATCGGCGGCACGGTGCCCGCATTGCACGCGAAAAGCCTGCGCCAGATCGGCATCCGCAGCGTCGACCAGGGCGAAAAGCGACTCGTGCATGAAGTTGGCCTGGAAGTCTTCGACATGCGCTACATCGACGAGATGGGCATGCGCCACACCATGGAGCTGGCGCTGGCCACGCTGGACGCTAACACCCATCTGCACGTGAGTTTTGACGTCGACTTTCTCGACCCCGACATCGCCCCGGGCGTCGGCACCACCGTGCCCGGCGGCCCGAGTTACCGCGAAGCGCAGCTGTGCATGGAGATGATTGCCGACACCGGGCGCCTGGCCTCGCTCGACGTGATGGAGCTCAACCCGGCGCTGGATGTGCGCAACAAAACCGCTGAGCTGGCCGTGGACTTGATCGAGAGCCTGTTCGGAAAGAGCACCTTGATGCGGGCGCCGGGCTGATGCGCCGGGCATTGCTCGCCTTCGCGCTGGCACTCTCTGCGCTGGGTGGTGCCTGGGCGCAAAGCCTGAGCATCCTGTCGCCTGAGGCTGCGAGCAGCACGACCCCACGCGCCTTCGTCAACGTGCTCGGCCGCACCAGTGTGGGCAGCGTGGTGCGCATCGGCGGTGAGCAGGTGCCCGTGTACAGCACGGGCGTCTTCGTGCGCGACCGCGTGCCGCTCACACTCGGCGTGAACGTCATCGAGATCGAAGCCACGTCGGCGCAAGGTGAGGTCAGCCGCAGCCGCATCGATGTCGAACGTATTGCGCCGCCGCCACCACCACCGCCACTGCCCAGCGACCGGCTGGTCATCGACGAGAAATCGGTGCTGCCACAAGCCACGCGTTTGGTCAGCGAAGACGAAGCGGTGGACGTCTTGTTTACCGCCACCGCCGGCCAGCGCGCCGAAGCCAAACTCGCAGGCCAGGCCTGGCAGATGCTCGACGAGCACAAACCCGGCCAGTACAGCGGGCGCCTGTTTTTCAACGGCCAGACCGACATTGCCGCAGCACCCGTGCAGTTGCGCCTGAGCGTGCCGCGCGGCGTGCGCTGGAGGGGCCCGCGCAGCCTGCTCGCCGCCACGCTCGGCCCCGCAGGCTTGTGGCACAGCCGCAGCCGCCACCTCTTCATCACCGGCAGCGAAGGCGCCAACCTCACGCACGGCGTGCATGACGTGCGACTGGGCGGTCCCAACCTCACCGAGCTGCCGCCCGGCGTGATGTTGCGCGCGACGGGGCAACAGGGCGGCTCCTACCGCGTGGCACTCTCCGCCGACACCGACGCCTGGGTCGCCACCGAATCGGTTTCCATCGCGCCCGCCGGCACGCGCGCGCCGGCAGGCATCGTCACCTCGGCCTCCGTCGCGGGCAGCGCGGAAGGCGACAGCGTCAGCCTGGCCTGGCCCGCCGCCCTGCCCTACGCGCTGCGCGCCGTGGCAGCAAGCGACGGCCGCCAACACCTGGAGCTCGATCTCTTCGGCAGCCACCACGCCAACACCTGGATCACCCACCGCGCCACAGCCAAGGTCGTGCGCGACGTGAGCGCCGAGCAGCGCGCCAACGGCCACGTGCGCGTGAGCATCAGCACCCACAGCGGGCGCCTGTGGGGTTGGCGTGTCGATCGCGACGGCGGCGCACTGCGCATCCATGTGCGCGCGGCGCCCAAGGTCGGCAGCACACCCTCAGTGCTAACCGGCATGTTGATTGCACTCGAGCCTGGCCACGGCAGCAGCGCCAACCTCGGCGCCGTGGGCGCCACGCGCGTGCCTGAAAAGGATATCAACCGCTGGACCGTGGAAGCCTTGAAGGCCGAGCTGGAAAGCGTGGGCGCGCGCGTGGTGGTGGTGCGTGATGGTGACGACAACCCCACCGTGCGCGAACGCGCGCGCCGCGTCACCGACTCGGGCGCCGCGCTCTTCGTGAGCGTGCACGCCAACAGCACCGACACCGGGAACGGCTACCTGCGTGCAGCCGGCGCCTCGATGTTCTACAAACACGCCCATGGCCGCGACCTCGCCGTCACCGTGCAGCGCCGCCTACTCGAAGAAACTGGCCTGCCCGACTTCGGCCGCGTCGGCAATTTCAACTACGCGCCCACGCGCCTGGTGACCTGGGCGCCTGCGGTGTTGGTCGAGCAAGCCTTCATGTCCAACCCCGCCGAAGAAGCGCAGCTGCTCGACCCAGTGTTTCGTGCACGCATTGCGCGGGCCGTGCGCTTGGGGCTGGAAGACTTTCTAACGAGCGCGACGCGCGCACCCTGAGCAACCCATGAGTCAGCTCGACCAACGCGACTTGCTGTTGAGCCTGATCAACACCCAAGGCCTGGGCCTGGAGATCGGCCCCGGCTTCAACCCGCTCGTGCCCAAAGCCAAGGGTTACCGCGTCGAAACGTTAGACCACGCGACACGCGAAGACCTGGTGGCCAAGTACGCTAACGCGCCCGGCGTGGACGTCTCGCGCATCGAAGTGGTGGACCATGTCTCGACCGGTGCGTCGGTCTTCGACGCCGTCGGCAAGACCGCGCACTACGACTACATCGTGGCCTCGCATGTCATCGAGCACACCACCGACATGCTGGGCTTTCTGAAGGATTGCCAGCGCCTGCTCAAGCCTGATGGCGTGCTCGCACTTGCCGTACCCGACAAACGTTAGTCATTCGACGTGCTGCGGCCCCTGAGCTCCACCGGCGACGTGCTGCAAGCGCATCTTGAGAAGCGCACGCGTCACCCCGCCGGGCGCATCTTTGACGAGGTGGCCTACAACGTGCTGCGTGGCGGCGCGTTGGCTTGGGACGCTGCCAATCAAAAGCCCCTGGCCTTTCACGGTGCGCGCGGCGGGGAGTTCATCACCAGCATGGCGCTGCACGGTGTCGGGCCCGATGTGCCGCGCATCCAGCTGGCGCAACAGGCTGTGGACGATCTCAAGGCGGTTCATACCGGCCCGAGAGACGACAACGCGATCTGGTGATTGCGCTGGTTGCGCTCTCAACACGCAATCAACGGTTCATGGCCAGTGGCGCGAGCACTGTGGCGGGTCGCTGTGTTTCGCTCATGTCCCCCGAAGCCGGTCTGAACGGCCGCTTTCTCCTCCTTTACTTCGCTCCACACAGCGACCCACCACAGCGCTCGAATCAACCACCGAGGTCGCCTGCATTGAATGCTCGCGCGCCGGCAATTGACCTTGCCCCCGAAAAACGTACCCCTTGCTGAGTGTTTCAATGCAAGCAAGGAGAACGGAAATGGCGAAGACAGTGCGGGCGCGCTACACGCTGGAGTTCAAGCAAGAAGCTGTGCGGTTGGTGAGTGGCGGCCAGA
>JANOJR010000646.1:0-1879 GCA_031418855.1 Rubrivivax sp.
CGCGCTGCATGAGGCCAGGCTCGGTGCTGATGATCTCGTGGGCCAACACATCGACTGGGCCTTGGCGCAGCGCAGCGTGGCTGTCGGCGAAAGCTTGGCGAGCGGCGTTGTGCCCGCTGCTTCCACACCCTGAGCGCCCCACATGCCTTCGGCCTTGCTGCGCCGCCTGCTCCTTGTCTTGACGGCCTCCGTACTGCTGCACGGCCCCGCCACGGCGCAAATCAAACTCGAAGGCCAAACCTTCCTCTCGCAACTGCGCGTGGCCGACAGTGACTTGCGCCTCAACGGCGTGGGCTTGCGCGCCGTGGCCTGGATCAAGGGCTACGCGGCCGCTCTGTACCTGAGCAGCAAGGCCAGCAGCGCGGCGCAGGCCGTGGCGGCCGCTGGCCCGAAGCGTTTGCAGATCCGCATGCTGCTCGAAGTGCCGGCGGTGGAATTCACTAAGGCGATCGACCACGGCATCACGCGCAATGCCACGCAGGCCGAGCTGCCCGGCCTGCGCGAGCGCATGGCCACCTTCGAGCAGCGTGTGCAGGCGCTCGGCACGGTGCACAAGGGCGACGTTGTCGACCTCGACTGGGTGCCCGGCAGCGGCATGCACTTCAGCCTGAACGGCGTGGCCAAGGGCGCGCCGATTCCGGGCGAAGACTTCTACGCCGCGCTCTTGAAGATCTTCATCGGCGACAAGCCCGTCGATCCCGAACTGAAAACGGGGCTATTGGGCGGGCCGGCTTCATAAGCCTCGGCCCTGGCGGCGACAATGCGCGCCGCCCGAATCCACCCTCACCAGCCACCTCGCGGAGCCCGCCTGCCATGACCCGAATCGCCCTGAACCTGAGCTTGATCGTTGCCGCACTGGTCGCACCCTTGGTGGCCGTGGCACAGATCTACCCGAGCAAGCCCGTGCGCTTGATCGTGCCCTTCGCTCCAGGCGGCACCACCGACATCGTGGCGCGCATCGTCAGCGAGCGCATGGGCGCTACGCTGGGCCAGCAGGTGCTAGTGGAGAACAAGGCCGGTGGCGGCGGCTCGGTGGGCGCGCTTGAAGTCATCAAGGCCAACAACGACGGCCACGTGCTGGGCATGGCCACCGTCTCGACCACCGCCGCCAACCCCGCCATCAACGCGAAGATTGGCTACAACCCGCTGACCGACTTCACGCCCATCATCAACATCGCGGCCACGCCCAACGTCATCGCCGTGCACCCCTCGTTCCCGGCGCGCGACTACAAAGGTTTCATCGCCGAGCTGAAGAAGAACCCGGGCAAACACAGCTACGCGAGCTCGGGAACGGGTGGCATCGGCCACTTGCAGACAGAGCTCTTCAAGAGCTTGGCGGGTGTGTTCATGACGCACATCCCCTACCGCGGCGCGGGCCCGGCGCTGAACGACACGGTGGCCGGGCAGGTGCCGGTAATCTTCGACAACCTGCCTTCGGCCTTGCCCTTCATCAAAGACGGCCGCTTGATTGCCATCGTCGTCTCGGCGCCGCAGCGCCTGGCGCAGTTGCCCAATGTGCCGACCTTCAAGGAAGTGGGCCTTGAGCCCGTCAATCGCATGGCCTACTACGGCGTGCTCGGGCCCAAAGGGCTGTCCAAAGATGTCGTCGACAAGGTCGCCGCCGCCGTGAAAAAGACGCTCGAAGACGCCAACGTGCGCAAGCGCATCGAAGACACCGGCTCGCTCATCATCGGCAACACGCCCGAGCAGTTTGCGACGCAGATCAAGGCCGAGCTGGAGGTCTACCAAAGCGTGGTGACCAAGCAAAAGCTCACGCTGGAATGACGCTAGCGTGAGCGAGCGCTGAGCATGGACAGCGCAGCGCTGATCGACCGTTTTGTCGACGCGCTGTGGATCGAAGACGGCCTGGCGCCGCTGA
>JANOJR010000647.1:0-16030 GCA_031418855.1 Rubrivivax sp.
CCATTGATCGACCTGAGGGCTACCCACCATGATGGTGCTTTATTCCGGAACGACTGACCCGTACTCGCACCGCTGCCGCTTCGTGCTGTTCGAAAAAGGCATGGACTTCGAAATTCGCGATGTCGATCTGTTCGCCAAGCCCGAAGACATCGCCTTGATGAACCCGTACAACGAGGTGCCCATCCTCGTGGAGCGCGATCTCATCTTGTACGAGTCGCACATCATCAACGAGTACATCGACGAGCGTTTCCCGCACCCGCAGTTGATGCCCGGTGACCCGGTGGCGCGCGCACGCGTGCGCCTGTTCCTCTTCAATTTCGAGAAGGAACTCTTCGCGCATGTGAATTTGCTGGAGTCGCGCGGCGTCAAGGCCACCGACAAGCAGCTCGAGAAGGCGCGCTCGCAGATTCGCGACCGGCTCACTCAGCTCGCACCCATCTTCCTGAAGAACAAGTTCATGCTCGGCGACGACTTCTCGATGCTCGACGTGGCCATCGCCCCGCTCTTGTGGCGCTTGGACTACTACGGCATCGACATGTCCAAGAACGCCGTGCCGCTCTTGAAGTACGCCGAGCGCATCTTCTCCCGCCCGGCCTATATCGAGGCCTTGACGCCGTCTGAAAAGGTCATGCGCAAGTAAGTTGCGACACTGAGCCACAACGAGCGCGCATGAGTATCCCCTTGAGTCCCGACAGCGCCGGCACGCCCACGCGGCCCTACCTCATTCGCGCCTTGCACGACTGGTGCACCGACAACGGCTTCACGCCCTACCTGGCGGTGTACGTCGACAGCACGGTGCAGGTGCCCATGGAGTACGTGAAGAACCACGAGATCGTGCTCAACGTCGGCTTCGAAGCCACCAGCAGCTTGAAGCTGGGCAACGAGTTCGTCGAGTTCAAGGCGCGTTTTGGCGGTGCGGCGCGCGACATCGTGGTGCCGATCGATCACGTGGTGGCGATCTACGCACGCGAAAACGGGCAAGGCATGGCTTTCCCCGCGCCCACCGATGCGGCCAATGTTGCCGAAGCGTCGTCATCGTCGTCCAAGACCGTCACGCCTTTGCGTGGTTTGCGCCTGGCACGCAGCGAAACCGACAGCGCGGCGGGCGCGCGCGAAGAGGGCAGCCAAGTACCCGTCGCGCAAGAGCCGACTGAGCTGCCGCAGCCGCCCGAACCACCCTCGCCCACATCGCCCAGACCCTCGCTCAAGCGCGTGAAGTAAGGCATTCATGCTTGTCACTTCACGGCTTGAGCCCGCAGGGCTGCGCTAGCATCCCGCCATACGATTTGTCACCGCCGGCTTAGCTCAGTTGGTAGAGCACCCGCCTTGTAAGCGGAAGGTCGTCCGTTCGATTCGGACAGTCGGCACCACCCCACCCGAGCGCTCACGATGGCGCCACCCGCGCCACGTTACTTCGGCGTGTGGACCTTGATGCGCAGCGCCGCGACCGCGAGCGATTGCGCCACCAGCGCCTCGTTCAAAACCGGCAGCAGTTGCCGCAACTTGGCGGCCACCGACGGGTTGGCCACCAGCAAAGTCCATCCGCTATCGTCCAGGGGTCCCGCCTGAACGGCACCGCGCAGGTCTTGCGGCAGCACAGGCAACACAGCCGCAAGACAGTCACGTGAAGCCTGCACCCGAAGCAGCAGCCGCGACAACGGTTCGCTGCCGTCCAGAGCCTGGCGAAGGGCCTGTGCCGGCCCCGTGGAGCGCGCGTCTGGGTAGGACATATCAGGAGTCTAACGATGCAAGTGTTGATCACCCACCCCGGCCTGGCGCGCACGCGGGTCTTGCAGTTGAGCTGGCCGCGCCTCGTGGCACTTTGTGCGGCACTGGTGTTGGCGCTGATGCTGGCCTCGGGCGCGAGCTACCACTTCGTCTTCCTCAAGGCCGCACGCGAAGGCTGGCCGGTGGTGAGTCAGCTTGTCAAGCTGGTGGTGCGCGACGAAATCGCCCAGCGCGACCGCTACATGCGCGAGAACCTCGACGCCATGGCGCAGCAGGTCGGCGAGATGCATGCCAAGCTGATCAAGCTCGAAGCCATGGGTGAGCGTGTCTCGGGCCTGGCAGGCGTGAAGGTGGAGGAAATGAAGCCGCTGCCCAAGCCCGCCGTGGCCGGTGGCAAAGGCGGGCCCTTCATTCCTGCCGAGTCGGTCTCACTCGACACCTTGCGGGGCCTCTTGCTCGAGCTGGATCAATCCACCGAGCAACACACCGACCTCTTTACGCTGGTGGAATCAAGGCTCCAGCAAGCTCGGCTGAAGGCCTTGATGGTGCCCAACTCGAGGCCTGTGGACGGCCCCGTCGGTTCGGGCTTCGGCTTTCGCATGGACCCCATCAGCGGCCGCGCGGCCTTGCACTCGGGGCTGGACTTCCCGGCGGACATCGGCACCCGCATCCATGCCGCTGCAGGTGGCGTGGTGGTGGCCAGCGAGTGGCACGCGGCGTATGGCCATGTCGTCGAGATCGACCACGGCAATGGACTGCTGACACGCTACGCCCATTGCTCCAAGGTGATGGTCGAGACCGGCGCTTTGGTCAAGCGTGGCCAGTTGATCGCCGAGGTCGGCAATTCCGGCCGCTCCACGGGCCCGCATTTGCACTTTGAAGTGCTGCTTGAAGGCGTGCCGCAAGACCCGGCGCAATTCCTCGCCGGTGCCGGCAAGTCGCCCATCACCGCCGAGCTGCGGCCCCGGCGATAGACGGCCTCGCCAGAGCCTGCGGGCATAGGGCGCGATGCTAAACTCGCGCGCTTTGCGCAGGCGCCAAAAGCTGGTGCAGCCAAGGCTGAGCAGGCCTTGCGAAGCGCCGGCCTTGCCTGGCGCCGAACCAACCCCACATCTGCCCACGTCTGCTCCAAACCGGTCCGACATCTGTGTACCGCTGCATGCCCGCAGCGCCGCGCCGCCCCCAACCATTCACGCCTGACGCTGCATGCTCCCCAAGATCCTGACCCAGATTTTCGGCAGCCGTAATGACCGCCTGCTCAAGACCTACCGCCGCGCTGTCCAGGACATCAACGCGCTCGAACCTCGCTTCGAAGCCTTGGACGACGCCGCACTGCGAGCCTTGACCGACACCTTTCGCGAGCGCATCGCCAAAGGCGAAACACTCGACCAGCTTTTGCCCGAGGCCTTCGCCGTGGTGCGTGAAGCCGGCAAGCGCACGCTGAAGATGCGCCACTTTGACGTGCAGCTGGTGGGCGGCATCGCGCTGCACCAGGGCAAGATCGCCGAACTCGGCACGGGCGAAGGCAAGACGCTGATGGCCACGCTGCCGGTGTACCTCAATGCCCTTGAAGGCAAGGGCGTGCATGTCGTCACCGTCAACGACTACCTGGCGCGGCGCGACGCCGACTGGATGGGCCGGCTGTACAGCTTTCTCGGCCTCACGGTCGGCGTCAACGTGCCGGGCATGCAGCGCGACGAGAAGCAAACCGCCTTCGCCGCCGACGTGACCTACGGCACCAACAACGAATACGGCTTCGACTACCTGCGCGACAACATGGTGCAAGACGTCGCCGACCGCGTGGCGCGTGGCCTGAACTTCGCCATCGTCGACGAGGTCGACTCGATCCTGATTGACGAAGCGCGCACACCGCTGATCATCAGCGGCCAGGCCGAAGACCACACTGACATGTACGTGCGCATCAACGCCGTCGTGCCGGGCCTGAAGAAGCAAATCGGCGAGGCCGACCCGCGCACGGGCGAAGGTGTCATCGAAGCCGGTGACTTCACGGTCGACGAGAAGACACACCAGGTCTACCTCACCGAAGACGGCCACGAAAACGCCGAGCGCCTGCTCGGTGAAGCCGGCTTGCTGCCCGAAGGCGCGAGTCTGTACGACCCGGCCAACATCGCGCTGATGCACCACGTCTACGCGGCACTGCGCGCACACCGGCTGTACCACCGTGACCAACATTACGTCGTGCAGAACGGCGAAGTGGTCATCGTCGATGAATTCACCGGCCGCTTGATGTCCGGCCGGCGCTGGAGTGACGGCCTGCACCAGGCCGTGGAAGCCAAAGAAGGCGTGCAGATCCAGAGCGAAAACCAGACGCTGGCTTCGATCACCTTCCAGAACTACTTCCGCATGTACGGCAAGCTCTCCGGCATGACCGGCACGGCCGACACCGAGGCCTACGAATTCCAGGAAATCTATGGCCTGGAAACGGTGGTCATCCCGCCGAACAAGCCGACGCGCCGCAAAGACGACAACGACCTGATTTACAAGACGGCGAAAGAGAAGTACGACGCCGTCACCACCGACATCCGCGACTGCTACGAGCGTGGCCAGCCGGTGCTGGTGGGCACCACCTCGATCGAAAACTCCGAGCTGATTTCGGACCTGTTGACCAAAGCCGAGCTGCCGCACCAGGTGCTCAACGCCAAGCAGCACGCCAAAGAGGCCGAGATCATTGCCCAGGCTGGCCGGCCCAAGGTCATCACCATCGCCACCAACATGGCCGGCCGCGGCACCGACATCGTGCTCGGTGGCAACGTCGAAAAGCAGATCCAGTTTCTGGAAGCCGACGAGGCCTTGAGCGACGACGACAAGAAGGCGCGCTCGCAACAGCTGCACGACGAATGGCAAGGCCTGCACGAGCAGGTGAAGGCGCAGGGCGGCTTGCGCATAGTCGCCACTGAGCGCCACGAGAGCCGGCGCATCGACAACCAGCTGCGTGGCCGCTCCGGCCGCCAAGGCGACCCCGGCGCCAGCCGCTTCTACCTGAGCCTGGACGACTCGCTGATGCGCATCTTCGCCGGCGAGCGTGTACGCGCCATCATGGACCGGCTGAAGATGCCCGAAGGCGAGGCCATCGAAGCCGGCATCGTCAACCGCAGCATTGAGAGCGCCCAGCGCAAGGTCGAAGCGCGCAACTTCGACATCCGTAAGCAGCTGCTCGAATACGATGACGTCGCTAACGATCAACGTAAGGTGATCTATCAACAGCGCAACGAGATCCTGGAAGCCAAGCTGCTCGACGACCGCATCGCCAACCTGCGCCGCAGCGCCGTCACGGACATGGTGCGCACCCATGTGCCGCCCGAGAGCCTGGAAGAGCAATGGGACCTGGCCGGCCTGGAGCGCGCGCTAAAAGATGAGTGGCAGCTCGTGGTTGACATCAAGAGCGAAGTGGAAGGCAGCGACAGCATCACCGACGACGAGATCGTCGAGAAGGTTGTCGCCGCAGCTGACGCCGTCTTCGAGGGCAAGCTCGACGTCGTCGGCCGCGAGCAGTTCACGCCCTTCATGCGCATGGTCATGTTGCAGTCCATCGACTCACATTGGCGCGAGCACCTGGCCGCGCTTGACTACCTGCGCCAAGGCATCCACCTGCGCGGCTATGCGCAAAAGAACCCCAAGCAGGAGTACAAGCGCGAAGCCTTCGAGCTCTTCTCGCAGCTGCTCGACCTGGTGAAGGCCGAAGTCACGCGCGTGCTGATGACGGTGCGCATCCAGACGCAGGAGGCCGCGGCCGAAGCGGCGGCGGCGATCGAGCAGCAGGCCAGCGCGCTAGCGAACGTGACCTACACCCATCCGAACGAGGATGGTTCGGTGTCGCAGGAGGCCGACCCCGCGACTGTGGCTGCTGCGGTGCCCAAGGTCGGGCGCAACGATCCTTGTCCTTGTGGGAGTGGGAAGAAGTACAAGGCTTGTCATGGGCGACTGGCTTGAAGGCGCCGCGTTGAAGCGGCCCGACGCACAAGGCATTGGCACAGGCAAAACACCGGATTGGAGAGTCAATCCTTAAGACGGATAAACGCACCGCTGCCCGCAAAAATAGCCGGCGCAAAGTCTGCGCCGTTTTGCCACACCACTTGCTAGACGCAGCGGAACAGTTTGTGTTTCTTACCAGCTGCCAGGTCGAATGTCTGCGCCGCCGCGCCCGTGGGCTTGAAGCTGAGGTGAAGGTTTTCGCCCGTGAACCTTCCTTCGATGCGCGCTTGAGTCTGGGCAGGTGGCTTGTCCGCGTCGACAAGACCCGTCGGTTCTGGAAAGTACGTGGCCGTGGCTTTGAAACGGCCCTTGCTGTCGGGGTTCACCGGAGACGCTAGCGTCGCGTAGCCGCAGCCGAAGTCGAGGCGACCACCCTTGCCGTCGAGGGTCAAGAGTGCGGTTACGCCGCCCCAGACGCCGGACATGGCAGCGGCCTGGGCCCTACCCAGACCGAACACCATGGCTCCCATGGCGAACGCATGTCGCAGGATGCTGCGTCGGGATCCATTCACATGAATTCGCTTTCGATAGAACCCGCGAATTGAAGCTTGCGTGGAGCGCCCTTCTCGGGAACGGGCGCTCCATCGTGCATTACGCGGTGACTTTGGCGGACGTCACCTGACTGCGCCGGCGCCGCACCATCGCGCTGCTCAGGCTCAAGCCGAGGATGATGAGTGCCCACGAAGGCGGCTCGGGGACGCGGTCGAAGTCGATGGCCGCGATGTAGGTGCCCCAGCGTGACCCGCCCGTGCCACCGGGGTGTCCACCCGCAGCGTTGTTGTATTCCCGGGCAAACGTACCGGACACCCAGAACAGGCTGGAGTCCTCGGGGTCGAGGCTCACCGCACTGTAGTCGGCCCAACGTTGCCGACCCGCAGCCACTTGACCAAAGACGCTGCCGTTGTGGTAATCATCCGTGAGGCTGACCTTCAGTTTCAATTCATCGCCCACCGGCACGAGTTTTCCAGTCGAGTCGGTCCAGAAGCTGCGGGCGAGGAGCGTGATGTTCCCGTCCGAGAAGCCGTCGCCATCGAGATCGGCCTGCTCCAGGCCGGAGCGGTTGTAGCCGACCACCACCTGACCGAACTCGTTCACGGCGAGCGAGCCTTGGTAGTAGTCGTAACCGTTGGCTTTGATGCTGCCTTCGTCCAGGACCGCGTTCGTGGCCGCGTCCAGCACGGTGTAGCGGACAGAAGTGAAGGCGCTGCCGTTATCGGTGACGGTGTGGACGGAGTAGATGCGTCCGCCGACTTCCCAAGCGCTGGACGAGATCTGGTCGCCGAAGGAGTCGATGATCCGCCGGTTCGCGGGAATCGCGGCCGAAGGTTGCCGGGCGGGATCGTTGAAGGTGTAGTCCGTCCCGATCGTTGTTGAGGCTGTCGCGGTTCGGACGGCGCCCGCCGTGCCAGCGTTGAGCACGTCGTAGCGGGTCAGGCCGAAGTCGTTGATCGAGGCGGCGATGATGTTGCCGGTCGTCGAGACCTTGTTGCTGTTGACACCCTGGATGGCGAATCCTCGCGTGAAGTCATTCGACGCCGCTGGATCGTACGGGGTACGAAACTGGACGTTGCCCGTCGCAATGGGAGCGACGGCATTGAACAGGTCGCCGATCGGAATGACGTTCAGCGTGGTCCCGCGGAAATTGGTAGCCCCGCCCACAGTCGCCGCCCCAAAGTCGTTGGTCCCGATGTAGACAGCGTTCCTATCCATGGCGAGCGTCGGATAGTCCGCCAGCGTGCGGGCGCCCACCGCTAACGGCGCGAAGCCCTGGAAACTGGTTCCCTGCCAGGCGCCCAGCGCGTCTGATGTTGTCGAAACCGCGATCTGAATGTCTTTGGTGTTTGGGCCGAAACTCAGAGCAATCCAGCGGCCGGCGTTGGCGTTGTACATCACCCGCTGATCGCCGTTGGGAGTGCCCGTGAGCCCGGCCTTGTTGTTCCAGAACGCCGTGTCCGATGTGAACGTGCGAGCGCCATTGGTCTTGTCGAAGACGGCGAACCCGCCGTTCACGAATTCCACCAGTTGGGTTTTGCCCGCTGCCATGATCGTGTCCGGCGGAATGAAGTTCCGCTGGACCGAGGCGACATCGTATTGGCTGATGCCTTCGAAGCTAATCACGACCGCGCCCGATGAGATCGGCGCCGACGGCAAACCAACGGGGCCGGCAGGCAGGTCGAACGGGGATATCTCGGCCTTCGGTTTCTTGAATTCGTAGTCGGGCTTGAGGAGGTGGACCTGGGCGCTCGCGCCTGTCGCGACCAAAGAGATGGCGAGCGCCACCCCACCGAACAGCCACGCACGACTCGAGCGCGGCAAACTATTGTTGAAGTACGACATGCATAACCCCTATTCAGATTCGACCGTAGTTAAGTCAACAGGACAATCGCTCTGTGACCATTTGTAGCGACGCACAACGGTAGCATCGGTGTCGAGTGCGGCCCAGACGGGTTTGTGCGGCCCTTCAGTCGGGGGGTGCAGGAAGCGCGGTAGTCAGTTGGACCCGCGCGTCATCTCATCGACACACACCGAAAGTTCACGATGTCGATCGAATTTCTGTGTTTCAGGTAGTCGCGCAGCTGGTTGACCGCCATGCTGCCGCAGCTCTCTTCGGTTTCGCGCGTGCAGGCACCCAGGTGCGCCAGGGCGATCACGCCGGCGGTGCCGTGTACGAGAGCAAGCTCGACATCGTCGGCCGCGAGCAGTTCACGCCCTTCATGCGCATGGTGATGTTGCAGTCCATCGACTCGCACTGGCGCGAGCACCTGGCCGCACTCGACTACCTTCGCCAGGGCATCCACCTGCGCGGCTACGCCCAAAAGAACCCCAAGCAGGAGTAGAAGCGCGAGGCCTTCGAGCTCTTCTCGCAACTGCTCGACCTGGTGAAAGCCGAAGTCACGCGCGTGCTGATGACGGTGCGCATCCAGACGCAGGAGGCCGCGGCCGAAGCGGCGGCGGCGATCGAGCAGCAGGCCAGTGCGCTACCGAACGTGACCTACACGCATCCGAACGAGGACGGTTCGGTGTCGCAGGAGGCGGACCCAACTACCGCGGCGCAGGACGTGCCCAAGGGCGGGCGCAATGAGTCCTGTCCTTGTGGGAGCGCGAAGAAGTACAAGGCTTGCCA
The DNA here is from genome assembly GCA_031418855.1 of Rubrivivax sp. GTDB lineage: Bacteria > Pseudomonadota > Gammaproteobacteria > Burkholderiales > Burkholderiaceae_C > Rubrivivax. Next base: position 8,846 of record JANOJR010000647.1, read on the forward strand.
TGAGAAGCTGGCCTAACGCGCCGCGCGGCAGTGCGGGCCGGCGCACGTGGCAACGGTGCAGGCACGTATTGACGCCGACGGACCGCTCAGGCGGCACTCGGCCACTTGATCTCGACCTTGCGATTCTGTGCAAGGCAATCTCTGAGGTAGAGATTGATGAGGCTCTGGTAGGGAACTCCAGCCTCCGTGGCCATGCCTTTGAAGTACTGAATGACATCTTCAGACAGGCGCATGGTCACCGACTTCTTGAGCTTTGACGCGTAGGGGTTGCGACGCGACTTCATCTTCGACAGCTCGTACTCGGCCTTCATGTCATTCACCTCGGAAACCTTCGTAGTGCTGGGCTTCGCTCGCTGTGGCTTTGCGTGCCGAAATGATCCGTATCACGTCACCGTCTTCGCGCTCACAGTGGCAAACCAAGAGCAGCCTCGCGTCTGAACTCATGCCAAGCAAAAGGAAACGATCTTCATCGATGGCGTGTTCTTCGTCAAAAAACTGCACGGCAAAGTCGTCGTAGAAGACAGTCTTGGCCACCTCAAAGGTGACCTTGTGCTTCTTGGCATTTGAAGCCGCCTTGACGGAGTCCCACTCGAACCGCATGCATACATTGTATGGATGGGTGCAGCCGAAGTCACGCGCATGCTGATGACGAACGAAGATGGCTCGGTGTTGCAAGAGGCTGACCCCGCCGCCGTGGCGCAAGTGGTGCCCAAGGTCGGGCCCAGCGATGCTTGCGACGATCAATACCAATCTTCAACTTTAAGCCCGGGCACCCGCCTGAACTCGCGCACCTTGTGCGTCACCAAGATGCGCGCATGCCGACGCGCGATGGCCGCAATCAGCAAGTCCGTCGGACCAATCGGTGTGTCCGCCGCTTCAAGCTCAAGCCGAATCCTGGCTGCGTGATCGGCGGCTTCGGCGTCAAAGTCCAGCACGGTCGTGGCTTGCACCATGCGCGCAAATCCATCCAGCTGAGCACGGCGGCCGGCGTGGCGTAGGCCGAAGTTGATCTCGTAGATAACGATGGCGGGAAGTGCCACCTGTTGTGGCGTTGTCTTAGCCAAACGCTCGGCGACGCGGCCTTCACCGCGCATGAAGTGGCTCAGCGTATTGGTGTCGAGCGCGAAGCTCACCACGAGACCCTGGCCGCATCTTCTGCCACCAAGAGACGCAAGGCTTGCACTTGTGGAAAGTCAGGCACTGCGCCCGCAAGCGCCAGCACCTCTTCAGGCCAGGTCGAGTCGGTTGCGCGCCGCACCAAGTCGGCGGCAAACTGGCTTTGTGACACTTGGCGGCTCAAGGCGGCTGCGCGCAAACGGGCTTGCGTCGCATCATCGATGTACAGCGTAATTTGAGCCATTGATGGTCTCCCGTGGCGTCGGAGCGAAAACCAAGTATATGGACAAGTACATGCCAGCTCGTTGCCTGTCTTGACCAGGCTGACCCGCCTGCGGCGCGTCCGTCACTGCCAGGTCCCTTTCAATCGATCGCGGTGGCGCCGCAGACAAAAGCGAAGCCTTCGAGAGCTTCTCGCAGCCGTTGCGCAATGTCTTGGTGCATGATGCCAACACATGCGCTGCGGCGCGTCGATGTGCGTGGCTGACGATGGTGGGCTGGCGTGATCACTCTCTGGTGTGTTGGGTCTCGATGTCGTTCTTGTGCGGCGTTCCCGGCATGAACGCCAACGCGTCAGTGCCAGCGGCTCAGGCGGAAAACGCCCGTCCTGAAAGCCCGAGCTCAGGGCTCGTCGCTCCCGGGTCGGATGGGATGGTGACTGCTGCTGCGATGGAGGCTGCCGTGCGCGCTGACGCAGTTCGACGTTGGCAACTCGTCAATGCCCAGAGGCTGCTGGTGCGTTTCGAAGACGTCACCTGGTCCGACGGGTCGCTGGGCTGCCCGCAGCCGGGCCTAGCCTATACCCAGGCGCTGGTCCCGGGCTGGCGGGTGCTGGTGATCGAGGGCAGCCGCGAGACCGTTTACCACGCCAGTCGGCGTGGCCAGTGGCTGCTGTGCCTGGCTGGCGCAAGGCCTGTGCCGTCACCCCCAGCGGTGTCCCGCTGAATGCTATCGAACGAAGGGCCGCACTGAGCGGCCCTTGTTGACTTGCGATGCGCCTTGCCGGCGCGGAAGTCAGGACGGTCGGCGGCGCGACGCAGCGCCCAGGCCGAGCAGGGCCAGCGCGGCCAGTCCATAGGTTCCCGGCTCGGGAACATAGGTCACCGTCAGTGTGCCGCGATCCCAGACGCCGTCGCGAGCGCCAAAGTAGTCGTCGAATGACTCAAAGAACTCGAAGTACAAGCGCCCGTTGTCGCCAAGGGAGAAGTCAATCCCAAGTGCCAGCAGGTCGGCAGAGCCGCTGAATGACTGTGACCCCGAATTGTCTTCACCAACCCCTGGAGACAACGAGACGCCAGCAGATGGGGCGCCACCATTGTTCAGGTCGACGCTCAATTCAGACAGCCAACTGAAGGGTTCGTCGGCGGTCAAAGTGACGGCCCATGAAAGGCCCAGGATGCGCGCGCCACCGCCGATGTCAATGAAGCGCTTCTCGTTCAGCGGCGATCCAAGTTCGTCGTAGCTGACGATGCCTGCCACGTTCAGCGTCACCTCACCGGCATGCGCCGGCACTGCGGCGGCAGCGGCCAATGCCAAGCTGACCGCAGCGTTTTTGAGTAGATTCATCGACATAAGTTGTTGCTCCGTTGGGCGTTGTGGATGGCTATCGGCGTTGGCCGTCGGCACGATGACGGAAATTTGCCATCCTTCGCAGCCAAGGACAAGTGTCAGGCGGCGACGCAGGGGTACTTTTCCCCGCGAGTAAGCGGCAGTGCTTACCCTTGATCGGCCAAAGCCTGCTGCAGCTGTTGCGCCAACCAATGCGCCGCGAACGCCTCGATGTGATCACCCCTGGTTGCCGGTACACCCTCACTTGCGGGGGGCGGCTCGATGGCCGTCATAGGTGAGACCATCGTCGTCGCAAACGCGACTCGGGTAAGACCCGATCGCAGCCGGGGCAGGGATGGGCAGCATGCACAGCATTGCAACTAGGAGTCTTCGCCATGGCCGCTCGGTCTTTCAAATTCAAACTTGCCCTCATCACTCTTGCCACCCTATCGACAATGGGTGCCGCACTGGCGCAGTCGCTGCCGGTGTCGAGTGCAGAAGGCTCGAACCTGTGGTTCGTAGAATTCGCCGGTAAGCCGGTGGCCGATGGTGCGACGGTGGCGGCGGTACAGGCCGAACAGGCGGCCTTCCGCGCTGCGGCCGCCGCTGCGGGGGTGGTGTTCACCGAGCGCCGCGCCTTCAACTCCTTGTTCAACGGTCTGTCGGTTTCCGTCAACGACGCCGAGCGCGCCAAGCTCGCCCGTGTCGAGGGCGTGAAGGCCATGCACGCCGTCGAGACCATCCAGGGCCCGACGCCGGAGCAGGTCGCGGGCTCAGCGATCGATCTCGCGAGAGCGCTCGCGCTCACACGTGTCGACATTGCGCAGAACACGCTGGGCCTGACCGGCGCGGGTGTGCGGGTGGGCATCATTGACACGGGCGTCGACTTCGACCACCCGGCTTTAGGCGGCAACGGCACAAACGGCTCGACACCGTTCCCGACGGCGCGTGTTGTCGCCGGGTGGGACTTTGTCGGCGACGCCTTCACCGGCCCGGCCTCCACGCCGGCGCCCGACGCCAACCCGGATGACTGCAATGGCCACGGCACCCACGTGGCGGGCATCGTCGCAGCCAACGGCGGCGGCATCAAGGGCGTCGCGCCCGGCGCCAGCCTCGGCGCGTATCGCGTCTTCGGCTGTACCGGCAGCACCACCGCCGACATCATGCTCGCCGCGATGGAGCGCGCCCTAGCCGACGGCATGCAGGTCGTCAACCAGAGCATCGGCTCCACCGGCCAGTGGCCGCAGTACCCGACGGCGCAGGCGGCATCGCGGCTGGCGAAAAAGGGCGTCGTGATGGTCGCCTCGATCGGCAACAGCGGCCCCGGCGGCAGCTCACCGGATGGGCTGTATGCGGCGGGTGCGCCCGGCGTGGGAGAGGCCGTGATCGGCGTGGCGTCGTTCGACAACGCGCAGACTTCGTTCACGGTCGGCGTCACGCCGTATGGGTACACGCCGGCCAGCGGTGCGCCGGCTGCGCCCACGTCGGGCAGCCTGCTGATGGGCAAGACGGGCGTGCCCGGCCAGCCCACGCTGCCGACGACGGCGCCGGATGCTTGTTCGGCGCTGACACCGGGAAGCCTGAACGGCATGGCAGCCCTGATCCGCCGTGGCTCATGCGGCTTCTACGTCAAGGCCGCGAACGCGCAGGCGGCTGGCGCCGCAGCGGTGGTGCTCTACAACCATAGCCCCGGCGCGTTGAATGCCAGCGCTGCCGGCACTCCGGCAGTCACGATCCCGGTCGTCGGCATCACAGCGGCCCAGGGCGCTGCGCTCGATGCGGCCATCGTCGCCGGCCCGACGACTCTGACATGGACCGCCACCGCCGTCGGCTTCCCGTTCGGCACCGGCGGCCTGATGTCGGGCTTCAGCTCCTTCGGCCTTCCCGCCGATCTGAGCTTCAAGCCTGACCTCGGCGCTCCCGGTGGTGGCATCTTCTCGGCCTATCCGCTGGAACTGGGCGGGGGCGCGACGCTGAGCGGCACCTCGATGTCCTCGCCGCACGTGGCGGGTGCGGCCGCACTGATCCTGCAGGCGCTGCCGAATGCGTCGCTGGGCCGTGAGAGCGCGGTCGTCGGCCGCACTTCGCCGCCGATGATCAACATGCTGACGCGCATGCAGAACACCGCCAAGCCCAAGGCCTGGTCGGGCGATGCGGCGTCCGGGTCACTGGATCACGCGTTTCGACAAGGCGCCGGCATGATCGACGTTGTAGCGGCCGTGCAAAGCCAGCAATTTGTGGTGCCGGGCAAGCTCGCGCTTGGCGAGAGCCAGGCCGGGCCGTCCGTGCAGAAGCTGACCATCCGCAACGACGCGCCGGTGCCGGTGACGTACACGCTGGGCCATGTCGCTGGCAGGGCTGCGGGACCCAACACACAGTCTGGCGCTAGCTTCAGCCCCTCGAGTACGCCCATCGCAGCGGCCACCGTGAGCTTCAGCAGCGCCAGCGTGCTGGTTCCGCCGAAGAGCACGGCCACCGTGACGGCAACCATCACCGCACCTGCAGCGCTGGTCAATCGTGGTCTGTACGGTGGCTACATCACGCTCACGCCGGTGGCCGATGGTTCGCCGATTCAGGTGGTGTACGCCGGCTTCAAGGGCGACTACCAATCGACCCAGGTGTTGACGCCCACGGGCAACGGCTTCCCGTGGTTGGCGCAGCTCGTCGGCACGAACTACAACAACCGCAATGCAACGGGCGCCACGTACACGATGGTGGGCGACGACGTCCCGTTCGTGCTGATGCACCTCGACCACCAGTCGCGCACCCTCAAACTGGAGGCGGTTGACGGCGCAACCCTGGACCCTCGTGGCCTTGTCTTTGAAAGCCAGTACGTCGGCCGCAACTCGACGCCGGGCGGTTTCTTCGCTGAGCGTTGGAACGGTGTCACGTCACTGGGCACGCAGCCCAATGGCACTTACAAGCTCAGGCTGTCGGTGCTGAAAGCCTTGGGTAACGCTGCCGTCCCGGCGGATTGGGAAGTCTTCAGCACCGCGACCGTGACGGTCGCCCGGCCCTGATCGTCTGCCGGCGACTTCGTGGCATTGAGTGGCGGGCCCTGCGGGGCCCGTCACTGTTTGTGCGCCAAGCGCAAGGATCATTTTCGATATCTACGGGCCCGACCGACCCGGTTATCGGTGGCGAGCGACATGTCGCCGCACGTGAGCATCAAGGCGTGTGGAGTCGGCCCATTGCTGTGTGCTCGGCGGCGCCAACCTCAGCGACAGCGTTGCCCGCATTTGCCGGCACGCTGATGCCTTGTGCGGTCCGCTTCTTCAGTGCCCGTGATCGGCACCTCACCCCGGCAAGTCCCTCACCCCCAACACCCCCTCAATCGCCCGCAGTGCCGCCAGCGCATCAGCCGAGATCGCGCTGTCCACATCCACCAGCGTATAGGCCAATTCGCCACGCGACTTGTTGACCATGTTGTGGATGTTCAGCCCGGCGTGCGCCATGGTGGTGGAGATTTGGCCGAGCATGTTGGGCACGTTGGCGTTGGCGATGGCCACGCGCCAATTCGATTCGCGCGGCATGCTGACCTGCGGGAAGTTCACGGCGTTGATCACATTGCCGTGCTCCAGGTAGTCGCGCAGCTGGTCGACAACCATGATGGCGCAGTTCTCTTCGGCTTCGCGCGCGTGCCCCCTCATCGCTAAAGCCGCTGCGTCTGAGGCAGCCCGCTCAAGGCCTTGTCAAAGCTGCCCAAGGGCGTATGCCCGGCCTTGCGCGCAACCTCAAGCACCAGGCAATCAGAAAAGCCCAATCCTGGGCGACGCTTGAAATGGGCCAAGGCGGTAGCCACGGTCTCGGGATCTTGCAACGCCAGGTGCTGGTGCGTCAACAACAGGTCCAGCGCGGCAATTAACTGCGCCGCCTCTCTGGCGTAGACGGTCGACAAGACCCATACCGTTTCCATCAGCACCAGGTGTGACACCCAAGCCCCTGACGCGACGAACGCTTCCGCAGCGGCAACCTGCTTTCGGTCGTCGCGCGCCAGCAAGCGCACCAGCACGTTGGTGTCAATCGCGCGCATGCCGCTTGCGTACCGCCTGTGCGACACCCTGCTTGAGTTCCTTGAGCGACTTGCGCAAAGGCGGGCCGCCACTGAACAGCACGCCATGCACGGCCGCACTGTCACTCGAAGCCGCGCGGCGCACGACGATGCGGCCAGCGTCTTCGACCCACTCCAGGGTCGCGCCCGGGCTGAGGCCCAATTGGCGACGCACCGCAGCAGGCACCGAGACCTGGCCTTGGGAAGTGAGTTTGCTTTGGGCTTGGATCATAGGCGGCAGTCTACGACATTACTGCGGGTAATGGACATCGCCCGCCTGCGCCACGCCGGGAACAGACAAGTCACCCCGGCAAATCCCTCACCCCCAACACCCCCTCAATCGCCCGCAACGCCGCCAGCGCCTCACCCGAGATCGCGCTGTCGACATCCACCAGCGTATAGGCCATCTCGCCACGCGACTTGTTGACCATGTTGTGGATGTTCAGCCCAGCGTGCGCCATCGTCGTGGA
>JANOJR010000648.1:0-3868 GCA_031418855.1 Rubrivivax sp.
GGTTTCATGCGGCGCGGCGCGCACGAACCACACGCCAAAACCAATGCTGGCCAAGCCCGGCACCACAAACGCCGCGCGCCAGCCCAGGTGTTCGACCAGGTAGCCGGTGAGGATGGCTGCGGCCGCAATGCCGAGGTTGCCGGCCAGGCCGTTGACGCCGATCGTCGCCCCCGGGTTGGCGGCGTTTTGCACCAGCATCGGGATGCCCACGGGGTGGTAGATCGACGCAAACGCGCCCACCAAGGTCAGCGCCGCCGCCAGCTGCCAGGCGTTGTGCGTCAAGGCCACCAGGCACGCCGAGATGCCGATGCCGAAGAAGAAGACGGCCATCATTAGCCGGCGCCCCCACAGGTCACCCAGGCGCCCGGCGGGCAGCGAGCCCAGGCCGAAGAGCAGGAAGGCGCCCGCACCAAAGGGCATCAAGTCTTCCCAGCGCGTGAAGCCGAATTCGCGCGCGATGCTGGCCACGGCGGTGGCGAACACCAGCAAGAAGAGATGGTCGATCGCGTGGGCGATGTTGAGCAAGAGCGTGACGGTGCGGCGCATGGCGTGAGTGTGCGTCAGAGTTTGTCGTCGGCGTTGCCGTGCCAGGTGTGCAGGGGCATGATCGGCTGCTCGATCGACTCCTTTGAGGCCACCCTATGAAACTCATCCACAGCGTGTTGACCGCCGTCTTGGCCGCCATGGCCGTGTCCTTGAGCGCGGCCAGTTACGCCGCCGAGCCAGCCAAGGCCACCACCGCGCCGAGCGCCAAACCACTCGCCAGCCTGTGCGCTGAATGCCGCTTGGTGCAAGCCGTGGAGGTCGAAAAACGCAAGGGCAAAGCCAGTGGTGTGGGTATCGCCGGTGGCGCGGTCGTCGGCGGCCTGCTGGGCAACAAGGTGGGTGACAGCACGCTGGCCACCGTAGGCGGCGCGGTGGTGGGCGGCGTCGTCGGCAACGAAGCCGAGAAACGCATCAAGCGCCACGATGTGTGGGTCGTCACCAGCAGCGCGCGCGACGGCAGCACGGCCAAACATGAATTCGACCATGACCCGCAGCTCAAGGCGGGTGACGTGGTGCTGCCTGATGGCAAAGGGCTGAAGAAGCGTTGAGCCTTCGGCGCCGGGCCCTGGACACGAACACGATGCGGGCCAAGGCGCTGGCGCGCTTGCTTGCGCGCTTTCTCGCGCGCTTGCTTGCGGGCGCTGCGCTGGTGCTGGCGCTCGGCACCCCGGCGCTGTGTGCGTCCACGGCCGACGCGTTGAGCACCACCATCGCCACGGCCCTGGCCGAAGAAGGGCTGGTCGGCGCGACCTGGTCGCTGCTCACGCCCGAAGGCACGTCCGTCGGTGCCGCTGGGCTCAAGGACGCGCAGCGCAACATCGCCATGGCCGCGAGCGACCGCGTGCAGATCGCGTCCATCGCCAAGACCTTCATCGCCACCGGCGTGCTGCGGCTCGCAACCGAAGGCCGCGTCGAGCTCGACGCGCCACTGGCGCGCTACCTAACTGATGCGCCGATCGACAACCGCTGGAGCACGACCTCGCCGCTGACGGTACGCCACCTGCTGGACCACACCGGTGGGCTTGACGACGCGCGCTTGTGGCAGGTGTTCAGCCTGCGCGCCAAGCCCGACGCGGCACTGCGCGAGGCGCTCGTGCGCGACGGCGGCGCGTTGACGCTGCGTCATCGGCCTGGCGAGCGCTTCTCATACTCGAACACCGGCTACCACCTGCTGGGCATGCTGATCGAGGCCGTGACCGGCATGCGCTACGAGACCTGGCTCGACAGCAACTTGCTCGCGCCGCTGGGCATGGCACGCAGCAGCTTTGGTTTCGTGACGCAAACGGGCACGCTGGCCGACCCGACGCTGGCGATGGGGCACTTCGACCCACACACCACACAAGCCGCCCTACCCCAACACCTGCGGCCGTCGGTGCAATTCACCACCACGGCCGCCGACATGGCGCGTTTCGCGGGCTTCCTCATGAGCGACGGCCAAGCGGGTGGCCGCGTGCTCGTCGACGCCACGCTCTTGCGCGCCATGGCCACGCCCAGCACCACCGAAGCCGCGCGCGCGGGCCTGGCGGCGGGCTACGCGCTGGGCCTCTTGCGGCGAGACCGGCACGGCGTGGTGGGGCGCTGCCACTTTGGCAACCAGGGCACGTTTCGCGCCGCGCTGTGTCTGTATCCGCAACAACAGCGCGCGTTTTTCATCGCCCACAACGTCGACCCCGAGAGCGCCAACTTCGACCGTGTGGACGCGCTGCTGGTGCTCGCGCTGGGCATGCCATCAGCGCCTGAGGCGGCCTCCCAGCCGCCTGCGCTCGACCCTGCAACGTGGCAGGGGCTCTACCGCGTGCGGCCGAGTCGCTTTGCGCAGTTCGCCTACCTCGATGAGCTGGCCGGCGTGACGCGCGTGCGCTGGGACGGCAAAACCCTGGCGCTGCGCCCGCTGCAAGGCACCGCACGCACGCTGACGCCCGTGGGCGGCGCGCTCTTTCGCGCCGAGGGCCGGCGTGAGGCCACGCACGTGTTGCTCGTTAGCGCCGAGGGCCAGCACGTCATCAGCGACGGCCTGCGTACGCTTGAGCGCGTGACGGTGTTCAGCGTCGTGGCGCACGCGGCCAGTGCGCTGGCGGGGCTGGCCGCGCTGCTGTACGTGCTGCTTGCCGGCGGCGTGCGCACGGTGCAGGCGCTGCGTCGAAAGGCTTGGCACGCCGAGCCACTGCGCTGGCCCGTGCTGTGTTTGGTGCTGACGCTCGTGGCGCCTGCGCTCTACCTCACGCAGTCTCTTCTCGCCATCGGCGACCCCACGCCAGCGAACGTGGCCATCGCGGCCCTCACCGGCCTGCTGCCACTGACCCTGCTCCTGGCCGCCGTGCAACGCGTGCGCGCCGGGCTGCAAAGGCGCCGCGCGTGGCTGGATCTCTTGGCGCTGGCCGCCGCGTTGCAGTGGTGCGTGGTGCTGTCCGTCTGGGGCCTGCTGCCTTTGGCGCTGTGGCGCTGAGCTACGCGCCATCCTTGTCGAGAAACGGCCTGCCGTCCGAAAGCTTAAAAATCGACAGCTCATCGCCCAACTTGACCATGCGCTTGTCAAGCAGCGGGAAATCGGCAATCTCTTCGCGGCGGTTCTCGCCGCCCATCAAATACACCAGCTCTTCGTCATAAGGATTGGCCAGGTTGTGCGCCACCGAAGGCGTGGGGAAGGCCACGAAGTCGCCCGCCTCAAGCTCGTAGTGCTGGCCGTCGATGTGCACCCGCGCGCGGCCCGACAGCACGTAGATCCACTCTTCTTCCCTATGGTGCAGGTGGTAGGCAAACGACTCCTTGCCAGGCGCCAGCCGCGCCACGCTCACCCCCGTACGCGTGAGCCCCGCGTGGCGGCCCATCCAGCTGCCGGTGACTTCGGAGAGGGGGTTCCAGGGGTGGCGAAACGTCGTCTCCCGCGCGCGGATGTCGGCCTTGCGCAGGATGTGAGGGTAGCTGGGTGTATCGCTCATCGCGGGCTTTCAGGGACGGGGCAGCGGCGATGCTACGCGCGGCCTTGCGATACTTCGCGCCGCCCATGCAAGCCGTCCTCGCCGTCACCGTCCCCTTCTTTGCGCTGGTGCTCTGCGGCTACCTCGCAGGCCGCCAACACGTGTTGCCCGAAAGCGCGATCCCGGGGCTGAACGCCTTTGTCTTGTATTTCGCGCTGCCGTGCATGCTCTTTCGTTTCGGCGCAGGTGTGCCGGTGCTGGAGCTCTTGAACCCGGCGCTGCTTCTGCTGTGGCTGGGCTGCGCGATGCTCATCGTTTTCTTCACCATCGCCTTCAGCTTGAACAAGCGCGTGCACTTGAAAGACGCGTCCTTCGGCGCGCTCGTGGCCGCCTTCCCCAACACC
>JANOJR010000649.1:0-7863 GCA_031418855.1 Rubrivivax sp.
CCCCCCCCCCCGTCCGGGGCGGCGGGGGGGGGGGGCCCGCGAGTGCCGCCGGCCCCTTGGTTGCGGAAGCACTCAACCCCCTCCCCAACCCTCCCCCTGCTAGGGGGAGGGAGCAACAGCCATGAGTGCCGCTTCCCTACCCGCGCCACGTTCGCGCAGCATCACGCTGTGGCAGGCGGTCGCCTTGCCGCTGGTGTTGCTCGCCGCCTGGCAGCTGTGGGCCTTCACGCTGCCGCCCGATACACGCGCGCCGTACCCAAGCAAGGTGCTCACCACGTTCTTTGCGCTGACAGTCAGCGGCGATTTGCCCATGGCGCTGATGCAAAGCCTGGGCCGCGTGCTCGCCGGCTTCAGCTTTGCGCTCATGCTCGGCGTTAGCCTTGGCGTGCTGATGGGCTCAAGCCGCGCGCTGCGCGACAACCTCGACCCGATCATCGAGAGCTTTCGCCCCATCGCGCCGATGGCGGTGCTGCCCATCGCCATCCTGTGGTTCGGCACCGGCACACCGGCGGCACTGTCGATCGTGACCTACGCGGCCTTCTTCCCGCTGCTGGTCAATACGGTGCACGGCGTCAGCCGGGTGGACCGCAAGCTGCTGCAAGCGGCGCAAACCATGGGCCTGACGCGCGCGCGCGCACTGCGCTATGTCTTGCTGCCTGCCGCGATGCCCTCGGTGCTGCTGGGCGCGCGCCTGGCCATGGGCGTGGCCTGGACGGCGATCATCGCTGCCGAACTCGCCGTCGGCGCCAAGAGCGGCGCGGGTGGATCGGGCGGCATCGGCCAGATGATGTTCATCTACTACGCCTACAGCGTGGACCTGAACGCCATCGTGGTTTGCATGATCGTCGTCGGTGTGGTCGCACTTTGCATCGACCGCCTGTTCCGCATTGGCGAGCGAACTTTGATGCCTTGGAGGAACTGAGATGAGCCCACCCAAACTGCGCCTGCGTGGCGTCTCCAAACAATTCACCGCCGTGAGGGCGTCTGCGCCCACGCTGGCGGTGGCCGACTTTGCGCTGGACGTGCAGGCGGGCGAATTCGTCTGCATCGTCGGCCCATCGGGCTGCGGCAAGAGCACGGTCCTGAACCTCATCGCCGGCCTGGACACGCCCAGCTCTGGCGCCATCGAGATGGACGGCCGCGCGATCAACGGCCCCGGTGCCGACCGCGGCGTGATGTTCCAGGACTACGCGCTGATGCCCTGGCAGACGGTGGTGCAGAACGTCGGCTTCGGCCTCGCGCACGGCACGCCCGGGCTGGGCATGAGCAAGGCACAGCGCGAGGCGCGTGTGCGCGAGTACGTTGAGCTGGTGGGCCTGAACGGCGCCGAGCACAAGTACCCGCACCAGCTCTCGGGCGGCATGCGCCAGCGTGTGGCGTTGGCGCGCTTACTCGCCAACGGCCCCGACATCCTCTTGCTTGACGAACCGCTGGGCGCGCTCGATGCGCAGACGCGGCTGATCTTGCAAGTCGAGCTGCTGCGCATCTGGGGCGAGACGCAAGCGCGCGAGCAGCGCAAGACGGCCATCTTCATCACCCACGACATCGAAGAGGCCGTGTTTCTGGGCGACCGCGTGATCGTGATGAGCAGCCACCCCGGCCGCATCAAGGCACAGATCAGCATCGACCTGCCGCGCCCGCGCAACGAGCACATTCGCGCCACCGCACGCTTTGGTGAACTGAGTGAGCAGATCTGGAATTTGATTCGCGACGAGGCCTACCGCGCCATTGGTGGCGGCGGCGATGTCGCACCCACCCCGTCGAGCAACCCGTCTAGCAACCCTTCAAGCAAAGCCACTGAGGAGACCACCACATGAGCCCATCCGACAACCGCAACGCCGCACGCCGCCGCGCGCTGCAATTCATGGCCGGCAGCGCCGCGCTGATCGCCGCGCCGCGCGTCGTGCGCGCGCAGGGCGCCCGGCAGGCGCACAAGGTCAGCGTCGGCCGCATCCCCTGGGCTGCGGGCAACTCGCCGATGACGCAGTACATGATCAACAACAAGCTCTTCGAGAAGCGCGCCGCCGAGCTTGGCTACGACCTCACCGTGGAGTGGCGCGAGTACCCGACGGCGCTGCCGATGGTCGAGGCCGTGGTCGGCAACAACCTCGACATGGGCATGTGGGGCAACACGCCGATCATCCGCGCCATCTCGGCCAAGCTACCCATCAGCTTGATGGTGGTGGGCGAAGGCCACCTGCGCTTCGTTATCGCCACGCGCAAGGGCTCGCCCATCCGCACGCTGCAAGATCTCAAGGGCAAAACGGTCGGCACGCTGCTCGGCGGCGACCCCTACAACGCCATGAGCCAGATGTTCCGCCACGAACTCGGCAGCGCCAACCCGAAAGACCACGACATCAAGATCGTCAACATGACGACCCTGGCGCAAGCCGCGTCGGTGCCCACCGGGACCGACGCCACCTGCGCCATTTACCCGGCCTACCTGGCTGCCGAGTCCACCGGCACGGTGGCGATCATGAATTCCTTTGGCTACACCGAAGGCCACTACGAAGGCCCGCTGGGCAAAGGCGCGGGCATCCTGTTGCCGTCGGTGAAGAAGTCGGCCTTCTACCCCGACGGCTACTACCTGCACCGCAGTTTCTGGCTCGCGCACAACGCGCTGACCGAGAAGCACCCGAACGTCGTCGTGGCTTTCCTGATGGCGCAGCAAGAAGCGGTGGCGGCGCTCACGGCGATGAACCCCGGCGCGGTGTCGCAGCTCGTCAAGGACTACTGGAAGCTCGACGCCGAAGCCGGCGCCAAGGTCGTCAAAGACGATGTGCTCTTCTCGCGCGGCTGGAGCTGGCCGACAGAGAACGACGCGCGCGCCGTGTTGGAGACCAGCAAGTACATGGTTGACAACAAAGTCATCCCCGAGCCGCTGGCCTGGGCTCAGGTCAAGGGCGCGTTCGAGCGCACCGCGCCGCTGGTCAAGCAGGCCTACGACCGCATGGGCGCCAAGCCCGCTGCCGCCGAATTCCTGCGTACCGATACGGCCGACCTGCGCGGCCTGCCGCTGTGGCAAATGAATCAATGGAAAGACAGGAGCTAAAGCCATGAACGTCGGATTTATTGGACTCGGTGTGATGGGCGGCCCGATGGCGGCCAATATCCTGAAAGGCGGCCACGCGTTGACGGTGTTCGACTTGAACCCCGCAGCCGTGGCCACGCTGGTGGCGGCCGGCGCCAAGGCCGCCGCCTCGCCCCGTGAGGTGGGCGCGGCCAGCGAGATCGTCGTCACCATGCTGCCGCTGCCCGCGCATGTCGAGCAGGTCGTGCTCGGAGCGAATGGCGTGGCCGAAGGCATGAAACCCGGCGGCTTGGTCATCGACATGAGCACGATCGACCCGCAGACCTCCAAGCGTGTCGGCCGTGGCTTGCGCGAGCGCGGCATGGCCATGGTTGACGCGCCGGTGGGCAAGACCAGCGAGCACGCCGTCACCGGCACCTTGACGCTGATGGTCGGCGGTGAGGCCAAGGACATCGAGCGCGCCAAGCCCGTGCTCGACTGCATGGGCAACCAGACCTTCCTGTGCGGCGGCCCGGGTGCTGGCCACGCCATGAAGATGACCAACAACCTCTTGGCCACGACCATCATGTGCGCCAGTACCGAAGCGCTGGCTATCGGCGTCAAGGAAGGCCTCACGCTCGAGCTGATGCTCGAAGTCATGAAAACCACGATGGCCTGGAACCAGCAGCTCGCGGTGGCCATGCCCAAGAAGGCCTTCATCGGCGACGACAGCCCCGGCTTCATGGTCAAGCTGGCGGCCAAGGACGTACGCCTGGCCGTGGACGCCGCCAAAGCCATGGGCTTCGACGCCCTGGTTGGCGCCGGCGCGCTGGCCACGCTCGACCGCGCGGCCGCGCTGGGTTATGCCGAGCGCGACACCGCGGCGCTGATGAAGATTCGCGAAGACGAGCTCGGCATCAAGGTGCGGCCACAGGCAGCGAAGTAGGCAGCATGGCGGCTTATGTCATCAACGACATGGAGGTCACCGACGCGGTGACCTTCGACGAATACCGCAAGCTGTCGCCAGCGACGGTGGCGCTCTACGGCGGGCGCTTTCTGGCGCGCGGAGGTGCCACGCTCACGCTTGAAGGCAGCTGGTCGCCCAAGCGCCTGGTCATCCTCGAATTCCCCAGCGTCGAGCGCGCGCAAGCCTGGCTCGAATCGCCCGAGTACGCACCTGCGCGAAAGCTGCGCCAGATGTCCACGCGCTCGAATCTCATCATCACGGAAGGAATCCCGACATGACCCACACCAAACGCCTCGGACTCGTAAGGAAGCGCGAGGACATGACGCACGAGCAGTTCACCAAGCATTGGCTCGGCGTGCATGCCGAGCTGTGCAGCAAGCTGCCGTACTTGAGGCGCTACTCGGTCAACCTGGTCGACAGAGCGCGCTTTCCGAAGTTCGGCTACGACGGCTTTTCGGAGTTGTGGTTCGATGACGAGCCGGCGCTGTGGGCTTCGTTAGAGAGCCCCGAGGGCAAGACGCTGCTGGCGGACTTGCCCAATTTCGCGGGCAGCATCGAACCGATCATCTCGGTCGAAACACCGGTAATCTGGCCATGAGCGGCGCACTTGTTGGCAAAGTGGCCATCGTCACCGGCGCGGCCGGCGGCTTTGGCGAAGGCATAGCGCGCCTCTTCGTGGCTGAAGGCGCGAAGGTCCTGATCGCTGACATCGACGGCGAGAAAGCGCAGACGGTGGCCGCGTCGCTAGGTAGCGCTAACGCCAGAGCGGTGCGGTGTGACGTCACCCAGCGCGCTGACGTCGACGCCGCCGTGAAGGCATGCGTCGATGCCTTCGGCGCGCCCGACATCGTGGTCAACAACGCCGGCACCACGCACAAGAACCAGCCCATGCTCGACACCGACGAGGCCACTTTTGATCGCGTCTTCGCCGTCAACGTCAAGTCGATTTACCACATGACGCAGGCCGTGTTGCCGCTGATGCGCGCGCGCGCTAACGACAAGCGCGGTGGCTCGATCATCAACATCGGCTCGACGGCCGGCATCCGCCCGCGGCCGGGCCTGAGTTGGTACAACGCCAGCAAAGGCGCGGTTAACGTCTTGTCCAAGTCGATGGCCGCCGAGCTTGGCCCCGACAACATCCGCGTCAACGCGGTCTGCCCGGTGATGGGCGCCACGGGCCTGATCGAGCAGTTCCTGGGCACCGCCGACACGCCCGAAGCGCGCGCCAAAGTCATCGCCGGCATTCCACTGGGCCGCATGTCGACACCCGAAGACGTAGCGCAAGCCACGCTCTACCTGGCCAGCGACGCGGCGCGCTTTATCACCGGCGTGGAGTTGCCGGTGGATGGGGGGCGCACGATTTAGTGGCGTGGCCTGGCCTGGCACATGGCGAGGCGGACTGCGCCTCTTGCGTCGCAACAGCAAAGCCGAGGCCGCTCAGCCCGGTGTCGTGCCACGTCCAAATTACTTCAGCGAATTCGCCAGAAACGCCTGCAAGCGTTCGCTCTTCGGCCGCGCCAGCACCTCGCGCGGGTTGCCTTCTTCTTCGAGCTGACCTTGGTGCAGGAACACGAGGTGGTTCGAGACTTCGCGGGCGAAGCTCATCTCGTGGGTGACCACGATCATGGTGCGGCCCTCTTCGGCCACGCTCTTCATCACGCGCAGCACTTCGCCCACGAGTTCGGGGTCCAGCGCCGAGGTGGGCTCGTCGAAGAGCATGACTTTGGGCTCCATGGCTAACGCTCTTGCGATGGCCACACGCTGCTGTTCGCCGCCGGAGAGGTGCGCGGGGTAGGCGTGTTTGCGGTGGCTCACGCCCACGCGGTCGAGGTAGCGATCGGCGCGCTCGATGGCCTCGGCGCGGCTCAGGCCCAGCACGTGCATGGGGGCTTCGATGACGTTGTCCAGCGCCGTCATGTGGGCCCACAGGTTGAAGTGCTGGAAGACCATGGCCACGCTGGCGCGGTGGCGTTGCAGTTGCTGCGCGTCGGCGGCCTTGAGCGAGCCGTCTTTGTCGGGTGTGAGTTTGAGCTCTTCACCGCCCACGACGATGCGCCCGGCGTTGGGTTGCTCCAGCAAATTCAGGCAGCGCAGGAAGGTGCTTTTGCCCGAGCCGCTGGAGCCAATCATGGCGATCACGTCGCCTTGGTTTGCGCGCAGGCTGACGCCCTTCAGCACTTCGTTCTCGCCAAAGCGCTTGCAGATGTTCTCGGCGACGAGTTCTGCAATGAAAGGCGGCTCGGTGCTCATGGTGATAACAACTTACCTGTACGCAAGGTGGCGGTGCCGGCGATCTTGGCCAGCCGCTTGCCGGGCGTGGCCCAGCGGGTGCTGATGCGGGCGTAGAGCACGCCCGCACTTTGGCAGGTCAGCGCTTCGACGCCACCCGTGTCGGCGTCGACAAGATCGGCAATCACGGCACCGGCTTCGACAAACTCACCGGGCTCGCGCTTGAAGACCACCACGCCGGCACGCGGCGCCACGATGGACTCCGAGCCCGCCAGCGGTGTGGGCTGGCAGCGCGCGGCGGGCAGCGGGGCGGGTGGGCCGGCCACGACGCCACGGCGGCGCAGGAATTCGATGATGGCAGCGGCGTCGTCGGCCGCCATCGTGTGGTGGGTGTCGGCCTCGCCACGCAATTCCAGCGTCGGGCTGAAGCAGGCCATGGGCACGGGCAGCTCGGGGAAGGCCTGCTGCAAGACGGCCCAGGGGCGGCTGCAGGCTTCGTCAAACGGCGAGTCGCCCGACTCGGCGGCCAGCAGCACGGCGCGCGCGCCCAGCAGGGTGCCGAGCTCCTGCGCCATCGCTTCGTGTGCGCTGTGCGCATACAGGTGCATGGCGGCTTGGGAGTCGCAGTGCAGGTCGAGCACGATGTCGCTGTCAATCGCGATCTGCAAGAGCTTGCGCTTGAGGTCCTGCGCCGGGTTGTCGGCCTTGAGTTTGGCGGCAGCCTCACGCAGCGCCGCGCGGATGACGCGTACGTTGCTCACGGCGTCGCTGCCGAGCGATTTGGCCACGCTCGCGGCCACGGTCTGCCCCAGGTCGGCGTGCAGGCGGTTGAAGTTGACGCCGTCGGCCAGATCAAAGCGGCCGTGGTGCTGGCCCAGCAGATGCTGGCCCAGCGCTAACGGGTTGGCGTAGGGCACCAGCTGGATGCAGCCCAGCAGCTGGCCGGCGGCGCTGAGCTCGGTGAGCCGCGAGCGCAGATGCTGCGCGACCAGGATGGCCGGCACCTCGTCGGCGTGCAGGGCGGCCTGGATGGTGGCTTTGGAGCCGGGCAGGCCCGCGCCAAAACGCAGCAGCTGAAAGCTCGTGCGTGTGCCCGGTGTGCCGGGCATGAGGTCGATCTGTTGGATGTCCATGGGGCTTGTCTCGGCGCTTAGGCCGCGCGTGGCGTGGGCTCGCCGCGTCGCTCGGTGCTGAGATGGCGCAAGTAGCGTCGCTCCAGCCATTTGAAGGCGCCCACCATCGAGAAGGTGAGCGTGAAGTAGATGATGGCCGCCATGCCAAAGGCTTCGACCGGCAACAGGTGGTTGGCGTAGACGTCGCGCGCCACGCGGGTGACGTCGACCAGCGTCACCGTGCTGGCGATGGAGGTGGCGTGCATCATGCCTACCACCTCGTTGCTGTACTGCGGTAACGCGCGGCGCAGGCTGCTGGGCCACAGGATGCGGCGGTACAGCTTCCAGCCCGACAGACCGTAAGCGCGTGCCGCTTCAATCTCACCGGCTGGTGTGGCGCGCAGCGCGCCGGCAAAAATCTCCGTGGTGTAGGCGGTGGTGTTCAGCGCAAACGCCAACCAGGCACAAAACCAGGCTTCACGCAGCAAAGGCCAGGCCACACTTTCGCGCACGGCTTCAAACTGCGCCAGGCCGTAGTAGATGAG
>JANOJR010000650.1:0-17559 GCA_031418855.1 Rubrivivax sp.
GAGTGCGGCGTCGACCTTGCCGGCGCCGACAAAAAGCGTGGCCTGGCTGGTCGTGATGAGCAAATGCGCCAGGAACACCGGGTTGTAGGTCACGTCGCTGCCGCGCAGGTTGGTGATCCAGGCGATGTCGTCCACGGTCGAGACCAGATGCGCGCTGGCGCCCTTGCCCTGCATCGCCGCACGCACGGCGGCGAGCTTGGCGGCGCGGGTGCGCGAGGCATGCGGCACGCTGTGTTCGTACACCGGCTGCGAGGGCAGGGCGGGGCGGTCGCTCCAGATGGCATTGATGACATCGAGGTCGGTGCGCAGGCGGCTGCCGGCTTTCTCAAGGGCAGCACGCAGTTGCAAGGCCGCGCCAAGGGCAAGCACCTGGCCGTCGCAGGCGACGACCGAGCCTGAGGGCAGTTTCTCGGCGAGCCAGTCAACGTGCGCGGTGGAGTTGCCGGTGGTGATCTTCACCAGCTCGATGCTGCTGCCGTTGAGCTGCGTCTGCGCCTGCGTCCAGTAGCGGCTGTCGGCAAAGAGTGCGGCAGTGTCGCGCGTGACCACCAGCGTGGCCATCGAGCCCGTGAAGCCAGAAAGCCACTCGCGGCCCTGCCAGTGGCCAGGCAGGTACTCGCTAAGGTGCGGGTCGCTCGACGGCACCAGCACGGCGTGCAAGCCCAGAGGTGCCAGCGTGTCACGCAGTTGCTCAATGCGCAGCCGGGCGGCGGAAGTACGTGTGTCCATGGTGGTGGCCTCGGGGTGGAAGCGGCGATTTTAGGCAACGGCTTGACGGTCGCGGCTGGCGCGTCAGTCGCGGCGCGAGGAAGCCTTCTGCGGCTGCGCCACCACTCGCGCGCTGCGCGCAAAGCTGAGGTAGCTCCAGGCCCATTCGATCATCACGAAGAAGCGGTTGCGAAAGCCGATCAAGAAGTACAGATGCGCAAAGAGCCAGAAGACCCAGGCCGCCAGCCCGGACAAGCGCAGTTGGCCCAGCCCCGGCACTTCGAGCTGCACGATCGCCGAGCTGCGGCCGATGGTGGCCAGGTTGCCGTAGTCGGCGTAGTGGAAGGGCTTGGTGGCGCGGCCTTCGATGCGCGCCAGCACGTTGGCCGCCGCGCAGCGCCCCATCTGTTTGGCCGCGGGGCTGACGCCTGGCACGGGCTTGCCCGCGCTGCTGGCCGCCGCCATGTCGCCGACGACGCTGATGGGCGAGTGGCCGGCCAGGCTGAGGTCGGGCAGCACCGGTAGGCGCCCGGCGCGGTCGATCGTGAGGCCGGTGGCCGCAGCCAGCGTCTTGGCCAGCGGCGAGGCCGTGACGCCGGCCGCCCACAGCACCGTGCGCGCGTGCAACCTCACCTCGCCACCAGCGCCCTGCATCGTCACGCCGTCAGCGTCGATGCCGGTCACGCGCTGCCCCGTGCGCACGTCGACGCCCAGCTTTTCGAGCTGGCGGCGCGCGCTGGCTTGCAGCTTTGGTGCAAAGGCCCCCAGCACCTGCTCGGCACCTTCCAGCAACACGACATGCGCGCGGCGTGAATCGATGTGGCGGAACTCGTCGGGCAGGGTGTGGTGCGCGATTTCAATCAAGGTGCCGGCCAGTTCGACCCCGGTGGGCCCGCCGCCGATGACCACAAAGTTCATCCAGGCCTGGCGCGTCACATCGTCGTTAGCACGCTCGGCGCGCTCGAAGGCTTCGACCACCCGCGCGCGGATCGCAAAGGCGTCGGTCAGCGTCTTCAATCCCGGCGCGTGCGGTGCCCAGTCGTCGTGGCCGAACCAGTGGTTGACAGCGCCGGCGGCGACGATGAGGTGATCAAACGCCAGCCGCGCGCCGTCGTCCAGCACCACGCAGCGCGCGACGACGTCGATGTCCATCACCTCGGCCTGCAAGACCGTGAGGCGACCGCCGCGCATCTCGCGGCGCAGCACATGGCGAATGGGCGCCGAGATCGCCGGCGCGGCCAGCCCGGCCGTGGCCACCTGGTAGAGCAGCGGCTGGAAGAGGTGGTGGTTGGTGCGGTCCAGCAGGGTCACGTCCACCTGCGCTCGGGCCAAGGCGCGCACCGCTTCAAGGCCGCCGAAACCGCAGCCGATGACGATGATCCGGGGCAGCGCAGCGAGAGGTGCGGCGCTCATTCAGAGGTCCGTGCGGAGCTTCCAGATTTCGGGGAAGAGCACCACGTCGAGCATCTTGCGCAGGTAGCCCACGCCGCTGGTGCCACCGGTGCCGCGCTTGAAGCCGATGATGCGTTCCACCGTGGTGACGTGGCGGAAGCGCCAGAGCCGGAAGGCGTCTTCCAGATCGGTGAGCTCTTCGCCCAGTTGGTAGAGATCCCAGTGCTGCGTGGGGTCGCGGTAGACGATCAGCCAAGCCGCCTCGACTTGATCGTTAGACACATAAGGCTCACGCCAATCACGCTGCACGTGGCTGGCGGGCAGCGGCAGGCCACGGCGGGCCAGCAGGCGCAGCGCTTCGTCGTAGAGCGACGGTGCTGCGTGCGCCGCAGCCACCTGCTCAGCCAAGTCGGCGCGGTGGGCGTGGGGCTTGAGCATGGCGGCGTTCTTGTTGCCCAGCGCGAACTCGACGCAGCGGTATTGCCAACTTTGAAAGCCGCTGCTGTTGGCCAGATACGGCCGGATGGCGCTGTATTCGGGCGGCGTCATGGTGGCCAGCACGTCCCAGGCGTGCACCAGCTGTTCCATGATCTTGGAGACGCGCGCCAGCATCTTGAAGGCCGGCGCCAGCTCGTCCCGGGCCAGGTTTTGTATGGCCGCGCGCAGCTCGTGCAGCATCAGCTTCATCCACAGCTCGCTGGTCTGGTGCTGCACGATGAACAGCATCTCGTTGTGGTCGGGCGAGCGCGGGTGCTGCGCGCCGAGCAGCGCGTCCAGATGCAAGTAGTCGCCGTAGCTCATCTCGCCTTTGAAGTCGAGCTTGGCGCCGTCAGTGGACGGGGTGTCGGCGGGCTTGATGGGGTTCACGTGGGCATCATAGGTGCGCTTGTGCGTTCTGTCGGAGTGGCCCGCCAATTTAGTTGACAACTAAAGTATCTGGCCAAAGAATGCCGGCCTCTATCGGCCCCGCGCGAGCACCATGGCCTCCCACGTTCCCAGCGCGCCAAGCGCCCATGTCGACACCTTCACGCGTGAGCATTTGCCGCCCGCTGCGCAACTGCCTGAGCTGATCTTCGAAGGCGAGGCTTTGCAGCTGCCCGCGCAGTTGAATGCCGTCAGCGACGTGCTGGACCGCTGGGTCGAGGCAGGGCAGGGCGCGCGGCCTTGCGTGATGGGCCAGCACCTAGGCCAGGACGTGCGCTGGAGCTACGCGCACATGCAGGCACTGGCCAACCGCATCGCCCATGTGCTGGTGCACGAGCTTGGGCTGGTGAGCGGCAACCGTGTGCTGCTGCGTGGCGCCAATTCACCCATGCTCGCTGCGTGTTGGCTGGGCGTTGTCAAGGCCGGTGGCGTGGCGGTGGGCAGCATGCCTTTGCTGCGCGCGTCAGAGCTGGCGGTGATCATCGACAAGGCGCAGATCAGCCACGCGCTGTGCGACGCGCGGCTGGCCGACGAGCTCGACCTTGCGCGTGCGCGCTCGCCCACGTTGACGCAGGTGCTGCACTTCAACGACGCCAGCGCCACCGCTGTCGAAGCGCGCGCCGCGACGCACAGCGCCAGCTTTGAGAACGTCGCTACCGCCGCCGACGACGTCTGCGTCATCGCCTTCACCTCGGGCACCACCGGCGTGCCCAAAGGCGCCATGCACTTTCATCGCGACCTGATTGCGGCCAGCCGCTGCTGGCCCACGCATGTGCTGCGTGCGCAGGGCGACGACGTCTTCGTCGGCAGTCCACCGCTGGCCTTCACCTTCGGCCTGGGGGGCTTGTTGCTGTTCCCGCTGGCTATCGGCGCGGCCACGGTGTTGATCGAAAAGACCACGCCCGACACGCTCTTGCAAGCCCTTACCCACTGGCGCGCCACGGTGCTCGTCACCGCGCCGACGAGCTACCGCGCCATGGCGGCGGTGGCGGCGCAGCATGACCTCAGCAGCCTGCGCAAATGCGTCTCGGCCGGTGAAGCCTTGCCGGGTGCGACACGCCAGTTGTGGAAAGAGACGACGGGCATCACCATCATCGACGGCATCGGCTCCACCGAGCTCTTCCACATTTTCATCTCGGCTAACGAGCAAGATGCACGGCCCGGCGCGACTGGCTTCCCGGTGCCGGGCTACCGCGCCGTGGTGCTGGGCGACGACGGCGCCGAGCTGCCATGTGGGCAGGTCGGGCGCCTGGCGGTGAAGGGCCCCACCGGCTGCAAGTACCTGGCCGACGAGCGCCAAGCGAGCTACGTGCAAAGCGGCTGGAACCTCACCGGCGACGCCTACCTGGTCGACACCGACGGCCAGTTCGTCTACCAGGCGCGCACCGACGACATGATCATCTCGGGCGGCTACAACATCGCCGGCCCCGAGGTCGAGAGCGCGCTGATGCAGCACTCGGCGGTGGCGGAATGTGGTGTCGTCGGCAAGGCTGACAATGCACGCGGCATGATCGTTAGGGCCGTGGTCGTGTTGCGCCCGGGCTTCATCGGCGACGCGCAGATGGTCAAGACCTTGCAGGACCACGTCAAAGCTACGATCGCGCCCTACAAATACCCACGTGAAGTAGCCTTTCGCGCCAGCCTGCCGCGCACCGAAACCGGCAAGCTGCAACGCTTCAAATTGAGACAGGACCCCTGATGCGCTTTGTATCCCAGCGCAAAGTGCGCTTCGCCGATTGCGACCCCGCCGGCATCGTCTTTTTCCCGCAGTACCTGGTGATGCTCAACACCCTGCACGAGCAGTGGTTCGACGACGCGCTGGGTGTTCCTTACTCGGTGCTTATCGGCACACGGCGCACCGGCATGCCCACGGTGCGGCTGGAAGTTGACTTCACCGCAGTCAGCCGACACGGCGACATGCTGCGCCAGGAACTGGCGATCAGCAAGCTCGGAGGCAGCTCGGTGCAACTGTTGATCGAGGTGTTCGGCGGCGACGAGCTGCGCCTGCGCGCGCGCCAGGTGCTGGTGTGCACCGACTTGAACACCCACCGCCCGCAGAAACTGCCCGACGACATTCGCGCGGCGATGCTGCCGTATGTGGAAGAAGCGGTGGCCGCATGAAGGTCTTGCAGCCGCCCGGCTGGGCCGCACCCCGTGGTTACGCCAACGGTGTGGTGGCCAGCGGCACGCAGGTGTTTGTGGCCGGACAAATCGGCTGGAACGCGCAATGCCAGTTCGAAAGCGACGACTTGGTGGCGCAGATACGCCAGACGCTGGTCAACGTCACTACGGTGTTAGCGCAAGCAGGCGCGATGCCGGCCCACATCACGCGCATGACCTGGTACGTGACCGACAAGCGCGAGTACCTGGCGCGTGGCAAAGAGATCGGCGCGGCCTTTCGCGAGCTGATCGGCAGCTACGCCATCGCCATGACGGCGGTGCAGGTGGTGGCGCTGATGGAAGACCGCGCCAAGGTCGAGATCGAGGTCACGGCCGTCTTGCCGGCGTGACGGCGGCCGTCGCCGCAGCGCGTCAACCGCGCCCGACAAACGGCATCTTGGTCGCCATCACGGTGGCGAAGAGGATGTTCGACGCCAGCGGCAAGCGCGCCATGGCCATGAAGGTGTCGACGACCGCAGAGAGGTCCATGCGCGGCTCGGGCCGCACGTTGCCGTCGGCCTGCATCACGCCGGCCACCATGCGTGCCGTCATGTCGCTGGCCGCATTGCCGATGTCGAGCTGGCCGACGGCGATGTCAAACGGACGGCCGTCGAGCGAGGCAGTCTTGGTCAGCCCCGACACCGCGTGTTTGGTGGCCGTGTAGGCGATCGATCCCGGCCGCGGCGCGTGGGCTGAGATCGAGCCGTTGTTGATGATGCGGCCACCCTGCGGGCTTTGCGCCTTCATCAGCTTGAAGGCTTGGGAGAGGCAATAAAACGCGCCGTTGAGGTTGACGTCGACCACCTGGCGCCATTCGGCACCTGTGACGAGATCGGGTGTCTTCGCCGCCAGGCCGCCACCGGCGTTGTTGAAGAGCAGATCCAGCCGCCCGAAGCGCTGGCGCAGGGTTTCGAAGGCCTGGACGACCTCGTCTTCGTTGCCGACGTTGCAGGGCAGGGCCAGCGTGCGCGACGCGGCATCGCCCGCCGCGGCCACGGTGGCTTGCAATGCGTCGGCGCGACGGCCGAGCAGGGCGACGGTCCAGCCTTCGGCTAAAAGCCCGAGCGCACAGGCTTGGCCGATGCCGGTGCCGGCGCCGGTCACGAGGGCGAATTTTGAAGTGCTCATGGGTGCGTTCATTTCAGTGGTTATCTTTGGGCACGGCCGACCCCCGCATGCCGCGCAGGAAGTCAAGGTCGGCGCCTTCATCGGCCTGCAAGACATGGTCGATGTAGAGCTTCCAGTAGCCGCTGCTCATGGCCGGCGCGGGCGCCACCCAGACGGCCAAGCGGCGTGCCAGCTCGGCGTCGTCGACATGCAAGTGCAAGCGCCGCCCGGCCACGTCCAGCGTGATGAGGTCGCCGTTGTGCACCAGTGCCAGCGTGCCACCCGCCGCGGCCTCAGGCGCCGTGTGCAGCACCACGGTGCCGTAAGCCGTGCCGCTCATGCGCGCGTCGCTGATGCGCACCATGTCGGTGATGCCTTTGCGCAGCACCTTGGGCGGCAGCGGCATGTTGCCCACCTCGGCCATGCCAGGGTAGCCCTTGGGGCCGCAGTTCTTCAGCACCAGGATGCAGTGCTCGTCAACGTCGAGGTTCTCGTCGTCGATGCGGGCATGGAAGTCGGTGCTGTCTTCGAACACCACCGCACGGCCCGTGTGCTGCATCAGCGCTGGTGTGGCGGCACTTGGCTTGATGACCGCGCCGCGTGGTGCGAGGTTGCCGCGCAGCACGGCGATGCCGGCCTTGTCTTTGAACGGCGCGGCAAAAGGCTTGATGACCTCGGGGTTGTAGTTCTGTGCGTCGGCAATGTTTTGCCCCACCGTTTGGCCGTTAGCCGTCACCACCTCGGTGTGCAGCAAGTGGGCGATTTCTTTCATCACCACCGGCAAGCCACCGGCGTAGCAAAAGTCTTCCATCAGGTACTGGCCTGAGGGTTGCAGGTTGACCAAGCAGGGCAGTTCGCTGGCCAGACGGTCGAAGTCGTCGATGGTGAGTGGCACGCCCACGCGCCCGGCGATGGCGATCAAGTGGATCACCGCATTCGTGCTGCCGCCTATGGCCGCGAGCGTGCGAATGGCGTTCTCGAACGCTTCGCGCGTGAGAATGCTCGAGAGCTTCTGATCCTCATGCACCATCTGCACGATGCGCCGCCCTGCGTTGCGCGCGATGACGTTGCGCCGGCCGTCCACCGCCGGGTAGGCGGCGTTGCCGGGCAGCCCCACGCCCAGCGCTTCGACCATCGAGGCCATGGTGCTGGCCGTGCCCATGGTCATGCAGTGGCCGTGGCTGCGGTGCATGCAGCTTTCGGCCTCGAAGAAGTCTTGCAGCTTCAAGGTGCCCGCCCGCACCTGCTCACTCATCTGCCACACGCCTGTGCCCGAGCCCAGCTCTTGCCCACGCCACTTGCCGCTGAGCATGGGCCCGCCGCTGATGCCGATGGTGGGCAGGTCAACACTGGCCGCGCCCATCAAGAGCGCTGGGGTCGTTTTGTCGCAGCCCATCAAGAGCGCCACGCCGTCGATGGGGTTGCCGCGAATGCTCTCTTCCACATCCATGCTGGCGAGGTTGCGGTAGAGCATGGCGGTGGGGCGCAGCAGTGTTTCGCCGAGCGACATCACCGGGAATTCAAGCGGAAAGCCACCCGCTTCGTACACGCCAATCTTCACCTGCTCGGCCAGTGTGCGGAAGTGCGAATTGCAGGGCGTGAGTTCGCTGAAGGTGTTGCAGATGCCGATCACGGGGCGGCCGTCAAACTGGTCGTGCGGCACGCCTTTGCCTTTGACCCAGCTGCGGTAGGCAAAGCCGTCGCGGTCTTGGCGGCCGAACCATTGCTGGCTGCGCAGCTCATGGGCTGGTTTCTTTTTGGGCTGCTCGCTCATCGTCTGCTGGCTTTCCCGGGGGCTGCTGTCAAAGGGCTCGGAATATTATGGTATGACGATTGACCATCCCCCGAGTAGAAGCCCTGATGACCACGAACACTGATATCGATGTGCTTGGCATGCCACGCATGTCGCCCTTGCTGCGGCCCCAGTTGGAAGCCGCGTTTCGCATGCATCACGCGCTGCATGAAACCGACGCTGAGGCGTTCGCCGAAGTCGCACCGCGCATCCGCGCCATCGCGGCCAGTGGCGAGTCCAAGGTCAGCGCCGAGCTCATCGCGCAGCTGCCGGCGCTGGAAGTCATCTCAGTCATGGGCGTGGGTTACGACGGCATCGATGTCGCGGCCGCCAAAGCGCGCGGCGTGATGGTCACGCACACGCCCGATGTGCTCAACGACGACGTGGCCGACCTCGCCATCGGCCTCATGCTCAGCGCCGCACGCCAGCTGCCGCAGGCCGACCGCTATGTGCGTGACGGCCATTGGCTCAAGGGCCCCATGCCGCTGGCCCGCAAGATGTCGGGCGCGCGGCTTGGCATCGTCGGCGTGGGCCGCATCGGCAAGGCCATCGCCCAGCGCGCGCTAGCGTTCAACATGAGCGTGGCCTACACGGCACGCAGCGCCAAGCCCGAGCTGCCTTTTGCCTTTCATGCCAGCGTGGTCGCGTTGGCCGCGCAGAGCGACTTCCTCGTGGCCATCACGCCAGGCGGTGCGGGCACGCGCAAGCTCATCAACGCCGAGGTCTTGGCGGCGCTGGGCAAGGGCCGCGGCGAAGGCATCGTCGTCAACGTCGCGCGTGGCTCGGTCGTGGATGAAGAGGCACTGATCGACGCGCTGGAGCGTGGCGTCATCGCGGGCGCCGGGCTGGATGTCTTCGAGGATGAACCGCGCGTGCCCGAGCGCCTGCGCAACACTGCGCACGTGGTGTTGGCGCCGCACATCGGCAGCGCTACGGCTGCGACGCGCCAGGCGATGGCTGATTTGGCGGGAGACAACCTGCGCCTGGTGTTGGGCGGCAAGGGCGCGAAGACGCCGGTGCCTGAGTGCCAGTGAGTCAAGCGTTAGCGTTATGACCGACACCCACCTCATCCACGAACAAGCCCTGCGCGCCGCCGTGCGCCTGGTGGTCGGCGGCTTCGGCAGCTCGGCCACCGAGATCGAAGCCGTCACGCACAACCTGGTCGAGGCCAACCTCACCGGGCACGACTCGCACGGCGTGGGCTTGCTTCCGATGTACGCCGACAACTACCTCGAAGGCGGCCTGAAGCCCAACACGAGTTTGGTGGTCAAGCACGACGCAGGCGTGATGCTGCGACTGGACGGCCAGGGGGGCTTCGGCCAGGTCATCGGCGCGCAGGCCATGGCGCTGGGGATCACGCGCGCCAGGTCGCTGGGCACTTGCATCATGGCGCTTGGCAACTCGCACCACTTGGGCCGCATAGGGGCTTGGGCCGAGATGGCGGTGGCGGCGAACCTGGTCTCGCTGCACTTCGTCAACGTCATCTCGCGCCCCATCGTCGCGCCCTATGGCGGTAGCGACGCGCGCTTTGGCACCAACCCTTTCACGGCGGCGATTCCGCTGCGCGGGCGCGAGCCTTTCATTCTTGATTTCGCCACCAGCGTCATCGCGCAAGGCAAGACGCGCGTGGCGCACAACAAGGGCGAAGCGGTGCCGGCTGATCACTTGATCGACGACGCCGGGCGGCCCACCACCGACCCGCGCTACTCGGTGGTGCCGCCCTTCGGCGCCATCCTCGCCTTCGGTGCGCACAAGGGCTACGGCCTGGCGGTGCTGAGCGAATTGCTGGGCGGCGCACTGGCCGCAGGCATGAGCCTGCACGGCGAGGCGACGGGACCCAAGCGTGTGCTCAACGGCATGCTCACCGTGCTGATCGACCCGGCTGCGCTGGGCGAGGTGGCAGCGTTTGAAGAGCAGGCGCTGGCCTTTGTCGATTCGGTGCTGGCCTCACCGGCGCGTGAAGGTTTTGATCGCGTTCGCTTGGCCGGCGAGCCCGAGCGCGAGTCGCGTGCGCGGCGGCAGGTGCAAGGCCTGCCGGTGGACGCCACGACTTGGCAGCACATCCTGGGCGCGGCGCTGCGGCTGGGTGTCGACCCGCAGGCCGTGCAGCGCGCTGCGGGTCTGGCGTAACTCGGGCGCAACCCGGGCGTTGCGGCATTCGGGAAACCCCGGAATGCCCAGGTTCTCAATCATCATACGATAAGACCATCCGCTCATCCGGCGGTTTTCCTCCGTCAATCCAGGAGACACGCACGTGCAAACAAAGACGCAACTGAAGACATGGCTCACCGGCGCGCTCATGGGTGCTGGCTTGGTGTTCGGCAACCCCGCGTTCGCGCAGGAAAAGCTCACCGTGTGGTGGGGCAAGGGCTTCTACAAGGCCGAAGACGACGCGCTCTTTGCCGCCATCAAGAAGTTCGAGACCAAGTACCCCAAGATCAAGATCGAGCTTTCGCTCTACGCGCCGCAGGAAATGATTCCCAAGAGCGTGGCCGCACTCGATGCCGGCAACCCGCCCGACGTGGCCTACGGCGACGTGTACGACTTCCAGGTCACCGCGAAGTGGGCCTACGACGGCAAGCTTGAAGACGTGTCGAGCGTGATCGACCCCATCCGCAGCAAGTTCGAAGCTGCGGCCTTGTCGACCACCTTCCTCTACAACAACGCCACGCAGAGCCGCGCTTACTACGCCTTCCCGGTCAAGCAGCAGACCATGCACATCCAGTACTGGAAGGACATGCTGGCGGACTCGGGCTTCAAGGAAAGCGACATCCCCAAGGACTGGAAGGGCTACTGGAACTTCTGGTGCGAGAAGGTGCAAACGGGCTACCGCCAAAAGAGCGGCAACCGCGCCTTCGGCACAGGGTTCCCCATGGGCGTGGATTCGAGCGATTCGTTTTTCTCGTTCCTGACCTTCATGGATGCGTACAACGTCAAGCTCGTCAGCGATTCGGGCAAGGTGCTGGTCGACGACCCGGCCGTGCGCCAGGGCTTGATCAACGCGCTGACCGACTACACCATGGTCTATGGCAAGGGCTGCACGCCGCCTTCGTCGACTAACTGGAAGGACCCGGACAACAACGTCGCCTTCCACAACAAGACGATCGTGATGACGCACAACGCCACGATCTCCATCGCGGCGAAGTGGCTGGACGACATGAACAACGCCACGCTCACGCAAGCGCAGCGTGACACCGCCAAGTCCAATTACACCGAGAAGATCGCCACCGCGGGCTTCCCCAACAAGCCCGACGGCAGCAAGATGACCTACCGCGCTGCGGTCAAGACGGGGGTTATTTTCAAAGACGCGAAGAACAAGGACACGGCCAAGAAGTTCGTCGCCTTCATGCTCGACGAAGCCAATCTCACGCCTTACGTGGAAGGCTCGCTCGGCCGCTGGTTCCCGGTGACCAAGAACGCACAGCAGAGTGCGTTCTGGAAGGGTGACCCGCACCGCCTGGCCGTCTACAACCAGTTCATGGCCGGTACCACGCCGTTCGAATTCACCAAGAACTACAAGTTCACGGTGCTGAACAACGAGAACGTGTGGGCCAAGGCGATGAACCGCATCTTGAGCGAGAAGTGGGCGGTTGACCGCGCCACGGACGAGATGATTGCGCGTATCAAGACCGTGGCGAATTGACGTTAGCAGGCGGCGCCTGGCCGTCGCTGTTTTCAACACTTCACCCCCACCCCAACCCTCCCCCTTGAAGGGGGAGGGAGTTTTTGCCCCCTCCCCCTGGCAGGGGGAGGGTTGGGGTGGGGGTCGAATGCCCCCATGACCACCGTCACCGCACCCATTGCACCAAGCAGCGCTCGCAAACCCATCACGCAATTTGAGTGGTGGGGTCGCGCGATGGTGTTGCCCTACCTGCTGGTGTTCGTCATCTTCGTGCTCTACCCCGTGGGCTACGGCCTGTGGCTGGCACGTGACCCGCAGAACTACGTCAAGCTCGCCGAAGATCCGATCTTCTTTCGCACGCTCATCAACACGCTGGTGTTCCTGGTGGTGGCGGTAAACGTGAAGATGGCCTTGGCACTCGCGCTGTCGGGCTTCTTCGTGAAAACACGCTGGTGGATCAAGATCATCGCGGCGCTGTTCATCCTGCCCTGGGCGGTGCCGTCGATTCCGACCATCCTCTCGGTGCGCTTCATGCTCAACCCCGAGTGGGGCGTGATCAACCAGACGATTTTTCACCTCACCAAGCTGGACGGCCCGAATTGGCTCAACGACCCGACGCTGGCGCTCAGCCTTTCGATGCTGATGCACATCTGGAAGTCGCTGCCGTTCTGGACGCTCATCCTGCTGGCCGGGCGCATGGCCATCCCCACCGAACAGTACGAGGCCGCCAGTGTCGACGGCGCCACCGGCTGGCAAAAATTTCGCTTCATCACCTGGCCTTCGATGCGCGGCCTCTACCTCACGTCGACCGTGCTGTCGATGATCTTCACGCTGGGTGACTTCAACAGCGTCTACCTGCTCACCGGCGGCGGGCCGGCCGACCTGACCCACGTACTTGCCACGTTAGGCATTCGCTACCTGCGGCTCGACCAGATCGAGCTCGCCATGGCTTCCATCGTGGTCGCCTTGCCCTTCGTGCTGCCGCTGGTCTACGTGATGATGAAGAGGCTGGGCAAATGAAGCGCAAGGCCGTCATCGACGAAGCCAAGCTGCTGCTCATCGGCATTCCGGTGCTGCTGTGGACATTAATTCCCGTCTACCACCTCTTCCTCTTTGCGATCTCCGAGCGCGACTCGGCCACGTCCGGGCGGCTGTGGCCCAAGAACCCGACGCTGCAGAACTTCGACATCGTCTTCCAGCAAAAGCACTTCTACCTGAACCACTTCTGGCTGCAGCTGGGCAACTCTTTGATGATCGCCATCGCGGTGGGCGTCATCACGCTCTTCGTGGCCACCACGGCCGCCTTCGCCATCAGCCGCTTGAAGGTGCGCGGCGGGCGCACGGTGATGAACCTGGCACTGCTCACCTACTTCATCCCCGCTGCCTTTCTGGCCGTGCCGATGTACAAAACCATGGCCACCTACGGCCTCTTGAACAACCGCTGGTCGCTGGTGCTGGCGATGGTCACCATCGCCTCGCCCTACTGCATCTGGGTGCTCAAGCAGGCGTCGGACAAGCTGCCCTGGGAGCTGGACGAAGCAGCGCGTATGGATGGCGCCACGCCGTTGCAGCTCTTTCGCATGGTGTATGTGCCGCTGATGGTGCCGTCACTGGTAGCCGTGGGCACCTACGCACTCTTGCTGGCCTGGAACGAATACCTCTACGGCTTCTTGCTTTTGTCCAACGAGACCGACCTCACGCTGGCGGTGGCGCTGGGCAACTTCCTGGCGGCAGACGACTCGCCGTGGGAATTGTTGATGGCCACCGGCTTCATCTACGCGCTGCCGCCGGCGGCGATCTACTACGCCTTCAAGCGCTACATGGTGTCTGGCCTGACCGCCGGCGCCGTGAAGAGCTAACTACAGAAGCACGCGCATGGCAGCAGTTTCCTTCCGCGACATCCACAAGGCCTACGGCAAGACCAAGGTCATCCACGGCATTGGCTTTGACATCCACGACGGCGAGTTCGTGGTGCTCGTCGGCCCCTCGGGCTGCGGCAAGAGCACGCTCTTGCGCATGCTTGCGGGCCTGGAAGAAATCACCGGCGGCGAGATCTCGATCGGCGACAAAGTCGTCAACGATCTGGAGAGCAAAGACCGCGACATCGCGATGGTGTTCCAGAGCTACGCCCTGTACCCGCACATGACGGTGCGCGAGAACATGGCCTTCAGCCTGCGCCTGCGCCGCGCCGACAAAGCCACCACCGACGAGCGCGTGAACAAGGCCGCGCGCATCTTGAACCTGGACGCCTTGCTCGATCGTCACCCGCGTGAACTCTCAGGCGGCCAGCGCCAGCGCGTGGCCATGGGCCGCGCCATCGTGCGCGACCCCAAGGTCTTTCTCTTTGACGAGCCTTTGAGCAACCTCGACGCCAAGCTGCGCGTGGCCATGCGCGCCGAGATCAAGGCGCTGCACCAGCGGCTGAAGACGACCACGGTGTACGTGACGCATGACCAGATCGAAGCCATGACCATGGCCGACCGCATCGTGGTCATGCACGACGGGTTGATCGAACAGATCGGCACGCCTCTGGAACTTTTCGATCGGCCGCAGAACCTCTTTGTGGCGCAGTTCATCGGCTCACCTTCGATGAACGTGATGCCGGGCCAAGTGCGTGCCGGCGCGGTGGAAGCGCTGGGCCAGCGTTGGCCCGTGCCGGCCACGACGGCAGCGGTCGAGGGCCAGACCGTGAGCTATGGCATCCGCCCCGGTGACCTGGAGTTGGCCAGCGCCGGCATCGCCGCGCGCGTGGTGGTGGTGGAGCCCACGGGTGCCGAGACGGAGCTCTTGGTGGACGTGGGCGGTACGACGCTCACCGTCGTGCTGCACGGCCGCACCCAGGCCAAGCCCGACGACACGGT
The DNA here is from genome assembly GCA_031418855.1 of Rubrivivax sp. Lineage (GTDB taxonomy): Bacteria > Pseudomonadota > Gammaproteobacteria > Burkholderiales > Burkholderiaceae_C > Rubrivivax. Next base: position 14,567 of record JANOJR010000650.1, read on the forward strand.
GTACCTGCAGATCGACGCGGCCAAGGCGCATGTCTTTGACGGCCAGAGCGGGCAGCGTCTTGATTGAGCCCGCGCCACACCTGGTGGTGATGGGCGTCAGCGGCTGCGGCAAGAGCACGGTAGGTCGGTTGTTGGCGACAGCCCTGGAGCTGCCTTACGTCGAAGGCGACGAGCTGCACCCGCCGCGCAACATCGCCTTGATGGCCGCCGGCACGCCACTCACCGACGACGACCGCGACGCCTGGCTGGCGGCCGTGGCCACTCGGATCAGCGAGGCGGGCCAGAGTGGCATCGTGATTTCATGCTCCGCTCTCAAACGTCGTTATCGCGACCGGCTGCGTGAGGCTTCGCCGCTGCTGCGGCTGGTTCATCTTCACGGCACGCCCGAGCTGCTGGCTTCGCGCATGACACAGCGCCAGGGCCACTACATGCCAGCGTCGCTGCTGCAAAGCCAGCTGCACACGCTGGAAGTACCTGGTGCAGACGAAGCCGCGCTCGCTGCCGACATCGCCGCCACACCACAAGACATCGTGGCGTCGCTGTGTGTGCAACTCCAACGCCCTCAACCCCAAGCCCAGAGTCTTTCGACATGATCAACGCCCAAACCTTTCGCCTTGATGGCCGCATCGCACTCGTCACCGGCTCGTCCACCGGCATCGGCCTGGCGCTGGCGCGCGGCTTTGCGCAAGTCGGCGCCACGGTGGTGCTTAACGCGCGCAACGCCGAGCGGCTGGAAGCCACCGCCGCCGCGTTGCGAAGCGAAGGCCACACGGTGCACGCACGCGCGTTCGATACCACTGACGCGGCCGCTGTCGCGGCCGGCATCGCCGATATAGAAGACAGCATCGGCGCCATCCACGTGCTGGTGAACAACGCCGGCACCACCAAACGCGGCCCCATCCAGGGGCTGGCACATGCGGATTGGCACCATGTCATGCGCACCAACGTCGACAGCGCGTTTTACGTGAGCCAGGAGGTGTCGAAGTGCATGATTGCGCGCAAGCGCGGCCGCATCATCAACATCTGCTCGGTGATGAGCGAGGTCAGCCGCCCCGGCACGGCCGCCTACACCGCCAGCAAGGGTGCGTTGAAGATGCTGACCAAAGGCATGGCGCTGGACCTGGCGCCGCACGGCATCACCGTGAACGGCATCGCGCCGGGTTACTTTCAGACCGAACTCACGGCGGCGATCGTCGCCGACCCGGTGTTCAACGAGTGGATCTGCAAGCGCACGCCTGTGGGCCGCTGGGGTGACGTCGACGAGTTGGCGCCAGCCGCCGTGTTCCTGGCCAGCGACGCCTCGACCTACCTCACTGGCCACGTGCTGGTGGTGGACGGCGGCATGACCTCGACGCTATGACCATGAGCCACTTCAACAAAGTCATCCTCTTCACCGACGTGGATGGCCGCGCGCGTTTTCGCGAAGAGCCGCTGGCCTTGAGCGAAGGCAAACCGGCGGCGATGCTGTCACCCCTGATGCCCAGCGGTGGCTACCAGCTGCGCATGAGCCCCGTCGGTTTTCGCAGCGAATTCCACTGCACCGGTGAGCCGCAATGGGTCTTCATCACCGGCGGCCAGATGCAGATCGGCTTGCAAGACGGCAGCTCGCGCATCTTTGCGCCGGGCCAGCATTTCTATTCGGCCGATGTGCTGCCCGCAGGTGCCACGTTTGACGCCAAGCTGCACGGGCATTGGAGCCGACAGCTAGGTCCCGAGCCGCTGCTAACACTCTTTGTACGCGGCTGACTGCGCGTGATGATCAAGAACATCCACGGCCACACGCTAGACAAACTCGGCGAAGCGATCGTCGGCGGCCACTACGCCGCCGGCGCCGTGATCCCGCCCGAGCCCGCGCTGTGCGAAGAGTTCGGCGTCAGCCGCACGGTCATCCGCGAGGCTGTCAAGTCGCTCGTCGCCAAGGGCCTGCTCAGCACCGGCCCCAAGGTCGGCACGCGCGTGCTGCCCGAAGACAACTGGAACTGGTTCGACCCCGACGTGGTGTTGTGGAAGTCGAAGATGGGCCTCACGCGCGAGTTCCTGCGTGACTTGCAAGAGCTGCGCCGCGTGGTCGAACCCGCCGGTGTCCGTCTAGCCGCCGAGCGCGCCACCAAAGCCGACATCGCCGAGATCGAAGCCGCCTACGCGGGCATGAAAGACGCCATCGAACACGGCGGCGACTACGTGAGCTTCGACCTGCGCTTCCACCAGGGCCTGCTGCGCGCCTGCCACAACCGCATGGTGGTGCAGATGAGCAAGGCGCTGGGCGCACTGCTGCGCACCAGCTTCGAGATCAGCACCTCGCGCCCCGATGGGCCGGCGAGTTCACTGCCGCTGCACCGCGCCGTGCTTGACGCCGTGATTGCACGTGCACCGGCGGCTGCCGAGGGTGCCTGCCTGGTGCTTATCGACAGCGCGCAGGAAGACATCGAGCAGGTGCTGGCGTCGCGTCGCAAGCTGCCGTCGCTGAGCACGCCCGCGCCGCGTTTGAAGGCGCGGCGAGCTGAAGATCATCGCCGCCAACCTGGGGGTGGGTCCGGACCCAAACGGGCCTGAGGACCGTTTGTGCCTGGCTCACGCCAGGGCCTATTGGCCGTTGCAGCCAGTCATCGAGAAAATTCTCACGCCACCTGGGGCTGCATGCCGACTGTGGACGCAGGAGCGCTCCTGCGCGCGGTCCTGCGCCTCAGGAGGGGCTTGCGCCTGCAAGCGCGAGCGCGGCCAGCAGGGCCTGGCATCGCCACGGGCTGCGGCGCGTGGGCAGGCGTTGCAAGCGGCCTGATGATCAGGGTTCACCCGGCGTCGACCGCCATGACAGACGCACTTCGGCGGCGCCGTCGACACCAAAGGGGCCCCATCCGAACCCAAGGGCCGCATCAACCTAAAAACAGCAGCTACCCGGTCGCGGCGAGCGCCGCAGGCGGGATAGGCAGTGCCATTTGACCGACGATGCGTTGGCAGATGTAGCCCACAAGCGCACGCCAGCGGTCAAGCTT
>JANOJR010000651.1:0-4449 GCA_031418855.1 Rubrivivax sp.
GTTGGTGATGGCGCTGGGCATCGGCGTCAGCGGCTACATCACGCGCAGCCTGTTGCAGCAGCACGCGAAAGAAGAGTCGCTCGACAAAGGCCGCCTGCTCATCGACAAAGCCAATGCCGTGCGTGGCTACACCTCGGGGCAAATCACCAAGCTGCTTGAAACGCAGATGAAGTACGAATTCCTGCCGCAGTCGGTGCCGAGCTTTTCGGCGGTGGAAGTGCTGGGCGCTTTGAAGGTCCGCTACCCCGAGTACTTCTACAAAGAGGCCACGCTCAACCCCACCAACCCGCGTGACCGCGCCGTGGGCTGGGAGGTCGACGTCGTCAACCAATTCCGCAGCGATGCCGAGCTGAAGGAATTTGTCGGCCAGCGCGACACACCCACGGGCACGTCGATCTACGTGGCGCGGCCGCTGCGCATCACCAACCCGGCCTGTCTGCAATGCCACAGCAGCGTGGAAGCCGCGCCCAAGACCATGGTCGACCGCTATGGCTCGGCCAACGGCTTTGGCTGGCAGTTGAACGAGGTCATCGGCGCGCAGATCGTCTCGATCCCACTGACCGTGCCGATGCGCCGCGCTGACGCGTCGTTCACGGTGTTCATGGGCTCGCTGATCGGCGTCTTCGGCGTGGTGGGCGTGCTGCTCAATGCCATGATCTGGTTTGTGGTGGTGCGCCCGGTGACACGCTTGTCGGAGCTGGCCGATCGGGTCAGCCAGGGCGAGCTCACCGCGCCCGAATTCGACAGCAAGAGCCGGGACGAGATCGGCGTGCTGGCGCACTCCTTCAGCCGCATGCGCGCCAGCGTGGTGGCGGCCATGAAGATGCTGGAAAACTGACGTGACCCACCCCACGCGCCTGGGCAAGTACCAGATCACCAGCGTGCTCGGTGAGGGCGCGATGGGCGTGGTCTACAAAGGCTTCGACCCCGACATCCGCCGCGTGGTGGCACTCAAGACCATACGCAAATCACTCACGGGTGAAGGCGGCGGCGGTGCTGGCGTGGCCGCGCGCTTTCGCAACGAAGCGCAGGCCGCAGGGCGGCTGTCGCACCCGGGCATCGTCTCGGTGTTCGACTTCGGGCAAGAAGACGACGTGGCCTACATCGCCATGGAGTTCGTGGAGGGCCTGACGCTGGCGCACTACCTCTCGCACAAAGTGCGCTTCACCGACGACGACATCCCCGGGTTGATGACGCAGCTGCTTGAAGCGCTGCACCACGCGCACGAAGCGGGCGTATGGCATCGCGACATCAAGCCGGCCAATGTGATCCTGGGTCGCAATGGGCGGCTGAAGATTGCCGACTTCGGCGTTGCGCGCATCGAGGACGCCAACCTCACGCAGATGCACACGCTGATCGGCACGCCTTCGTACATGGCGCCCGAGCAGTTTCGTGGTGACGCTATTGACCGGCGCGTGGACCTTTACAGCGCCGGCGTGTTGCTCTACACGCTGCTGGTGGGCCACCCGCCGTTTACCGGCTCGACCGAGTCGCTGATGTACAAGGTGGTGCACGAACCGCCGCCGCTGCCGTCGCAGAGCCTCACGGCCCAGCGGCCACATTTTTACGATGCGCTGGTGTCCACCGCCTTGGCCAAAGACCCGGCACGGCGCTTCAGCACCGCCGACGACTTCAAGGCCGCCATCGAGCGCGCCGTGGGTGAGCCCATCGACGCGGCGAGTTGGGAGCAAACCATCGTCAGCTCGGGCGTGCCTGCCCCCGCCCCGGGCCAGCCGCTGAACCTGCACGGCCGCGCCGGCGCCACGGGTGCGAGTGCGGCCTCACACGCCAGCGCGCCAACGCATTGGGACCGCGCGCAACTCGCCAGCGTCGAGCATGCTTTGGCGCAGTACGTAGGCCCCATGGCCACGGTGATGGTGCGCCGCGCCGCGCGTGACTGCCACGACCTGGAGCAGCTCTACAGCAAGCTGGCCGAGCAGGTCACCCAGCCTGGCGAGCGCGCCGAGTTCCTTGACCGCGCGGCCGCGTCGGGCGTGCGCACGGGCAGCCGCGCCAAGCCGGACTCGGGCCTGCGCGGCGGCAGTGCGGTCACATCGGCAGCAGCAGCCAGCGGCACCAAGGCCCGTTTCGCGCCCGACGCCGCGCTGCTTGAGCGCGCGCGCAAATTGTTGGCCGACCATCTCGGCCCCATCGCCAGCGTGGTGGTGAAGAACGCGGCCGCCAAGGCGACGGAGCGGGAACAGTTCTGCCAAACCTTGGCCGACGCCGCGCCCGCCGAGGTGCGCCAGAGTCTGCTTGCCGCGCTGCTCAAACTGGGTTGAAAGATCCGGCGCGGTGCGCCGACCAAGCTGCATCGCAACGTTTGCAAGGAACCCGTCATGACCCGTCGCCAGTTGTTCCATCTCTTCTCAGCGCTTGGCCTTTCGAGCGCCGCAAGCGCAGCCACCAGCACGGCCAGCAGCACCGCAGCGGCCGGCGTGGGCCGGCTCGAGCTCAGCGACGACGAATGGCGCAAGCGCCTGACGCCGGCGCAGTTTGATGTGCTGCGCAAGCACGGCACCGAGCGCGCGGGCACGAGTGCCTTGAACCTTGAGAAGCGCGCCGGCACCTACCACTGCGCCGGCTGCGATTTGGCGCTCTTCACGTCCGACACCAAGTATGAAAGCGGCACGGGCTGGCCGAGTTTTCACACGGCCATCGCTGGACACGTCGGCACGCAGCGTGACTTCAAGCTGATCCTGCCGCGCACCGAATACCACTGCGCACGCTGCAGCGGCCACCAGGGTCACGTCTTCGACGACGGCCCACGGCCCAGCGGCAAGCGCTATTGCAACAACGGCGTGGCGCTGCGTTTTGCGCCCACGTCAGTTTGAGGAGTCACGATGTTCAAACGCGTCACGTTCACACTCACCTACACGGCCTTGTTCGCCCTTGCGGCGGCAGGGCCCCTGCACGCCCAAACCACCGCCAAGGCGACCTTCGCCGGCGGCTGCTTCTGGTGCGTCGAAGCCGACTTCGACAAGGTGGCGGGCGTCATCAGCACGACCTCGGGCTACACCGGCGGCAAGACCGCCAACCCGACCTACGAGCAAGTCGTGACGAAAACCACCGGCCACGCCGAAGTGGTGGAGATCGTTTACGACCCGGCCAAAGTCAGCTACGAAAGACTGTTAGCGGTGTACTGGAAGAGCATCGACCCCACGACCAAAGACCGCCAGTTCTGCGACGCCGGCTCGCCCTACCGCACAGCCATCTACGCGCATGACGAAGCGCAGCTCACGGCCGCGCGCGCGTCGCGTGGCGCCGTGGAAAAAAGCAAACCCATCAAGGAACCCAACGTCACGACGATCGAGCGCGCCGGGCCTTTCTACGTCGCTGAGGACTACCACCAGGACTACTACAAGAAGAACCCCGTGCGCTACAACTACTACCGCACATCCTGTGGCCGCGACGCGCGCTTGAAGCAGCTGTGGGGTGCGGGCGGGCAGTGACACGGGCAACGACAACGGGCAATGGCAACCCAGGGCTGCGATAGCATGAGCGCACCACTCGTGGAACCACTTGCATGCACATCGTCTGCCTCGATCTTGAAGGCGTCTTGATCCCTGAAATCTGGATCGAATTCGCCGAGCGCACAGCCATCACTGACTTCCGCCGCACCACGCGCGACGAGCCCGATTACGACAAGCTCATGCGCTGGCGCCTGGGCCTCTTGCGCCAGCACGGCTTGAAGCTCGCCGACATCCAGGCCGTCATCAAAGGCATGAGCCCGATGGCTGGCGCGAAGGATTTTCTTGACGAGCTGCGCACCCGGTTTCAAGTCATCATCCTGTCGGACACCTTCTACGAATTTGCCGACCCCATGATGCAGGCGCTGGGCCGGCCCACGCTGATGTGCCACCGCCTCATCACCGACGCCGACGGTTTCCTCGCCGACTACAAGCTGCGCCAGCGCGACCCCAAGACCCACGCCGTCAACGCCTTCAAGAGCCTGAACTACAAGGTCATCGCCGCCGGTGATTCGTTCAACGACACCGGCATGCTGGGCGCGGCCGACGCGGGATTCTTCATCCACCCGCCCGAGAGCATCACGGCGCAGTTCCCGCAGTTCAAGGTGCATCACAGCTATGCGGAACTGAAAGCTTCGATCGATGCGGCGGCGGCGCGGCTGAGCGTTTAAGCGTTCTCGCAACGGCCCGCGCTTTAGGGTCACTTTGGGCCACTTTGGGCTTGACGCGCCCGCACAGCCCAGGCACATTGCGCGCTCTTTCAAACCTGACCGGAGGCCGCTATGAATCCAATTGCCATTGCCCCCCTCGCGGCTTTCGCTGGCTGAGTTGAGCGCGCAACTTCTTCCTCGCTCCTCACCCGGACCCAGTACCACGGGCCTTCTAACGGCCATGCGTCACTGACACGTCCACCGCGCTGCGCCTCCAGGCAGCGACAAGCCGATCACCACCCATCGCCCGCGCGGCGCAGCTGCGCGCG
>JANOJR010000652.1:0-12174 GCA_031418855.1 Rubrivivax sp.
CAGATGGTGAGCGCGGTGAAAAACGCGCTGGAGCAGACGCCGCCCGAGCTGGGCGCGGACATCGCCGAGCGCGGCATGATGCTCACCGGTGGCGGCGCACTCTTGCGCGACCTCGACCGCTTGCTCGCCGAGGAAACCGGCCTGCCCGTGCTCGTGGCCGAAGACCCGCTGACCTGCGTCGTGCGTGGTTGCGGCATGGCGCTGGAGCGCATGGACCGCCAGCGCGGCATCTTCACGTCGGAATGACGTTGCCGCACTGACCTTGCGATCACGGGAGCCGCGCCATGCCAATGGGCACGCTCGACCGCTCGCCGCCCCCGTTCTTTCGCCAGGGCCCTTCGGCCCGCACCAAGCTGATATTTTTCTCGGCGCTGGCCGTCTTTTTGATGGTCGCCGACACGCGCTTTCGTGTCGCGGTTCCCTTGCGCGAAGGCCTGGCCATCGTGCTGCTGCCGGTGCAGCGCGCACTCGCCGTGCCAGTGCAACTGCTGGGTTCCGGGCGCGACCACTTGCAGGGGCTGGAGCAGGCCGTGGCCAGCGAGCGCCGCGCGCAGCTGCTGCTGGCGCAAATGTCGGAGAAAGCCGCGCGCGCGCAGCAACTGGGCGCTGAAAACACGCAGCTTCGCGCCTTGCTCGCCATGCGCCCGTCAATCCAGGTGCGCAGCCTCGCCGCCGAGGTCATGTACGAAGCCGCCGACCCCTATTCGCGCAAGCTCTTCATCGACGCCGGCAAAGCGCAAGGTGTGGTGCTTGGCGCGCCGGTCATCAACCACCTTGGCGTGATCGGCCAAGTCACGCGCGTTTACGCGCTGTCCAGCGAGGCCACGCTGCTGGCCGACAAAGACGCCGCCATCCCCGTGCTGAACACGCGCACGCAGCAGCGCAGCGCCGCCTTCGGTGGCATCAGCGGGCCCAGCGGCGCGGTGATGGAGCTGCGCTTCATGTCGGGCAACGCCGACGTGCAACAAGGCGACGTGTTGCACACCAGCGGCGTCGACGGCGTCTATCCGCCCGGGCTGGCGGTGGCCAAGGTGGTGAGCGTGGAGCGCCGTGTCGAGTCGAGCTTTGCGCGTGTGCTGCTGGCTCCCGTGGCGGCCGCCGACGGCGTGCGCCATCTGCTGGTGCTGGAGCCCACGTCGGTGCAACTGCCGCCGCGCCCGCAGGCCGAGCCCGTGCCCGGCGCCAAGGCCACGCGTGGCAAAACAGCAGCGGCCGCGAGCGCGGCGTCGGCCAGCAAAGGGGCCAGCCGATGATCATGCCGCGTGGCTCGGACCAGCTGCTGCTGCCGGTCAACCCGCTCTTCATCGCCTTCACGCTGCTGGTGGCCATGGTCGTGGTCTTGCTGCCCCTGGGCCGCATGCCCGGCGCGCCGGACCTGCTGGCCGTCGTGCTGGTGTTCTGGAACGTACACCAGCCGCGCCGCGTGGGCGTGGGCGTGGCTTTTGTCCTGGGGCTGTTGATCGACGTCAACAACGGCGCGCTCTTGGGCCAGCACGCACTGGCCTACACGCTGCTGAGCTACATCGCCATCACCATCCACCGCCGCCTCTTGTGGTTCGGCATTGCCGAGCAGGCGCTGCAGATCCTGCCCGTGTTCTTCGCCGCGCATGCCGTGGCGCTCATTGTGCGTTTGCTCGCGGGCGACATGTTCCCGGGCTGGGTGCTTTTGCTCGCACCTTTGTTCGAAGGGCTCTTGTGGCCGCTGGTGGTGCTGCTGCTGCTGGCGCCGCAGCGCCGAGCGCCCGACCCCGACCAAAATCGGCCCTTGTGATGTGCACCCAAGCCACACCATGACCGAGCTGAAAAACGTCGACCGCGAGATCGGCCAGTTCCGTGGCCGCCTCATTGCAGCAGCGGCTTTTGTGCTGCTGGCCTTTGTGCTGCTGGGTGCGCGCCTGGTGCATTTGCAGGTCTTTCGCCACGAGGAACTTGCCACGCAGGCCGAGGCCAACCGCATCGCCGTGCTGCCCATCGTGCCCAACCGCGGCTTGATCGTTGACCGCCACGGCGTGGTGCTGGCCACCAACTATTCGGCGTATACGTTGGAGATCTCGCCGGCGCGGCTGCGTGGTGGTGCCGCTGCGCTAGACGCCGTGGTCGACGAGCTCAGTGACTTGCTGGAGATCAGCACCCGCGACCGCCGCCGCTTCAAGCGCCTGCTCGACGAAGGCAAGAGCTTCGAGTCGCTGCCCATCCGCACCAAGCTCAGCGACGAAGACGTGGCGCGCTTCATGGCGCAGCGTTTTCGCTTCCCCGGTGTCGACGTGAAAGCGCGGCTCTTTCGCCAGTACCCCATGGGCGAGGTGGGCAGCCACCTCCTGGGCTACATCGGGCGCATCAACCAGGCCGAAAAGAAGGCCATGGACGACTGGAGCGACGAGGACCAAGGCAACTACAAGGGCACCGAGTACATCGGCAAGCTCGGCCTGGAACAAAGCTACGAGCGTGAACTGCACGGCACGGCAGGCTTCGAGCAGGTCGAGACCAGCGCCGGCGGTCGCGCCGTGCGTCGCCTCTCCAGCAACCCGGCGACACCGGGGCATACGCTGCAACTCTCGATCGACATCCGCTTGCAGGCGCTGGTGGAAAGCATGTTCGGGGAACGCCGTGGCGCGCTGGTGGCGATCGACCCCCGCTCCGGTGAAGTGTTAGCGTTTGTCAGCAAACCCAGCTTCGACCCCAATCTTTTTGTCGACGGCATCGACAGTGAGAGTTGGCGCGAGCTCAACGAGAGCATCGACAAGCCGCTCTTGAACCGCGCCACCCGGGGCACCTACCCGCCAGGCTCGACCTTCAAGCCCTTTATGGCCATGGCGGCCCTGACCAGCGGCAAGCGCACGGCCACCACCGTGATCCACGACGGCGGCACCTTCCAGTTCGGCAACCACACCTTTCGCAGCCATGGCGACGGTGGCCTGGGCGCTGTGGACATGCATCGCTCGATCGTCAAGTCGAGCAACGTCTACTACTACTCACTGGCCAATGAGATGGGTGTCGACCTGATGCACGCGCAGCTGCTGCCCTTCGGCTTTGGGCGGCGCACCGAGATCGACCTCGAAGGTGAACTCACCGGCCTGCTGCCGTCCACCGAATGGAAGAAGCGCGCTTACAAAAAGCCCGAGCAGCAGCGCTGGTATGCCGGCGAGACCATCTCGCTGGGCATCGGCCAGGGTTACAACAGCTTCACCACGCTGCAACTGGCCAGCGCCACCGCCACGCTGGTGGCCGGTGGCCAGCGCTTCAAGCCGCGGCTGGTGCGTGAGATCCAGGACGTCGTCACCAACGAGCGCAAACGCGCGGCCAATGACGCGCTGGCGCCCATGCCGATGAACCCCGAGCACGTCGAGCTCATCAAGCGCGCGCTGCATGGCGTCACGATCGAAGGCACCTCGACGCGCGTCTTTGCCGGTGCGGCCTACGCCAGCGGCGGCAAGACCGGCACGGCGCAGGCCGTGGGCATCCGCCAGAACGAGCGCTACAACGCCGCCAAGATGGACGAGTACCAGCGCGACCACTCGCTCTATATCGCCGCCGCGCCGATCAGCGCGCCGACGATTGCGCTGGCGGTGGTGGTCGAAAACTCCGGCTTCGGCTCCGAGGCCGCCGCACCCATCGCCAGACGCGTGTTTGACTACCTGCTCTTGGGCCAGTACCCGAGCGAAGAAGACCTGGCGGCCACGCGCATCGGCAAGTCCAGCGCACCCATCGGCAAACCGCGCCGCGCAGAGGACATACCGCTGCCAGGGCAGGCTGCTGCGGCCAATGCTGCGGCGGTGGTGGCGCAGCCGCAGACCGTAGCGACTGCCACGGCGGCGGCAGGGGCGGCACCCGCGCGATGAACCACGTCTTCGACAGCCCCGCGCCCTGGCAGCGTCTGCGCACCGTCCTGATGGGCTTTGACGGGCCCTTGCTCTTGGCCATCACGCTGTTGGCGGCCATCGGCATGGTGACGATGTATTCGGCCGGCTTTGACCATGGCACGCGTTTTGTCGACCACGGCCGCAACATGCTCATCGCGCTGGGCGTGCTCTTCGTGGTGGCGCAGGTGCCACCGCAGAAGCTCCAGCAGCTCGCCGTGCCGCTGTACATCGCCGGCATCGTGCTGCTCATCGTCACCGCCTTGCCCGGCATGGGCATCACCAAAAAAGGTGCGACCCGCTGGCTCAACATCGGCATCGTGATCCAGCCGAGTGAAGTGCTGAAGATCGCCATGCCTTTGATGCTGGCCTGGTGGTTCCAGAAGCGCGAAGGCCAGCTGCGTGTGCCCGACTTCCTGGTCGCCGCCGCGCTCTTGGCGGTGCCGGTGGGCATCGTCGTCAAGCAGCCTGACCTGGGCACGGCGCTCTTGATCCTCTTCGGTGGCCTGTACGTGATCTTCTTCGCCGGGTTGTCGTGGCGGCTGGTGCTGCCGCTGCTGGCATTGGTGGCCGTGGGCATCGTGGCCGTCATCGTGGCCGAAGAAACCATCTGCGAAGCCGGCGTGAAGTGGCCCTTTCTGCGCGACTACCAGCGCCACCGCGTATGTACCTTGTTAGACCCCACGAAGGACCCGCTGGGCAAAGGCTTTCACATCATCCAGGGCATGATCGCCATCGGCTCCGGGGGCCTCTCGGGCAAGGGTTTCATGCAGGGCACGCAGACGCACCTGGAATTCATTCCCGAGCGCACCACCGACTTCATCTTCGCCGCCTTTTGTGAAGAGTTCGGTCTCGCTGGTGTGGTGAGTCTCTTGTGCGCCTTCGCCTTCCTCATCATTCGCGGTTTGATGATCGCGGCCGAAGCGCCCACCGTCTTCACGCGGCTGCTGGCTGCGGCCATGACGATGTCGGTCTTCACCTACGCCTTCGTCAACATGGGCATGGTCAGCGGCATCTTGCCGGTGGTGGGCGTGCCCTTGCCCTTCATCAGCTATGGCGGCACGGCGATGGTCTCGCTGGGATTGGGCCTGGGCATCTTGATGTCGGTGTCGCGCAGCCGGCGGCTGATGCCGTCATGAACGTCGGCGTCATCGGCATCGGCTTGATGGGCCTGGCCATCGCGCAGCGCTTGCGCGAGCTCGGCCACGAGGTGCATGTGCGTGACATCGACCCGGCGCGCGTTGCCTTGGCCGAAGGCTGCCGCGTGCAGCCAACTGCGGTGCAACTGGCGTCCGCCTGTGAGCTCGTGTTCATCGTCGTCGTCGACGCGAGCCAAGTTCGCCGCGTGCTGTTCGATGCCGACGGCGTGCTGCACGCGCAACCGCTGCCGCGAGCGCTGGTGCTGTGCCCAACCATCGGCGCGGCTGACACCGAAGCCTTCGCCGCCGCGCTGCAAGCTGAGGGCGTGGCTTGCCTTGACGCGCCGATGTCCGGCGGCCCCGTGCGCGCACGCGACGGCAGCATGAGCTTGATGGTGGCCTGCACCGAGGCCGTGTTTCGGCAGTGGCAGCCGCTCTTGGTGCAGCTCGCCAGCCGCTTGCATCACGTTGGCACGCGCGCAGGCGACGGTGCACGCACCAAGCTCGTGAACAACCTGCTGGCGACCATCAACCTTGTCGGCGCCTGCGAGGCCATGGCGCTGGCACAAAAGCTGGGGCTGGATGCGGCGATGACGCTCGCGGTGATCGAACAGTCCAGCGGCCAAAGCTGGATCGGCAGCGAGCGCTTGCAGCGTGTGCTCGCGGGGGACGCCAGCGTCGGCGCGCAAATGTCACTGCTGGCCAAAGACAGCGCCTTGGCGCTGGCCCTGGCGCGCGAGGTCGACTTCAGCACTCCGCTCGGCGCAGTGGCGGCGGCGCGTTTTGCAGCGGCGCTGCAGGCCGGGCTCGCCGACGAAGACGACTCCGCGCTGTGGCGCTTTACGGCGCGCCCGGCACCACAAAGCGCACCGTGATGCGCGCGCCCGGGCCCAGCGGCGGGCTCGCGCTGTTGGTGTCCTGCACGCGCACCGTGGCCGCATGTTTGTCGGCAATCTCTTTGACGATGGCCAGCCCCAGGCCGCTGCCTTCAACCGGCCCGCCGGGCACGCCCAGCACGCGATAAAACGGCCGGAAGATGGCCTCGCGCTCGCTGGCGGCGATGCCGGGGCCGCTGTCTTCAACCTCCAGCACGAGCGCTCTGCCAGCGTCGGCCATGGCCACGCGCGCCGTCACCGTGCCGCCCGCAGGCGTGTAAAGGATGGCGTTATCCACAAGGTTGCGCACCAGCTCGCGCACCAGCACCGGGTGCGCCAGCAGCGCTGTGGCTGCGGCGTCGCCCGGGCCTTCGTAGCCGAGGTCGATGCGCTTGGCCAACGCGCGCGGCACGAAGTCGCGCACGGCGTCGATGCAGACTTGCGCCAGGTCCACTCGCTCGCGTTGCAGCGCCTGGCCTTCGTCTTCAGCATGGGCCATCGCCAGCAGTTGGTTGACCATGTGCGCGGCGCGCTGGCTTGAGATGGCAATCTGCTGTAGCGAATGTCGCACCGCCTTGTTGTCGCCCGGCATGCCCACGAGTTCGCGCTCGGCCAGCTCGGCCTGCATGCGCAAGCCCGCCAGCGGCGTGCGCAGCTGGTGCGCAGCGTCAGCCAGGAAGTGGCGCTGGCCCGCCATCGATTTGTCCAGCCGCAGCAGCACGTCGTTGATGGCGGCCACCAGCGGGGCCACTTCTTCGGGCACGTCGCCCTCGGGGATCGGGCTCAAGTCGCCGCTGTCGCGATTGCGAATGCGCTGCTGCAGCTCAGACAGCGGCTTGATCGCGCGCGAGAGCGCGAACCACACCAGCAGCACCGCCACCGGCAAGATCACGAACTGCGGCAGGATCACGCCCTTGATGATCTCGGTGGCGAGCTGCGAGCGTTTGTCCAGGCGCTCGGCCACCTGCACCAGCACACTGTGCTCGGCGCCCGGCGCGCCCACGGGCAGCCAGACATAGGCCACGCGCACAGGCTCGTCCTTGAGCACGTCGTCGCGGTAGCGCACCACGTTGTCGCGCGGCTCGTCGCTGGGGGGTACATGCAGCGAGGCCTCGCCCGCGAGCAGCTCGCCACGCAGGCCGAGCAGCTGGAAGTAGATGTGGTCATCGTCCTCCAGCCGCACCAATTGCGCCGCCGTGCGCTCCAGGCGGCGCACCATGGCCGCACCCTGCGGCGCGCGGCCGCCGCTGTATTCGGCAGCGACATCGTGCGCCAGCGCGCGTGTCATCTCGCCGAGCTCGCGGTCGTAGGGCGGGTTGGCAATGCTCTGTGCCACCAGCCACGTGAGCGCCACGCTCATCGGCCAGATCAGAAAGAGCGGCGCGAGCATCCAGTCGAGGATCTCGCCGAAGAGCGAACGTTGGCCCTGCGTGGTGCGGGGCGCCTGGCTCAAGCGTTGATCTTTTCGAGGCAATAGCCCAGGCCGCGCACGGTGGCAATGCGCACCGGCCCATGCTCGATCTTCTTGCGCAGGCGGTGGATGTAGACCTCGATGGCGTTGTTGCTGACCTCTTCGCCCCATTCGCACAGGCGCTCGACGAGCTGCTCCTTGCTGACCAGGCGCCCGGCGCGCTGCAACAGCACTTCAAGCAGGCTCAGCTCGCGCGCCGAAAGGTCGAGCATCTGCTCGTTGAAGTAGGCCACGCGGCCGGTGGCGTCGAAGCTCAGCGGCCCATGCTTGATGACGCTGGACGCGCTGCCCATGCCACGACGCGTGAGCGCGCGCACACGCGCTTCAAGCTCTTCCAGCGAGAAGGGTTTGGCCATGTAGTCGTCGGCGCCCAGGTCCAGGCCCTTGACGCGCTGCTCCACGCTGTCGGCGGCCGTGAGGATCAGCACCGGCATGCTGGAGCCGCGCGCGCGCAGTTTTCGCAGCACCTCAAAGCCATGCATCTTGGGCAAGCCAAGGTCGAGGATGACAAGGTCAAACGGGTGCAAGGCCAGGGCCGCGTCGGCCTCGCTGCCACTGCCGACTTGGTCCACCGCGTAGCCCGCGGCGCGCAGTGAGCGCAAGAGGCCGTCGGCCAGAACCTGGTCGTCTTCGGCGATGAGGATGCGCATGGCGTGTCTCCTGTCGGCGCCGTCTTCGTGCGGCTGCGGTGGCCCATTCTAGGAGCCACCCCTCCAAGGTGTGCCCTCGCATGGGGGACCTGGCCAAGCCAGGAATTCCCTCTTCAGAGGGCACTGTACAAACATCCAGCTTTGGTGATAATGCGGCCATCGTCACGTAGCCACTGGAGACCCTCATGGACGCACCCGTCAAAGCCCTCAACACCGAAAAAGCCAAGGCCCTGCAAGCCGCACTCTCGCAGATCGAAAAGCAGTTCGGCAAGGGCTCGATCATGCGCCTGGGCGACGGCGAGAAGATCGAAGACATCCAGGTCGTCTCCACCGGCTCGCTTGGCCTGGACATCGCCCTCGGTGTCGGCGGCCTGCCACGCGGCCGCGTCGTCGAGATCTACGGCCCGGAGTCTTCGGGCAAGACCACGCTCACCTTGCAAGTTATTGCCGAGATGCAAAAGGTCGCCGGCACCTGCGCCTTCATCGACGCCGAACACGCGCTCGACATCCAGTACGCACAAAAGCTCGGCGTCAACCTGCAAGAGCTGCTGATCTCGCAGCCCGACACCGGCGAGCAGGCGCTGGAAATCGTCGACGCGCTGGTCCGCTCGGGCTCGGTCGACCTGATCGTCATCGACTCGGTGGCCGCCCTCACGCCCAAGGCCGAGCTCGAAGGTGAGATGGGCGACAGCCTGCCGGGCCTGCAAGCGCGCCTCATGAGCCAGGCCCTGCGCAAGCTCACGGCCACGATCAAGAAGACCAACACCATGGTCATCTTCATCAACCAGATCCGCATGAAGATCGGCGTCATGTTCGGCAACCCCGAAACCACCACCGGCGGCAACGCGCTGAAGTTCTACGCCTCAGTGCGCCTGGACATCCGCCGCACCGGCAACATCAAGAAGGGTGAAGAAGTCATCGGCAGCGAGACCAAGGTCAAGGTCGTGAAGAACAAGGTCGCACCGCCCTTCAAGACCGCCGAATTCGACATCCTCTACGGCGAAGGCATCAGCCGCGAGGGCGAGATCATCGACATGGGCGTGACCGCGCAGATACTCGAAAAGTCGGGCTCCTGGTACGCCTACAAAGGCGAAAAAATCGGCCAGGGCAAAGACAACGCGCGCGAGTTCCTGCGTGAAAACGTCGACATCGCGCACGAGATCGAAAACCAGGTGCGCGCCTCGGTGGGCATCCCGCTGCTCAATGTCGAAGGCGGCGGCGCGAAGTAGGTTTGAGGTCTGGGCTGTGATGGCCGCCACGCCGGGCCTGTCGATCAAAGGGCAGGCGCTGCGCTACCTGGCGCAGCGCGAACACTCGCGGGCCGAGCTTGAGCGCAAGTTGATGCGCGCGCTGACGCGGCCTGCACGACCGGCGCGCCGTGACCGTGGCGAGGCCGACGCTGCCGCCACTGCCCTGGACGCCGCTGTTGACGTCGATGACACCGACGACGACCTTGACCCCGACGACGCCGCACAAGCCAAGAAGCAAGCGCTTCAGCACGACATCGCCAACGCGCTGGACGAGCTCAGCGCCAAAGGCTTCCTCAGCGACGAGCGCACCGCCGCGCAGATGCTTGCCAGCAAGGCTCCGCGTTTTGGCGTCAACCGCCTGCGCCGCGAGATGCAGCTCAAGGGGCTGGATGGCGCGCTCATCAGCAGTACCCTGGCGCAGGCCAAAGACGGCGAACTGGCGCACGCCCGTGAGGTCTGGCGCCGCAAGTTCGGCGAGCTGCCAACTGACGCCAAGGCCTTCGGCAAGCAGATGCGCTTCCTCGCCGGCCGGGGCTTTTCCAACGCCGTCATTCAGCGCATCCTGCGCGATCACGGCGACGCGGACGACTGAGTACCGGCACTGGCGCGGGCGCCAGTTGTTGCGCAGCAGCATGCTACATTCGCCGCCGCACTGAAAGCGCGGCACCGCCGCCGCTCGCTGCGCCCGCCAAGCCCCCCACGCCCCACCGATGACGCTCCCTGCCGCGGCGCCGCACCGCCAGCTCAAACACCGCCGCCAGTTCGATGTGCAGGTGTTCTCGCGTGGCGACGGCTTCTGGGAAGTCGACGCAGTCTTGATCGACACCAAAACACGCGACGCCAAACTGGGCAGCGGCCTGCGCCTTGCCGGTACACCCATCCACGAGATGCATCTGCGCCTGGTGGTGGACGAGCAGCTAGTGATCCATGAAGCCGGCTCCGAGTCACGCTGGATGCCCTACACGCCGCAATGCGGCGAGCACGGCGACGCCTACGCGCGGCTGGTCGGCCTAAGTCTGGCCCGGGGTTTTCGCAAGAACTTGCTCGAGAGGCTCGGCGGTGTGCTCGGCTGCACCCACCTCACCGAGTTGGCGCAGGTGCTGCCCACCGCCGTGATCCAGGCCTTTGCCGGTGAAGTCATCGACACCAAGGGCGACGGCGACGTGCGCCCTTACCAGATCGACCGCTGTCATGCCCTGCGCAGTGACGGAGCGGTCGTGCAAACCTTCTACCCGCGCTGGGTTCGCCCCGCTGCGCTGCCGGTCCAAGAAGCCAACATTTGAAGTGAGGAGACGCCGATGAAGATCCATGAATACCAGGCCAAAGAGCTGCTGCGCACCCACGGCGTGCCGGTGCCACGCGGTTACGCCGCGTTCACGGTGCAAGAGGCGGTCGAAGCCGCACAAAAACTCGGCGGCAGCGTGTGGGTCGTGAAGGCGCAAATCCACGCCGGCGGCCGCGGCAAAGGCGGCGGCGTCAAGCTGGCGCGCTCGGTCGATGAGGTGAGAACCATCGCCGGTCAAATTCTCGGTATGCAGCTCGTCACCCATCAAACCGGCCCCGTCGGCCAGAAGGTGCGCCGGCTGCTCGTCGAAGAAGGTGCCGACATCAAGAAGGAGTATTACGTCGCCGCGCTGACCGACCGCGCCACGCAGAAGGTGGCCTTGATGGCCAGCAGCGAAGGCGGCATGGACATCGAAGAGGTGGCGCACAAGACACCGGAGAAGATCTTGAAGGTCTTCGTTGACCCGCTGGTGGGCTTGAGCGACGCGCAAGCCAGCGAGCTCTCAAGCGGCATCGGCGTGCCCGAAGCCAGCCAGGCCGCGGCCAACAAGGTCTTGCAGCAGCTCTACACCTGCTACATGGCGAGTGACGCCAGCCTGGCCGAGATCAACCCGCTGATCCTGGAAGGCAGTGGTGCCATCAAGGCGCTGGACGCCAAGTTCACCTTCGACGCCAACGCGCTCTTTCGCCACCCCGACATCGTGGCCTGGCGTGACCTCGACGAAGAAGACCCGGCCGAAGTCGAGGCCAGCAAGTTCGATCTAAGCTACATCAGCCTGGACGGCAACATCGGCTGCCTGGTCAACGGTGCGGGCCTGGCCATGGCCACGATGGACACCATCAAGCTCTTCGGTGGCGAGCCGGCTAACTTCTTGGATGTGGGTGGCGGCGCCACCGCCGAGAAGGTCACCGAAGCCTTCAAGATCATGCTCGGCAACAAGAACGTCGAAGGCATCCTGGTCAACATCTTCGGCGGCATCATGAAGTGCGACACCATCGCCGAAGGCATCATTGCCGCGTGCAAGGCCGTCAACCTTTCGGTGCCGCTGGTGGTGCGCATGAAGGGCACCAACGAAGACCTGGGCAAGAAGCTGCTGGCCGAGAGCGGGCTGCCCATCATCAGCGCTGACACGATGGCCGAAGCCGCGACAAAAATCGTCGCGGCTGTGAAGTAACGCGAGGAGAAAACCAACATGTCCATCTTCATCAACAAAGACACCCGCGTCATCACCCAAGGCATCACCGGCAAGACCGGCCAGTACCACACCAAAGGCTGCCAGTCTTACGCCAACGGCAAGCAATGCTTCGTGGCCGGCGTGAACCCGAAGAAGGCCGGCGAGAGCTTCGAGGGCATTCCCATCCACGCCAGCGTGGCCGCGGCCAAAGCCGCCACGGGTGCGACGGTCAGCGTGATCTACGTGCCGCCCGCCGGGGCTGCCGACGCCATCTGGGAAGCCGTGCAGGCTGATCTGGACCTGGTGATCTGCATCACCGAAGGCATCCCTGTCGGTGACATGCTGATGGTGCGCAACAAGATGATCCTCAAGGAATCGCAGGGCGGCAAGAAGACGCTGCTCTTGGGGCCGAATTGCCCGGGGCTCATCACGCCCGATGAAATCAAGATCGGCATCATGCCCGGCCACATCCA